>JAHBVC010000001.1:1269891-1587364 GCA_019637755.1 Anaerolineales bacterium
TAATTGGCGCTGATCCAAGAACAGCACCGGACCATAGTGGGCAGCACACAGGATGTTGCTATCCAAACGCTGCATGATGTAAGCCATGCGCTCATCATCAGGCAGGCTCAGCGGCGCGCCGGAATACAAGGGAAACAACGCCGGCACAACCAAGATCGCCAGCAGGCAGGCTTGTACCGCGGGCGTGGTCGCCAGCCATTCCCCCAGCCGCTGGTGCAGGCCCGCTTCCCACGCCACGCCGGCCAAGAGCACGCAGCTCACCAGCAGCATATCCAGGTTGTGCAGATCAGCGCCGCCGCCCACTTTGGCGCTGGCAATCAGGCCCACACCCAGGAAGGCGAGCAACCCGCCAACCACGGCGAAGTGTTGCAACTGCGTGGTCTTCCAATAGCCCTTGCGCGCCAAGTAGATGCACAGCCAAGCCAAGGGCCCCACCGCGGCCAGCAGGCCGAGCAGGATGCCGGGCGGAAAAACATCATTGGGCAGCATGCGCTGCCAGGCATACGGTTGGCTGGTCACCACCGCCTGCAGCCCCTGCACACTGGTCACCCCTTGGGCACCTGGCGTGCCATCTACCATTGGGCTGCTCACCGCTGGGGCCAGCAAGCTGTTGACGATGCCAGTAAGGATCGGCAACCCTTTGCTCCATAGGCCACTCAGCCCAAGGATGGCGGCGCGGGCCACATCCTGCACGCGCAGCCGCGGGTGCTGCAGCGCCGCATCCGAAAGCGCCAACATCACAGCCCAGATCGCCGGGGCGAACGACCAGGTGAAGCGGCTGGTGCCGGCATACACGCCGGCCAACGCGACCAGCGGAATGGATAGCCATAACGGCTTGCGCCGCGCGAACGCCACCAGAATAGCGCTGAGGATCAGCGGGGCGTAGATCGGGCCTTGATTCAAAAACAGCAAGGCCCACAGGCCAGCCAGGAACCATTGGCGCCGGGCGCCGGGTAGCGGGCGAAAGGCAAACCAGCCCAGCAGGGCATAGGGCAAAGTGGTCATCAACGCGCTCCAGGCGCGCGCCGCGGCAATCGTCAAATCAGCAGACAGGAAAGGCAGGCCCCACAGGGTCTGGCGCCCCGGGTCGATCCACACGAAGATCGGCTGATCAGCCGGGTAGGCGTAGCGGGCACGCCCAAACAGAATGGAATAATCCCACAGGCGATTGCCTTCAGACCAATGCAAGGCCAAGGGGTAATCCGTCACGCGCACGAAGGCATCGCCCAGCACCAACCCACAGCCCACGAGAAGCAGAGCCAGCAAGCTACTGCGCCAAGACAGCAAAGCCATGCCCGTGGGCGAGAGGCACAGCGCCGCACCGAGCACGGCCACGCTGTACAGCAGGCTGCGGGTGAACAACCCGGTAAACAAGCCACCCCAGGGCGAGTAATAGATAAAGACCCACGGCAGGAGCACAAACAGCAGGGCCAGAGTGAAGCGGACAAACGGCGGCAGCCAGGCGGCAATACGGTTGCGTTGCGCCACACTCCATTCAGGGGTGTTCAGGCTGCGGCGCACGATCCAAAGCAGTGCCGCCAGCCCGGCAGCAAATAACAGCAAGGTGATCAGCCATTTGGCGGAAAGCCGGCCGACGAAGAAACCAGAACCCCAGGCGATCTGGGTGGCTTCGGCAAAAGCACCGAGCGCAAGCGTCGCCGCCAGCCCCAAAAATAGATCGTGCTTGTGCTTAGCCACGCCAGAGCTTCTCGATGAGTTGTTGGTAGGCGGCGCCCATGGCAGCCGCTGTGTACTGCTGCTGGGCGACGCGCTGTGCCTGCTGGCCCAGGCGCTGCCGTAGGGCCGCATCGGCGGCGATGCGATCCAGAGCCTGCGCCATTACCTGAGGCTGCTCAGGGTCCACCAGCAGGCCGGTGCTTTCGTGCGCCAGCACCTCCGCCGTGGCGGGGATGCGCGTGGCCACGATCGGCAGGCCGGCAAACATCGCTTCCAGCAGGGCCAGCGACATTCCCTCCCACAGTGAAGGTTGCACAAATACATCGGCCACACTGAGCCATTGAGGCACATCGCTACGCACGCCTGCGAAGTGCACGCGGCTGGCGATGCCGAGGTGCTGCGCCTTGGCGCGCAACTCCGCATCTAGTGGGCCGTAGCCCACAAAGGCGAAGACCAGCTGCGCCTGGTTGGTTTGGGCAATCGCATCCAGCAAATAACTATGGCCCTTCTGCACAGTTAGGCGCCCCACGGTGAGGCACAGAGTTTGCTGCTCGCCGGCGCCCACACTGGCCCGCAGGCGCGCCCGCTCCGCCGCACTTAACGGTTGCGCCGCCACCGGCACAATGCCATTTTCAATCACCACCAGTTTGTCGGCTCGCGCGCCTTCATGGCGCAGGGCGCCACTGCGCACCGCATTGGAGACGCAGACCATGCGCGTACACAACCGCGAATTGGTCAGCCAGCCGTGTACGCGGTCCAGCAGGGGTGAGCTGCCCTCCAAGCCGCTATGGTGGGTGCCCAGGCGTACTTTCACGCCGGCCAGCCAGGCGACCGGCAAGCCGAGCAAGTTGCTATGCGGGGTATAGGTAACAATGGCCCCTTTGCCGCGCAATACCGTCAACAAGCGCCACAAGCCCGCCACAAAACGCAGCAGATTGGCAAAGATGAACCCGCCCGGCCGCCAGCCGTCCAGCGAGACCACCTGGAAAGGGTGCTCGCTTTGCCACGTGGCGGCCAGCGACTGCTTGTCGTAAAAAAACGCCACCTGTACCGCAAAGCCTTGCGCATACAGATACTCTGCCAGGAAGAACAGCACCCGTTGGGCGCCGGCCATTTCCATTTGCGTGCCTAGGAGCAGGATCGAGGGTTTTTGTGAGGCCATTAGAAAACAACTGAAATGATTATAACGAGCCGAGCGGGGGGGGGCGAGCGCCACCCCAAAGACGCCAGAGTGGCTTAGAGCTCTTTATGCAAACGGGCATGCAGCCATTCCAGCAGGCCCAGGCGCGCCAGCAAACGGCGCAGCGCAAAGCGCAGGCGCCCTAGCAGCCACAGCGGTTGGCGCCTGCGCAAATACGCGTGCTGTTGTGGCCACAGCGCAGCCAGCGGCTGCCATTGCCCAAACGATTGCACATGATCCAGGCGAAAGCTGGCCGCGGCGGCGCGCGGCTCTGCTTGCACTTTATCGAACACTCCATAGCGCAACTGCACCGCGGTGCGCTCGCGCGCCGGTAGCTCGCCCGCCCGCGTGCTGAGGCCTAACCCGGCCGCGGTGAAGTAGCCCAACACGCCATCCACGCGCCCCATTGGCAAGCGGTTAACGGCGATACGCAGGGAGTATTCCATGTCTGGAGCGATGCGAAACTGCTCGTCAAAATAGCCGATCTGCTCCGCCACGGCGCGGCGCAGCACCCAGAAAGCGCCGCCCTGAGCAAAGGCGCGGGCGAAATGTGCGGCCGAATACGCGGGCGTGTGGCGCACCACACCGGCTTCATCTCCATACTGCGCCACGGCCAGGTAATCGCCATAACACAGCGCCCACGGCGCGCGTTCCATGGCTTCCACCTGACGTTGCAACGAATCGGGGGTACGGCGATCATCGATGTTCCAAATCGCCAGCAGCGGGGCACGCGCCAACTGCCAGGCCCGGTTCCAGGATGCGCTCAGCGTCTCGCGCGGCACTTCGAGGATCTGCACCTGGGCCGGCCAGGCTTGCTGAAAGGTACGCAGGATCTCCAGCTCTTCAGCCGAAGGCGCGTTGCACACAAAGATCACTTCGCACTGCGCAAAGAGGGTTTGGGATTGAAGCTCATCCAAGTAGGCCGGCAGGTATGCCAACCCCTGATATACCGAAGCCAGGATGCTTAGGCGCGGCATGCTCATGCTTCACGCGCCTGATCTTGTGAATAGGTATCGAAAAAACGCAGCGCGCCGCGCACAAAATCATCCACTGTCCACGCTGCGGCGCGCTGGCGGCCGGCTTGCTGCAAGCGCTGGCGCAAAGGGGCATCGCGATGCAGGCGTTCCAGCGCTGCGGCGATAGCCGCTGGCTGAGTGGGATCGACCAACAGCGCGGCATCCGCCAACTGCTCCTCTGCCCCACTGACCCTGGCCGCCACCACCGGGCAGCCCAAGGCAAAAGCTTCCAGGGGTGGCAGGTTCTCAGGGCCAAAAAAGCTCACATAGGCCAGCGCCAACGCATGGCTATACAGTGCGTAGAGCGCCTCGCGCTCCACGAAGCCCAGCCATTTCACATAGGCTTGCAAATTGTGCTGGGCAATGCGTGCGCGAATGACGGCCGCGGCGCCGAAATCGGCACCGGTCAGCACCAGGGTTAGGCGCAGGCCACGCTGGTGCAAAAGCGCCAAGGCTTCGATGAGGTTAGCGTGATTCTTATGGCTCCACAGTTGCGCCGGGTAGAGCAGGTAGCCGGGCTCCAGCCCCCAGCGAGCCAGCTCGCTGACCGGAGCAGGCTGGTACTCCAACGCGGCTTGCGGCGTGGGGTGCGGCAAGCGCAGTATGCGCGCCGGGTCCACGCCGTAAAAGCGCTGGATCTCAGCCTGGCCGGCGCGCGTGCCGGCCACGATGGCGGTCGCTTGTGGCAGGGCGCGTCGATAATGTGCTTCGCGCACGTGCCATTCACCCTTGGCGCTCACTTCGGGGAACTGCGGCTGCAAGCGGTGTTGCAAATCCAACACCAGTGGAATGAACGGCAAGCCCAAGGCGCGGATGCGCGGGCTAAGGAACCACGCCAGCTCGATCCCTTCGGCGCGCAGGCGCTGCTCCAACGCCGAGCGCCAACCCAGCCAGGCTTCCAGGGCCGGCCAATAGCGAAACAACTTCAGTAATACACGCTCACTCAGCCGTGGCTTGGCGCAGCGATGCCATTCAACGCCAACACTGGCGTCGGCAGCTTGCGGAGCAAAGAAGACAAATTCGTGCTGGCTGTGTAGCGCCAGCCGCGCTACGGCGTGGGCAAGCTCGGCCTGGAATGTAAAAGCCCCGCCATCATGCGACAGGTACTCATCCAGAACCACGGCGATCTTCATGCGCGCGCTCAGGCCGCCTTGCGGGCCACTACCATTACGTGCCAGGTATCCATTGTGATCGGCGCGGGTGTATACGCTGCCAGCCACTCCAGCGGGGTTAGGCCCGCGCTTTCAAGAAACAGGGCCATCTCCTGCACCAGAAAATAGCGATTGACCTGCGTTTCTTCAAGCTCAGTCACCAGGCTCCCATCGGCTGCCAACTCCCGCAGTGTGTAGTGCACTTCGGCCACCTGGCGCTCAATGTCTAGGCGCGTATCCGAGCTGCGTTCCAGGCGGCCGCCAGCGGGCAGCGGCCAACTGGCCTGGCGGTGCGGCTCGTAGCCGCGCAGCATGGCCGGGGCATGCCAGAACTCCAGGATGCACAAGCCATAGGGGCGCAAGGCGGTGTGGATGTTTTGCAGCACCTGCTGAACCGCGGCGTTGGTTTGCACATAGCCGATCGAGTCGAACAGGCAATAGACAGCATCCCATTGGCGCCCATCCAGATTCAGGGCGCGCATATCCTGCAATTCAAACTGCAGGTTGGCGGCGGTTGCGTTGGCACGAGCAACCGACAATAGGTCGGCGGAGTAATCGGTGGCCAGGATGGAGTAGCCGAGGGCGGCCAAGGCGGCCGCATGCCGCCCGGTGCCGCAGGCCAATTCCAACAATTGCTGCACGGGGCCATGTGCGTGACGCTGCAAGCTGGCATGCACAAATTCGGCTTCCTGTGCATAGGGCTTGTTGGCGTAGATTACGTTGTAGAACTCAGCATACTTGCCGAGGTACGAGCCCATACACTACCCTTCCCAACGCGGCGCCTGGCGAATGGCATCACAGATCACATCGATCGTTTCGTCGCTCAAATTCCAGGTGGAGGGCAGATACAGGCCAGTCTCCCACAGCGTATCGGCTACCGGGCAAGGCACTTCGCGGAAGCCTGGCATCTTCTCCAGCACGGGCTGCTGGTTCATCGGGCAGAAGAAGGTGCGCGTTTGGATGCCGCGCTCAGCCAATGCTTCCACCAGTTTGTTGCGGTCAATACCAAATTGTTGGGGGTCGACCGTGATCGCATACATCCAATAAACGTTCTTGGCCCATTCCAGCTCGGCAGGCAATTGCAGGCCGGGGATATCTTTGAGTTGTGCGTTGTAGCGCTGGGCCACGCGGCGCTTCTGCTCGACGATGTGCTCGATCTTGCGAAATTGCGCCAGCCCCAATGCCGCCACAAAGCCGGGCATACGAAAGTTGAACCCAGCCAATTCGTGTTTGAAGCGCGGCTGGGTGAAGGCCAGGTTACGCAGCAAGCGCACTCGCTCGGCGAAGGCATCATCATTGGTGGTCACCATACCGCCCTCACCCGTGGTGATGACTTTGTTGGCGTAGAAGCTAAAGCAGGCCATGTGGCCAAAGCTGCCAGTCATGCGCCCGCGCACCGTGGCACCGTGCGATTCGGCACAATCTTCAATGACAATCAGGTTGTGGCGATTGGCGATCTCCATCAGGCGATCCATGTCCACCGGGTGGCCGTACAGATGCACCGGGATGATCGCTTTGGTGCGCGGCGTGATCAACCCCTCGATCAAGTCCAGATCCAGGTTCCAGGTGACATTCTCCGAATCGACGGGGACCGGTACGGCGCCATTGTGCAAAGCGGCCAACGCCGTGGCGATGTTGGTGCTGGAGCTCACCAGCACCTCATCGCCCGGCTGCAAGTCCAGCGCGGCCACGGCCAGATGCAAAGCCGAGGTGCCGCTATTGACGGCGATACCGTGCTTGCAGCCTGCATAGGCGGCGAACTCGCTTTCAAAGTCTTCGATGTAGCTGCCAAAAGTGCCGGAGACTTCGCCTTTGCGCAGCGCGTCTACTACTGCTTCAATCTCATCTTCGCTGATGACGGGTTCAAATACCGGGATCATTGCTTCACCTCTACGAACACCTTGTCTTCCGCTTCGCCCAGGTACGGGCCCTGCTTGACGCTGATGCACTGCATATCTTCGACTACGCGGATGGCATGCACCCCATGAATGAGCACGATGGCATCGCCCTGGGTAAGCTCCACTTCTTCGAGCAGCTCACCGGCGTCGCTATACAGTTCCACCACCACCACGCCGCGTTGCACCACAAACATCTGCTGAAGATCAGAGATCATGCGCTCCACAGGCTTGTGAAAATGCGGTGGCTCGGTAAAGCCGGCTTCGTGGGCCAGCAACCCAAACTGAAAGGAAGATTCGGCCGGCGAAAAGAAGGTGGTCTTCTCCACGCGTTCGTTGGCCCGAATGACCTCGGCATACTTGATGTTGTTGTGCTCAATAATCTGAATACCCATCTCATTTCACCTTTTGGAGAAGATTCACAATCCCTTGACGCAGCGATTTCCATACTACTCGAATTGGCCAATAAAGCCACAAGAAAGCCCGCGCCAGGCGGGTTTGCAGGCGCATCCACGGCGAGTGCAGCAAGCGCTGAATGTCGGCTTGCGGGCGCAGGGGCTCGCTTACCCGCCCGGCGTGCAAATCGGCCCGCAGGGCTTGAATCGCCGCGGGGTGTTGGCCGCGAAAAGGCTCCAGCCACTGCAGGCCACCCAATTCGCCGAGGCGCAGGGGATTTTTTAACCGTAGATATTGCTGCTCATACCACTGCTGGTTCTTCTGAAACGCCGCCGACCAGGTTACCTGCGAATAGTAGCCTACCTTCTGCTGGGCCTGCTTAGGGAACACGTAAGAGTAGTGATACATATAGATCGGTTGGCCATGCGCTTGCGGGCCGGTGAGCCAATCCAGCGTATGCAGATCCTGCCCGTGCGCATTGAGGACGCGCGGTGGCCGGTGGGCGACATAACGGTAGCCCGGCCCCCATTTAAAGATGCGCAACACCTGCGGATACCCATAAAGGTGCCATTCGCCAGTAATGTAGCTATCAAAGCCACCAAAGAACTCAATATAGGGAAAAGACACCCCTGAGATCTCGGGCTGACTTTCCAGCAATTCCAGCACCGCGGCCATATCGCCGGCCTGGTAGAACTCATCGCTATCCACTTGCCATAGCCAATCCCCGCTGGCACGCGTGGCATACGCCTGGGACATCTCTTCCTTCTCCGGCCAGAAACCCTCGCTGTAGCCTGCCTCCTGAGCCGTCACGACGACCAGCTTGCCCTGCGGATCCTGGCTGCGCTGAAACTCGCGCAGCATTTCAAACGTGCCATCTTGCGAATGCCCATCGGGCCGCGCCAGGCTGCGGGCGGCCTGTGTGGCCCCTTCGACAACGATGATCTGGTGCGCAAAAGGGTACAACGCGGCAAGGTTGTAGCGCAGCAGCGGCTGGGCATTCAACGCCAGAATGCCAAACGTCACCTTAGGCATGCGCACTCCGCCTGCCCAGCAAAACATCCAAATAGGCCGGCAGCACCTGCGCCGGGCCGAAGTGCTGGCGCGTATACGCCTGGGCGTGGCGCTTGCGTTGCGCCAGATCCGGTGTGTGCAGCCATTCCAGCGCCCGTGCCGCCAGGGCCTTGGCTTGCAGGCCGGGCACCAGCTGCCCATTGTGCCCATCGGCAATGATGTCGGCGTTGCCGCCGCGGCGGAAGGCCATCACCGGCACGCCCACGCTGGCCGCTTCTACGATCGCCATGCTGAAGTTTTCCATCAGCGCCGGCGAGATGGCCACGGCACAGGATTTGACATAACCAATATGTTGCGCATAGCTGAGCTGCCCGGCCAGCAAGATCTGCGTGGAGGCTGGGTGGGCCTGCAATGCGGCCAAGATGTGCGCATCGACCTCGCCAGGAATATAGAAGCCCAGGGGCCGCTGGGCCTGCGCCAACAGCGCATCCAGAATAGATAGCAAATACTCGCCGCCCTTGATGCGGATGCCGGCCGAAGGCAAATACACCACTTGTGCCCGCGCCGGTAGTTTGAGCCGGGGCTTGATCGCCCGGGCGGGGATCGCATCCACGGTGGATAGATCGATCAGATTAGGGATCACGTGCACGGGCCCACCAAAGTGATAGCTCTTTTGGAACCAGCGGCGCATGTAATGCGAGGGGCAGATCACCGCATCGACCTGCTTGAGCACGCGTTGCTCCAGCGCGATCGCCAGGCGCACATCCGCGGCGGAAAAATCACCCAGGCCGGATTCGGCAGCCAGGCGCGCCGGATTGTGATGGGCCACTAAGACGAAGCGTTGCCCGCGGCGCTTGCGCAGCCACAGGCCCGGCGCGCCATGATCCGATAGCAGCACGATCTGCGGAGCAAACTGGCGAATGCTGCGCGCCATGCGCAATGCGCCGGGCGCGTTACGCAATATCTCCGCCGTGTGATAGGCCAGTTTACGCGGCTGTAGCAAGCGCCAGGGCAGGTTGAGCAGCACGAACAGGCGCTTGACCCATTGGGGGGCGGCGCCGTGGCGCACGATGCCATCCTCGCGGCGCGCGGCAACGCCGTTGTCATAGAAGGTAAACAATTTGGCAGGGTAGCCCTGTTGGCGCAGGGCGCGCCACAAGTTGTAATGCGCGCTGGCCACGCCGCCGGCCCCGTAGGGCGGTGCGCTGGCGGCCACCACGGCAATGCGCGGCAGATTGCGTTTTAGCGCAGCCATGTAGCCTTTGCCCAGAAGATGGTTTTCTCCAGCGCATTGCGCCGGCCCGCGCGTGCCAATGCCGAGCTGGTGTATATGCGCCAGGCCTCTGCATTGTGCACGGCCGCGGCGCGGCAAGCCGCCCACCAGCGCTGCTCCAGAGTGGCTTGTAACGCCGCTGGATCATAGATCGAGGTGTGCGCGTTGGCACGCGCGATGGCGCTGAGCCAGGCTTCGACGCGGCGCAAGAAAGCGCTGTGAGTGGCAAATTGCCAAGTGGAGATCTGATTATGCAAAGCCAGCTCACGCGGGCTGGCGCCTAGCTTCAGACGCTGCAATTGGCGCGCTCGCACGATGGCGGCGGTGTGTGCCTGGGCAGCGCCGTGCTGCTGGCCCACCTGGGCCGGATGGATGCGGTAGCGCAGCAACACCTTGGGGATATTGGCGAGTTGCAATGTATTGGCGGCCCGTTCCCAGAGCTCATAGTCCTGGGCGCGAGCGATTTTGGGGTTGTAGCGCAGGCGCTGTGCCAGGAAATCCTTGCGGCGTAACATCACCGCGCTGTGTACGAAGGCCGAATTGAACAACATCTCGGCGCGGGTAGCTTGCGGCGTTTGTGGCAGGCGCCACACCTGCTCTTTGGACTGACCCAGCGTCTTGGCCCAAGCACCCACCAGGCTCACCTGCGGGTGCGTATCCAAGTATGCGGCCTGCAGCTCCAGCCGGCGCGGCAAGCTGATGTCATCGGCGTCCATGCGGGCCCAATAGGCGCCGCGCGCCAGGCGCAGGCCTTTGTTGAGGGTGGCGGCCAAGCCCTGCGGCTTGCGCTGGCGGATCACGCGCCAGCGCGGGTCTCGCACCGCTGCCAATAGCTCCGCACTGCCATCCGTTGAGCCATCGTCGATACAAATGCACTCATAGTCCGTCAGGCTTTGCGCCTGCAAGCTGGCAATCGCTTGCTGCAAGTAGGGCAGCCCGTTGCGCACGGGCAGCACCACACTAACCAGGGGAGTCTTCACGCGGCCAACCTGCGGAGCAGATCCAGTTCCATTTCAACGATGCGCTCGAGCGCGAAATTATTGACAATGTATTCACGCCCGGCTTGACCCAGGCGGGCGCGCAGCTCAGCGTCATCCAGCAGGCGTTGCAGCCCCGCCTTGATGCTGGTTGCATTGGTTTCGCACAGCAGTCCGTTCTCGCCATCGGTGATGATTTCCTGAATGCCGCTGACGCGCGTGCCCAGCGCGGGCAGCCCGCAAGCCATCGCCTCGAGCAAGGCTTTGGGGTGGCCTTCGTACAATGAGGGCATTACATAGAGATCGCACTGGTTGAGCAGTGCAGGGAGCTCACGATTGGGCACGTTGCCAATAAATTTGATCTGCGCCGTGGTGCCCTCAGCAAAGCGCTCGAGTTCGTCTTTCTGCGGCCCGTAGCCGATCAGCCACAACTCCACATCAAAATCCATCACAGCGCGGATGAGGTTGTGCAGGTTCTTTTCAATATCCAGCCGGCCCACGAAAGCAATGCGTAGTTTCGGGTTGGCTTCGCGCGCCACAGGCTTAAAGCGATCCACTTCTACGTAGTTGGGAATGATGCCAATCCGGGCAGGGTTGACTTTGTAGCGCTCTGCCACGCTCTCGGCAATCTTGTGGGTAGTCACCGTGATCCGATCGGCTTCTTTGTACACCTTGGCCTCCAGCTTGCGCGCCGCCTTCGCCTCACGCGAGCGTTGGCCATATTTTCGTTCCTGGTTGAGCGAGAGCATGTACCCACAGCGCGCAATGAACGGCACTTTGGCTTTACGTGCCGCGGCCAAGCCTACATCCGCCCCGGCCATCTGATTGCTCTTGTACACATCGGCAGGCGGCGGCTCTGCGATTAGCTGGCGCTCATAGGCCGCCAGCGACCGCGCCAGTTGGTTGGCGCGGATCTCGACTCCGGGTAGTTCGCTGGCAAAAGCCAGATCCTCGGCGCCACCGTAGGTGACGAAGCTGATGCCCACACCTTTGTTTTGCAGCTGGCGATACAGCGCCACCTCGCGATCGAGCATACCTACGGTTTGCCAGGTTTTTAAAGAAACCCCTTGGGTAAAGAAGAGCGCTAGATTCATTTCAACACCGGGAGGAGAGGCTCATAAAGCTCGTGATAGTAGCGACCAGCGATCACCGCCCAGCCAAACTGCTGGATGCGCTGTAGCCCATTGGCGCGATATTGTTGGCGTAAGGCTGGCTCTTCGATCAGGCGCTCAAGGCCGGCGGCCAGCGCGGCCGGATCCTCAATGGCGCTGAGCAAGCCATCATGCCCATCGGTGATCACATCCGGCACCAGCCCCACCCGCGTGCCCACAAACGGCACACCCGAAGCCAGGGATTCGAGTACGCCTTTGGGGCCGCCCTCCTCGCGCGAGGCGAGCACATATGCATCCAGCGCGTCAAACAGGCGCGGGATGCGGTGAAAATCCTCTTCCACCACATGCACATAGGGGATGCCTGCCGCGTCGAGGCCTTGTTTTACATAGCCCCGCGCCGGGGCGCTTAGCAGTACAAAAATCTCCGGGTGGCGAGCGTGAATCTGTACGAGAGTCTCCACCAAGACATCCGGGCCTTTGATCAGCTTGGGCACCAGCCCCTCGGCCATGCCTTGGCCATCCTTGTGGAAAGAGCCGATACAAAAAGCACCGGCAGGAATGCCCAGCTCGGCGCGGCGTGCGGCGCGCGCTTCAGGCGCGGCAGGTTTGAAGCGCTCCAGATCTACGCCCAAGGGGATGTTGATCAGCTTATCGGCATGCACACCCCACTCCAGTAAGCGCGCGTACATGATCGAGCTGGCGGTGTGCAGCCGCGCAAAGCGATCCTGGTAGCGCAGCACCTTGTCTAGCGCATCATGAAATTCAGGGCTTTCGATCTGCCCGTGAAAGATGGTGCCGATCACCGTGTTGCGGCGATTGTGTTTAGCATCGATGTTGGCCAGAATGTCCCACAGGGAACCGTAGTGCACCAACTGGCCAGAATAGTCCTTGGCCGATTTCACCACCTGGGCGGCCAGGCCAAAACGCTCGCGCACATTGCGGGTGATGTAATACGCTTCCCAATCCAACACCCAGTTGACGAAGGGGGCTACATAGTACAAACCCGGCTGGTTGCGCAGGCGCGGGGCTGCCAACGAGAACAACGAGCGGATGCCGCGCGGAATGCTCACTACAGCACCTCCGCCTTTACGGCGTCGTTGGCCCCGAATTGCAGATCGCAGAAATGTTTATAGATCGCCGAGCGCGCGTACAGCTCGGCGTGCTTGCCCTGATCACTGATGCGGCCTTTTTCCATCACGACGATGTTATCGGCATTGATCACCGTCGAGAGCCGGTGAGCAATCACCACTGCCGTGGTGTCTTTGGTGATGTTGTCGATCGCTTTTTGCACCTGGCGCTCGGCCTCGGTGTCCAGGGCACTGGTGGCTTCATCCAAGATCAGAATGCGCGGCCGGCTGTACACCGCCCGCGCGATGGTGATGCGTTGTTTCTGGCCACCCGAGAGCAGCACGCCGCGATCCCCCACCAGGGCCGCGTAGCCCAGGGGCAGCTTCTCGATGAAATCGCGCGCGTTGGCCACCTGGGCCGCCTGGCGCACCCGCGCCATGTCTGGCTCTTTTTCAGGGTAGGCAATGTTCTCGGCGATCGAGGCGTTGAAAAGAATGCTATCTTGCGAAACTACGCCGATCAAGCGGCGATAAGCCTCCAGATCCAGCGTGCGCAGATCGGCTCCATCAATCGTGATGCGCCCGGCATGGGGATCGTAAAAGCGCAGGATCAGATCGGTAATTGTGGATTTGCCGGCCCCGCTCTCGCCCACCAGGGCCACCATATGGCCGAGCGGGATTTGCAAGTCAATATTTTCCAGCACCGGCGCATCCGCATAGGCGAAGGAGACGTTTTCAAAAGCAATCCGCTGAGTGAAATCGGTCTTGACCATGCTGCCGCTCACCACGGAGGCCGATTCGCCAAACAGTTGCTGCACGCGTTCGCTGGTGGCCACCGTAGTTTGGATCACCTTGAGGGTGCGCGCCAAGCTGGTCAGCGGATCGAGCACAGTGCGCCCCACATAGAGGTAAAGGAAGAAACCAGTGGTACTCAAGCGCCCGGCGATGAATTCATTGGCTGCAAACAACAGCACGGCCACATTGACCGCTGAATTGATAATAAAGGTAACGGGTTCATCAATGTTCTTGAAGAAGCTGAAGCGCATGATGGCGTGAATGGCTCTTTTGGAAAGCTTAGCCAAGCGCTGGCTCTCATAGCCTTCAGCCACAAACGATTTCACAACCCGGATATTGGACACCACCTCTTGAAAATAAGACGAAAGCTCCGCCTGAATGTTAAATTGCTCGCGCACGCGCCGTTGCGTGGGTTTTTTAACCAGTTGCACGAAAACATACTGCACCACCGCGGCAGCCACCACGAACAGGCTGAGGCGCAAACTGGTTTTGAGCAGCAAGCCGCCGTACAGCACCACCAGCACACTGGAGACCACCAGCGTGCGCACGATCGCCTCCAGCCCAAAGACCACCGCGTCGGTATCCTTCTCCAGGCGCGAGATCAGCTCCCCCGTGCGATTACGGTTGAAGAAATCGAGTGAGAGGCCGAGCACATGCGAGAATAGCGAAGCCTGCATGCTGCGCCCGGCGCGCACCCGGATCCAAATACCGAGCAAGTACACAAGGAAATTGAGCGTATACAACGCCACAGAAACCACGAGATACAAAATGGCTACATTGACAATCACGTTCCAAGCGCCTACTTGCTGCGGAAAGAGCAGCTTGAGCAGGAATTGGCCAATGTTGTTGAGGTCTACATCTAACAGGCTCGTCGGTGCGCTCTGCGCCAACTGCTCGAAGGCTTGCGGCCCGTGCACAGCCACCTCGAGCACTGGCGCAGTCACCATCGGCTGGGCGGCGGTCAGCAGGCTGGCCACCAAATACAGCGTGAGCGATAGCAGCATTTGCGGCCAATACGGGCGCATGTATTTGCTGAGCAACTGAATTAATTGCCGGTACTCGTAATTGCGCTTCATGCAGTCACCAAATCAAGGATGCGCTCACTGGCGCGATGGTCGGCCGGGCCGTTGTAACGCGCCAGGTATTCTTCACGCGCGTGCGCGTCCATAGTCAAATCGGCCAAGCGTTGCTCCGGCAAAGTAGTGATCGCTTCGGGCAAACTCTGCCAAGACACCGCGCCGGGAAAGTTGTATGGCCCACCCAGGTGCGCCTGGCGCCACAGTTGATGCTTCACCGTATCGCGGTTCGGTCGGTCAATACACACCACCGGCACACCGGCATAAACGGCTTCTTGCACCGCGGTGCTGTAAAACAGGATGCATGCATCAGCGATCGCAATGGCTTCGTGCACCGTGGCTGGATAGTGCTGCTCATCATAAAAATTCAGGAAGGCGCGCGCGCGCCACGCTTCGCGGATTGGGTCCTTCTCGCGGCCCTTGAGCAACAAAACGGCGTTGTTGCGTTCGGCAAATTGTTTGATCGCCTCAGCCAGCGCAGTGTCGTTCCACCCCTTGAGTGCCCACGGCCAGTATTGCCGGACAAAGCCGGGCTGCTTGCGCCCTTTGAGCAAATGCCGCAATTGTGAAAGCCCTGTGCTTTGAAAGAAAGCTGGCCAAACGCCGGGCCACCCCATGAGATCGAGGGGCAGGGCCAACACCACCTTCTTGCCCTCCGGGATCGCCCAACGAGCGCGCACGGCCTCACGATCAATATGAGCGAATACATCCATCTGTGGGAAGCCGGTGTAGACCACCTTATCAGCCAATTGCGCGGCGGCCGCCGCGGCATCGGTATCCGAAACCTGGGTGTAATACTGGGCGGCGTAATCCAACCAGGCAGGGGCATACAGACACAGATAATCAGAGCTGAGGTGCTCTTGCAGGGTTGCGATGGTGAACGTATCCACGTTGTATTGCAGCGTCAAAAAGCGCTCGTGGCCGGGCGCGGCCATGTAGCGGCTGCGCGGCAGAAGTGAAATGATCGCATTCGGGCGCACCTGCTCATTCAGCCTGGCGACATCTGCAGGCTGCTCAAACTGGCGCACCCCCACGCGCGCCCCCCACTGTATGCTGATCAATTCGGGCGGCACGCGCAGGTAGTCTTTGTCACCCATCGGCACATCATGTAGCCAGCACTCCACCTGCCAACCGCGCTGCAAGGCTGCATCGATGATCGGGCCGTACAGTTTGAGGTAATTGGCGCGATGAAAAACAAAGGCTACTTTCATGCGCGGTCCATCTGCCATTGCTGGATCACCGGGCCGAGCAGTTGCAGCAGGCGCAGATCCTTGGGTTCGCGCACCTCGATCGCCGCAAACGGATCGGCCACTTCATACACCCCAATGCGCTTGCCCAGGCGCGAGCCCTGACGAATGAACTCTGCGTAAGTCACGCAGCCCAAGCTTAATAGCCCGATATACAAGGGAGTGCGCGCCTGGCGTGCCTGCGCATATTCTTCAGTGAGCACCACGCCATCGGTATCTTTTTGCCAATACGGGCGGTGCTCAGCATGGGCGGCGATGGCGGTATCGAGGCCGTTCTCGGCTAACTTGCGCACCAGCGTATCGAGCATGCCAGCGGGGCGGAACGGATAGGTGACTTCGAGCGGCACGATCAGATCAGGAAAGTAGCCTGCGCCCTCAAGTTGTTGCAAGGAATAGCGCAGCACCTCATCGGCGCGCACGCCGGGTTGCGAAAGCGCTGCGGGGCGCACAAAGGGCGCTTCCACGCCCAGTGCCTCAGCCTGGCGCGCTAGCGCCGCATCATCACAAGCGAGGATGATGCGATCGATGTATGCCGACGCCTGGGCAGCTTGCACACTCTTCTCGATCAGCGCCATATTCGCATCGACGCTACCGGCAAGGCTGCGCACCGGCAGGATCGCCGCCACTTCCAGCGTATGCGGATCGAGCGGCGGGTTCTCATGCTCTGCGGCAGGTTGCTCCAGCACTTCCATTACGCGCACGGCGCCCTGCACGCGGCGCTCATCGTTGTTCTGGTAGATGCCGTGATAGTGATATACCGCAGCTTCAGGCTCGTACACCAGCACATAGCCTGCGTCGATCACTTGCTTGGCCCACACGCGATCCTCGATGTTGGGCACCTGCTCATCAAACGGAAACTGCTCCCATAGCGCACGCCGAATCAGGCTGTTGGCATTGTGGAAGAAGAGGTCTTTCTTTTGAATGCGCTTATCCAGGCCGAAAGTTACCAACAGGTCGCGCTTGTCTTGTGGGCTGGAGTAGCTGGTGGGGATTTGGCGGCCATACACTCCGGCCACCTGGGGGTCTTCACAGTTGGCGATCAGAGTGGCCAGCCAATCATCCTTCACCGGCAGGCAATGTGCCGAGAGGATGGCGATGTACTCGCCCTGGGCGGCACGAATACCCGCATTGATCGCCAAGCCAGGCAAGTACTCCTCTATCGTTACCAGCTTGATCTCAGGGTAGACCTGGCGGGCGCGGGCCACGGTTTGATCCGTGCTGCGATTGTCAACCAGGATGATCTCTACGTCTTGGATCGTCTGCTGCTGGATACGACGCAAGCACTCGCGGATCCAGCGCTCTTCGTTGTGAGTGCGGATGATGATAGAGATCACGCTGAGGCTCCCTGTGGCCGCGCCTGCCATTCGGCGCCATTGTCTTGCGGCTGGTAGCCTAGCTGCTGGCGCGCATATTCAATATCTAACCAGCGCGCGTCGTTATTGCTCACTCCATAAAAAATATCAAAGGCCGGCCCGTCATACTCAAGGCAGCGCGCCACCAATTGCAGCGCATCGCGGCGTGAGAGCCACAACGCCTTCTGGCGCCTGACCTTGAGCTCGTACATTGCATCGCCACGCGTGCAGGCGCCGGCACGCAGCAGGCCTTCGGCCTCCGCATACGGATGGTCATGCTCAGCGGCGTGTAGCGAACCGATGCGCAGTGCATAAAAGCGCGGCCCACCGTGTTCGGCGTAGTAGCGGCCCAGATTCTCGCCCAGCAGCTTGCTCACGCCGTAGTACGAATCCGGCCGTGGCTCCGCATGCTTGGTGAGCATGATGCCGTGCCCTGCTTCATAGATATGTGGGGCGTTCTCAAGCTCCACCATGCCCACCGTGTGATTGGTGCTGGCAAAAATCACGCGCTCCACACCGTGGGCACGCGCCGCTTCCAGCAAGGTGTGCATGGCAGCCACGTTGTGCTCCTGCACCTGCGACCAACTGCTATCCACTGCCGGGCTGGCGGCCAGGTGCACAATGGCGCGGCAACCCTGCAGCGCCTGCGCCAAAATGGCTTCATCTTGCACGTAGCCTTGAACGGCGTGGGGCTGGCCGGCTGGTACAGCAGCGTCCATTAGCACTTTATCGCCAGGCAGGTCTGCCAGCGCGGTGCCTACCTTGCCAAACGCACCAGTAATAAGGGTGTGGCCGTGGCTCATTCCAAGCCTCGCACTTCAAACAGTTTACGTACCAGCTCCAAATCCTCCGGCTTGTCGACATCTACCGAGCGCCACTTGGGCATCTCCACATAGCCAATCGTGCCGCCCAGGCGGCAGCCCGTGTTCATTAGCAAATCACGCCGGAAGGCATATACGGCTTTGTTCTCGCCCCACTGGTTCCAGTGTTCCTTTTGGCGCGGCCCGCGCGTTTTGGGGTCGTAGTTGGTGGGTGCAGCAGTCTCGCCATCTATGCGCCACAGATAGGTGGTGTCCTCAAACAGCGAGAGCACCGAGTCGTAGCCGCCTTCGGCCACCATGCTGACGGCCTTGTCAATCGTCTCTACTTGGCGCAGTGGCGAGGTGGAGTAGAGCAACACGCCAATATCAATGCGGTGGCCCTGGCGCTCCAGCTCGCCAATCGTCCATTGCAGCAGGCGGTCAACCTCCTGCACGCTGTTGTCGTGAAAGAACTCCTCAGGGCGGCTGATCACATCGGCGCCATAGTGGGCCGCCACAGTGCGAATTTCTTCGTCTTCACTATTCACGAAGACGCGGTCAATCCACTGGCTGGCCTTTGCATGCGCAATTGTGTGTGCCACCAGCGGTTTTCCGGCTAAGTCTGCCAAATTTTTGCGTGGGATACCCTTAGAACCGCCGCGCGCCGGGATGAAGGCGTACACGTTGGGCTTGCTCATTGCAAAGCTCCAATCCCGAGGCGCAGGCCGAGCGCATTGAGCGCATCTACGTCACTTACGAACAAGGGGATACCGTTAGCAGCATAGTCTTGCTGGGTGCGCTTCTCAGGGTCACCGGCCACTTGCATGGGCACGCTAGGGTCCAGGGCAGGTTCATTGCGCAGATCATCCGCCAGCTTTTGCATCCGCGTTTTGAAGGTGGCCACATCCTCAAAGGCGTCGATGCGAATAGCGCCAAAGAAATGGCCTAGGTAGCGCTTCTTTGATAGAGGGTCGCCAAACATGTTGCTCACTTCGCCGCCAACCGGCATGCCCGTGAGCAGACCACAGAGAATATCCACCATCAGCGAGAGGCCAAAGCCCTTATAGTCGCCGATGGGCAGGAGCTGCTCCGCTGCATTGGGATCTTGCGTCATGTGCCCATCTTTGTCCGCAGCCACATTCGGCGGCAGCTGCAAGCCTTGCTGGCGATACTGTTTCACCTTGTTGAAGCTAAACGGCGTAGGCGCGCTGTCAAAACAAAAGGGCTCTTCGTTGGCCATCGGCGCGGCGAAGCACAGCGGGTTGGTACCCAAGAAGGCGCGGCGCCCATTAGGCGTGCGCATGCGCGCCGTGGCGTGCGTGTAGGCCATGCCCAGCATATCGTGGGCGCACGCCTCCAACGCATAGATAGCCATAGCCCCACAATGGCTGGAGTTGTATACGGAAACGAAGCCCACCCCAGCTTCCTGCGCCAACTGGATGGCATGGTGCATGGCTTGCATGCCGGCGGCATGGCCCAGGCTGTGGTCAGCGTCCAGGCGGCCGGTAGAGGCGGCGGTTTGCTCAAACACAAAATTGGGCGTGGGGTTCAGGCGCCCGCCTTCGAGCGCGGCCACGTAATGCGGCAGCAAGCGCATGCCGTGGCTGTCTACGCCGCGCAAGCTGGTGAGCCACAAGGCACGCGCGGTTTCCTCGGCCACCTTGGCATCCACCCCTACGGCGAGGAAGGCTTCTTGGGCAAACTGGCGCAGCGCGCCGGCGGGCACACGGATCTGGGTCGGTTCGGCGCTACTCATGCTATTTTTCGGCTTCCATTTCCAGCAGGGCGCATGCGTTCCAGCGAATAGGCGCCGTTGCGCATGCGCAGAATGTATTTCTCAGGCTGCTCATCCAGCGCGGGGTGGCCGGTCTCGAGGCAACTCAAGCGGAAGATATCCAACTCTGGGTCGCTACCATCCAGGTAGACGTGCTCAATTCCGTTGGCCTGCATCTCAGCGATCAGCTGCTTGGCCTGCTGGCGCAGCCCGTGATAGACCTTGAGCGAATCTTTGACGTATTGAGTGGCATTGCGTTGGAAGGCGCGCATACCTTCCCCGGTGAGGTTGTAGCGCAGCCGGGTACGGTCCATGCGTGTGGCCTTGATGTAGCCGCGGCTGATCAGCCGTTTGATGTACCAGTTAACACTGCCGATCGCCATGCCCAGGCTGTTGGCCAGCCCGGCTTGGGTAATCGTTTCGTCTTCGGCAATCGCTTCAAGTAGGCGGTATTCGCGCTGTTTCATGGCACCAGCTTTCAGGAAATGAATTCTGACACGCGCGCGGCAAAAGTGTCAATAGACGCTTAGGCTGTTCAGCTCAATTTTTCGAACAAAATGGCTTCGATACGCTCGGCGGTGCGCCCATCCCACAGGTCAGGCTGTTGCGGCGGCGTCTTTTGGCCGCTCAGGGCGCGGTAGCCAGCCAGGATGCCCTCAGGGCTGTTCCCTACCAGGCGGTTACCGCCCATCTGCAAGGTGATCGGGCGCTCGGTGTTCTCACGCGCCGTGAGACACGGCACACCCAGCACGGTGCTCTCTTCTTGGATGCCGCCCGAATCGGTGAGGATGAATTGCGCTTGCGTCATCAGGCTCACAAACTCCAAATAGCCCACCGGCCCCAGCAGGCGAACACCGCTGGCCTGCAGCGCATCCAGCAAGCCCCACTCCGCCATGCGGGCGCGCGTGCGCGGGTGCACGGGGAAGATGAGCTGTACGCTGCGCTGGATCTCCACCAGCGCCTGCACGATGCCACTGAGCGCGGCTTGCTCGTCTACGTTGGAGGGGCGGTGCAGCGTCACCACGCCATACTGGCCGGGGGCTAGGGCATGCGCTTCCCAAGCCGCCAACTGCTCGGCGGCGGGCTTGAAGCGCAGCAAGCTATCCACCATGATGTTGCCTACGCGGTAAATGCGCTCAGCAGGGATACCCGCGGCAGCCAAATTCTCGTCCGCATCCGGCGAAGGGGTGAACAAATAATCCGCCAGCACATCCGCCACAATGCGATTGTGCTCCTCCGGCATCTCGCGGTCAAAGCTGCGCAGACCCGCTTCCACATGCGCCAAGGGAATAGCGAGCTTGTTGGCTGCGATGGAAGCGGCCAAGGTGGAGTTCACATCGCCAAACACCACGACCATATCGGGGCGGTTGGCAGTGAATTCAGCATCTAAGGCCAGAATGGTGCGCGCTACTTGCTCATTGACGCTGCCACCGTGAATATCCAGATACAAGTCAGGCTCGGCCATCTGCAGCTGCGTGAAGAACACATCTGACATGTTGGCGTCAAAGTGTTGGCCGGTATGGATCAAGCGCGCCGTCAAACGCCCTTTGGCCTGCACGACTGCCATCAGCGGCGCGGCCTTCATAAAGTTGGGGCGTGCCCCCACCACCAAGGCCAATTGCTTGTTCATGCGCGCATCAACTCCGCCGCCTGGGCAGCCACATGCTGGCCGATGGCCAAGCTGGCCGTAGCCCCAGGCGAGGGCGCATTGAGTACATGCAGCCAACCATCACCGTAGGCAAAGCGGAAGTCTTCCACCAGCTTGCCATCCTTATCCACGGCCTGGGCGCGCACCCCCGCCCGCGCCGGCAGCAGATCGCCCGCCTGGATGGCGGGCATCATCTTCTGCACATCACGCGCAAACACGCGCACGCTGCCCGAGCGCACCAGCTCACCCAGGCCGGCACGCAGGTTGGGCAGCACCAGCCGCCAGAAGCCGCTGTAACTCAGCGACTCTAGCGTCTCGCCCAGATCAAAATCACGGCTGAAATAGCCTTCGCGCCGCAAACTAAAGACTGCATTGGGGCCTACCAGCACTTCGCCATCGGTCATACGCGTCAAGTGCACGCCAAGGAAGGGAAAGCGCGGGTCCGCCAAGGGGTAGACCATGCCGCGCACCAGATGCTGTGCCTCAGGGCGCAGGCGGAAGTATTCGCCACGGAACGGCACGATACGCAAGCCGGGGTCAACGCCGGTTTGGCGCGCCAGCCGGTCACTATACAAACCGCCGCAGTTTACAGCAATACGCGTTTGCACCTCACCATTGCTGGTTTTTAGGTGCAATACGCCATTTTTGCGCTCGAAGCGCTGTAATTTGGCGCCCAAGCGCACATCTGCGCCCGCCTTGGCCAGTTCTGCCGCCAACGTGCGCGCCACCTGCTTGTAATCTACAATGCCTGCTTGCGGCACCCAGATGGCTTGCAGGGCGGTGACATGCGGCTCAATCTCAGCAATGCGCTCCGGCCCCACAATCTCCAACGCCAGGCCGTTCTCGGTGCCGCGCGCATACAGGGGCTGCAAGCGCGGCAGTTCCTCCTCGCTAGTGGCGACGATGAGCTTGCCGGTCATCTGATACGTGATCTTGTGCTCATCACAGAAGGCCAGCATCGCGGTGCGCCCGGCGGCGGTGAGCTGTGCCTTAAGGCTGCCCTGCTTGTAGTAGATGCCGGAGTGCAGCACGCCGCTATTGCGGCCCGATTGGTGCGCGGCTACCTCAGGCTCCTTCTCCAACACAGCCAATGAGCTGCCGGGGTATTTTTGCAGCAGGGCACGCGCCGTAGCCAGGCCGATCAGGCCGCCGCCAATGACTGCAAAGTCATACACTTTGGTTTGCATACTAGGCAGCATGATAACCCAGCCCAAACTTGACGCAGGTGTGCCGACACACTAAAATCGCGGGGTTCATTAACATGCAACTGGGTGGTTGTTTGTCGTACGACAAACACAACTGCGAAGCCGGTGAGACTCCGGCGCTGTCGCGCAACTGTGATCCGTCAGCTTAGACGGTAAGCCAGGTCGCCGGCCCAGCTTGCGCAAGCACAATCCTCGACGATGGGAGGTGCCGTACCGCTCAAGCCCACTTGCTTGACAGTTGCCCCTTCCCTGCCGCGTGCAGGGAATTTTGTTTAATCTGATCACTAAGGAGTTTAACGTGAAGAAACGTATCCTCAGCAGCTTGCTGCTTGTAGCCCTGCTTGCCGCCTGCGCGCCGGCTGCTGCCGCAGTCACCGAGGCGCCCGCCGCGGTAGTCGCCGCTACCGAAGCGCCTGCCGTAATCGACACCAGCATTAACCTGGTGGATGACCTCGGCCGCGAAGTGAGCCTGGCGGCCCCGGCGGCACGCATCGTCTCGCTGGCGCCCTCCAACACCGAATTGCTGTTCGCAGTGGGCGCCGGTGAGCAGGTGGTGGGCCGTGACCCGTATTCCAACTTCCCTGAAGAAGCCAGCAGCATCGCTGACATTGGCGACACCTACGCCAGCCTGAACACGGAATTCATCCTCAGCCTGGAGCCCGACCTGGTGCTGGCGGCGGGCATTACGCCGCCCGAACAGGTAGAGCAGCTTGAGCAGGTCGGCATCACCGTCTACTGGCTCGGTAACCCGACGGACCTGGAAGGCTTGTACCGTAACCTGGAAACTGTCGGCCTGCTCACCGGCCACGAGACTGAGGCGCTTGCCGCGGTGGACGCACTGAGTGCGCGTGCCGAAGCCGTGCTCAGCAAAGTAGCCACCGTCACCGAGAAACCCACGGTCTTCTATGAAGTCGATGGCCAAACCGATCCCAACGCGCCGTTCACGGCGGGCGCCGGTAGCTTCATTGACTTGATCATCAACCTGGCGGGCGGTAGCAACGTCGCCGGCGAGGTGGAAGGCTACTTCCCCTTCAGCATCGAGGATCTATTGGTCGCTGACCCGGATGTAATCCTGCTGGGCGATTTTGCCTGGGGCGCCACCGTCGAATCCGTGGCGGCGCGTGCCGGTTGGGGCAGCCTGTCTGCCGTCACCAACGGGCAGGTCTATCCCTTCAATGATGACCACATGACCCGCCCCGGCCCGCGTTTGATCAACGCCCTGGAAGAGCTGGCCGTTCTGCTGCACCCCGATCTGTTTGAGTAACTACTGAACGCCTGGATGGCAGGGCTCCCCACCTGCCATCCAGGCAACTTACGATGAAAGCTTTTATCCGCCGCCACCCCTTCCTGATCACCAGCTTGCTGCTAGCTAGCGCGTTCATCCTCAGCGTAGCGCTTGGCTCGGTACTCATCCCGCCGCTGCACATCCTCAACTCCTTGCTGGGCTTTGAAAGCCTGCAAAGCACCTTTGCTACCATCCTGTACGAGATCCGTTTGCCGCATGCCGTGCTGGTACTGCTGACCGGCGCGGCGTTAGCCGCCAGTGGCACCGCCTACCAGGGCCTGTTCCGCAACCCGCTGGCCGATCCGTACTTGATCGGCGTGGCCTCCGGCGCCGGGCTGGGCGCCATTACCATGATGGCGCACGATTGGCCCAAGGATTGGCTGGGCTTCTACAGCGTGCCCGCGGCGGCCTTTGCCGGCGCGCTGCTAACGGTAGCCGTCGTCTATTGGGTGGCCCGCCTGGGCAAGACCCTGCCAGTCACTACGTTGATCCTGGCTGGTGTGGCGGTAAGCACTTTTGCCACTTCATTGAGCTCATTCCTGATGTTGCAATCCGAAAGCGAGCTGCGCCGGGCGATCGCCTGGCTGCTCGGTGGGGCAACCTTGAGCGGTTGGCAACCCGTGCTGGCGATGCTGCCCTATGTGGTGGTGGGCGTGGTGGTGCTACTGCTCTCCGGGCACCAACTCAACGTGTTGCAAACCGGCGAAGAGCAGGCCGAGCAGCTCGGCTTGCCCGTGGAACGCTTGAAGCTACTCCTGATCGTGGCCGCCTCGCTGGCGGCTGCCGCGGCGGTGGCCTTTTCGGGGATGATCGGCTTCATCGGCCTGGTGATCCCGCATACTCTGCGCCTGATCTGGGGCGGTGACCATCGCCGCCTGTTGCCGCTCTCCTTATTGGGCGGCGGCGCAGCGCTGCTGCTTTCCGATGCCGTGGCGCGCACCGTGCTTTCTCCGCAAGTGGTGCCCGTGGGCATCGTCACCGCGTTGGTAGGGGTGCCCTTCTTTTTATGGCTGCTGCGCCGCGCCAAGGCGCAGTTGTATTGGTGATGCCATGCTGAGCATCCACGATCTGCATCTGGCGTATGGCCCGCACACTGTCTTGCAGGGGCTCAATCTCTCGTTGGCCCCCGGCGAGATCCTCGGCTTGATCGGGCCGAATGGCGCCGGCAAGAGCAGCTTGATCCGCGCCCTGAGCGGAGTGCACAAGCCACAGCAAGGAAAGATCCAAATCAACCGGGAAGACCTTGCTGATCTGTCCGCCGCCCAACGGGCACGCTGGATCAGTGTGGTGCCGCAATCCACACAATTGCCCCCGGCGTTTACCGTCTACGAATGTGTGGCGCTCGGGCGCACCCCGCACCTGAACTGGCTGGGCCAGCTCGGCCGGCGCGATCGCGAGAAAGTGGCCTGGGCGCTGGAGACCACCGAGATGGCTGCGCTGCAAGACCGCCGCGCCGGTGAACTCTCCGGCGGTGAACAGCAGCGCGTGCTGCTGGCGCGCGCCCTGGCACAGGATTGTCCGATCGTGCTGCTGGATGAGCCCACCGCCCACCTGGACTTGCACCATCAAGTGGCCATTCTGAGCGTGGTGCGCCAACTGGCTCAGCAGCGCCAATTGGCGGTGGTGGCCGCGCTGCACGATCTCAACCTGGCCGCCATGTTCGCCCAGCGGCTGGCCTTGCTGCACCAGGGGCGCCTGCAAGCCATCGGCACCCCGCACGAAGTGCTGACTGAAGCACGCCTGGCCGCAGCCTACGGCGTGGGCACCCGCATCCTCACCACACCGCAGGATGGGCGGCCCTGGGTGATCCTGCAAGACAGCTAATTTCAGCTATAAATTTCACGGCGCGCTGGGCGGCGCATGCGTACAATGCGCGCATAGTGGCCAAACACATTCTCATCGTTGAAGAGCAGGCGCAAACCGCCAACGCACTGCTGGAAGGGCTGAGCAGCCTGGGCCCGGCGGTACACGCCGAGCAGGTCAGCTCAGCCGCGGCGGCTTTGCAGGTCCTGGCGCAGCGTGCCCCCGACTTGTTGATCGCCGATCTGTTGCTGCCCGGCATCTCTGGCCTGGAGCTGATGGCGCGCTTTCGCCAGCAGCAGCCCGCGGTGGGCGTGATCCTGCTGAGCCAGGCGCATGACGAAGCGTTGCGCAGCCAGGCTGCGCGCAGCGGTGCCAATGGCTTTTTCTTCAAGCCCTTTGAGCTGGCCGATGTCCTGGATGCGGTCGAGCGACACCTGGGCCTGGTGAAAACCAGCCTGCCGGCTGAGCTGGCCGTGATCGCCGAGGCCGCCGCAGACGCCGATACCGCTCACCTGCTCGCCGAGCTACGTCAGACGCTACAAGCCTATTGCGTTGCCTTGCTTTCGGCGCGCGGCCAGGTGTTGGCGCGCGCCGGGGTGCTGCCCAACCCGCAACTCGAAGCCGAGTTGTTGCCATATCTGCTGAACGCCCGGCGCGCCGCCCAGCACATGGCCCGCGTACTGGGAAGCGCCGCGCCAGATGATCTGCTCACCATCCGGGGCGCGCAGGAGCACCTGCACCTGGCCAACCTGGCGGATGGACGCGGCCTGTGCATCCTCACCCGTCCACTCAGCGCGGCCCGCACAGCCGCGCTGGCGCAAGCGCTGCAACGCAGCGCGCGGCAACTGGCCGGCGCCAGCCCACTGCCCACCCCCGCCGGCCCGGCGCACACGGAAACTGACCCCGAACTGGAGCAATTATTGACGCAGGCGGACACCCGCCCGACCCCGGTGGCCGCCGAACGCTTTTGGCAGCCCACCGAACTCAACGCGCGCCCGTTGGCCGGTGCGCTCAGCTATGCCCAGGCGGCCCAGATCGGCCTGACGCCACAGCAATAGCGCTGTGGGCATGTTACAATTTTGCGCCTTCGGCTAGCCGAACGCTGGGGCGTGGTGCAATGGCAGCACACCGGACTTTGAATCCGTGGATCCTGGTTCGAGTCCAGGCGCCCCGACTTGCCGTTTCAAACATGCAAGCCTCAGAAGACCCTCTCCCTGATTCTTCATTTCACTATGTAGCCTCTCACCCTGCCAAGGAGTGGGCGGAATGAGCATACGCATCATCATCCTGGCGGCTGGCAAGGGCACGCGCATGCGCTCGCGCAGGGCCAAGATTCTGCACCCCATCGGCGGCCGCCCGATGGTGCAGTACGCCCTGGATGCAGCACGCCAAGCCAGCGCGCAGCCCCCGGTACTGGTCATCGGCCATCAGGCGGATCACATTCGCCAGGCGGTCGGCGCCCAGGCCGAATACGTTGAGCAGCTCGAGCAGAAGGGCACCGGCCACGCCGTACTGCAGGCCAAAGAGCTGCTGGACGGGCAAGCTGAGCACATTCTGGTTACCAACGCGGATCTACCGCTGCTGCGCGGCGAAACTCTGGCCGCGTTAGCCGCTGCGCATACCCAGGGCCACGCCACCATCACATTGCTCACCCTGAAGCAGCGCCCGGCGCGTGGCTTTGGGCGCATCCAGCGCCAGGCTGGCCAGCCCGTAGCGATCATCGAAGAGGCCGAGGCTACGCCAGAGCAGTTACAGATCGAAGAGCTCAACGTGGGCACCTATTGCTTCGAGGCCCATTGGCTATGGGCCGCCTTGCCCCAATTGGCGCCTTCGGCCCAAAAGGGCGAGTATTACCTCACCGATCTATTGGCCCTGGCCGTAGCGCAGGGCAAGCACATCCACACCCTGGAGCTGCAAGACCCCAGCGAAGCCATCGGCATCAATACGCGCGAGCACCTGGCCGAAGCCGAGCTGGCACTGCGTCAGCGCATTAACCGGCAATGGATGCTGGCCGGCGTCACCATTCAAGACCCATTGAGCACCTATATCGAGCCGGGCGTCACCATCGGGCAAGATACCACCGTGCTGCCGAATACGATGCTGCTGGGGGATACCCAGATCGGCGAAGAGTGCTTTATCGGCCCCAACACCTCCATTCGTGACAGCCGGGTGGGCAACCTGTGCACGATCCAGGCTGCGGTGGTGGAGCACGCCATCATCGAAAACCAGGTGGATATCGGGCCCTTCGCTCACCTGCGCAAAGGTGCCCACTTGGAAGACCATGTACATATGGGCAATTTTGGTGAGATCAAAAATTCGCGCCTGGCGCCCGGGGTCAAGATGGGGCACTTCTCCTACATTGGGGATGCCACCATCGGCCGCAATGTCAATATCGGCGCGGGCACGATCACGGCCAACTATGACGGCCAAAACAAAAATCCTACGGTGATCGAAGAAGATGTCTTTATCGGCAGCGACACCATGTTGGTGGCGCCGCTACACATCGGCAAAGGTGCCCGCACGGGGGCCGGCGCCGTGGTCACCAAGGACGTAGCGCCAAATACGGTGGTGGTGGGCATTCCGGCCCGCGCCATTCGCAAACGGGAAGGTTCTGATTAGTCCGCTCATCGCTTTACTTATCGTATTACTCGCTTTGGATTTAGTGGTCACCGCCACCCGCGCCAGCCTCATCACGGTTCGCCAAACTCGCCTGGTCTCATTGGAAGACGAGCTGGGCGCCAAGGCTGCCCGCACCCTGGAACTCCTCAAGCATCGCCAAAACCTGCGCGATGCGTTGCAACTCACCCTGGCCTTGCTGCGTTTTTTGCTGGCGGGCATCGTGCTGGATTTCCTCATCCCCACCTCGCAAGGCAGCGCCTCGGCAATTAACCTTGGCGGCCTGGTGGCGGTGGGCTTTGCCATCTGGCTGGCAGAATTCTTCGTCGAGCGCCATGTGCTCAAGGATCCCGAGCGCTGGGCGCTGCGCCTTAGCGGGGTGGCGCGCGTAGTCAACACGCTGATGTACCCAATCCTCTTTGTGCTCACCCGCCTCAGCGCCCAGGAACCGAACGCCGCTCAAATGGAAACCATCACCGAGGATGAGTTGAAATCCTTCGTGGATGCCAGCGAACAGCAGGGCGTGCTGGAGCAAGACGAGCACGAGATGATCATGTCGATCGTGGAGCTGGGCGATACGCTGGTACGCGAAGTGATGGTGCCGCGTATTGACGTGTTTGCGCTCGATGTAGACACGCCACTGGAGGAGGCGCGCAACGCCATTGTGGAATCTGGCTATTCGCGTATTCCGGTCTACGAAGATACCGTGGATAACATCCTCGGCCTGCTCTATATCAAAGACATCCTCAAAGTCTGGGGCGCCAACCCGCCGGCGCCCTCTTTGCGCCAACTGCTGCGCCAGCCCTACATGGTGCCGGAATCGAAGAAGTTGAATGAGCTGCTCGCCGAAATGCAGGGCACGCGTATTCACATGGCCATTGTTGTCGATGAGTATGGGGGCGTGGCGGGCCTGGTGACGCTTGAAGATATTGTGGAAGAGATCGTGGGCGAGATCCAGGACGAGACCGACCTGGGCGAAGAGCAACCCTTCCAAAAGATCTCGGAGGATGAATATCTTTTCCCCGGGCGCATTTCGCTGGCCGAGTTCAACGAGATCATGGATGCCGATCTGAGCACAGAAAACGCTGACACGTTAGGCGGCTTTTTGTTCAGTGAGCTCGGCCGCTTGCCGCGCGCCGGTGAGCAAGTCAAGCAAGATGGCATCTTATTCACAGTAGAATTAATCAACAGCCGCCGTATTCGCCGCGTGCGTGCCGTGCGCACTACGCGCACCGTTGCGGAAGAGGAACAAGATGCCCAAGCATGAGTTAGTTCAAGCGGCCCAACAAGCCCAGCAGGCGGCCTATGCCCCCTACTCGCAGTATCGCGTGGGGGCGGCCTTGCGCACCAAAGCCGGCAAGGTATATCTGGGCGCCAATATCGAAAATGCGGCCTACCCCGATAGCATCTGTGCCGAACGCGTCGCCATCTTCACGGCCATCATGCAGGGTGAGCGCGAATTTGATGCGATCGCCGTGGTGACCCGTGATGGTGGCTCGCCCTGCGGTTCGTGCCGACAGGTACTGGCGGAGTTCGCCTTGCACGCTGAGGTGATCCTGGCCACCGAGGCCGGGGCGATCGTGCACGAATCCAGTGTAGACAAATTACTGCCGGGGGCCTTTCTTCCCAGCAATCTCGATGTAAAGCCGTAACGTTTGCATGCGCATCCTGGTGCTTAGTGACATCCATGCCAACCTTACCGCGCTGCAGGCCGTGTTGGCCCACGCCGGGGCAGTGGATGCGGTGTGGTGCCTGGGCGACGTAGTTGGCTACGGGCCAGATCCGAACGAGTGTATTGATTGCCTGGCAGCGCTGCCCAACCTGGTGTGCTTGCAAGGCAACCACGATGCCGCCGCCATCGGCCAGTTGCCGCTGGGCAGCTTCAATGCGGAGGCGCGCACCTCAATGGAATGGCTGCGCGAAAACCTGGCCGCCGATTCGCTGGCGTTTTTAACCGGCCTAGAACCCCTGCGATTGGAGCACGGCACCACCCTGGCGCACGCCAGCCCGCGCCAGCCGGTCTTGGAATATCTATTGGATAGTTACTCCGCCCTAGAGAACTTCGATTTCTTTGATACGCCGTTCTGCTTTGTGGGCCATACGCATGTGCCAGTTTTGTTTACCAAGCACGGCGTGGGCGTCAACTTGCAGGTGCCCGAGAATGATGCCGAGTTCGTGCTGCAAGAACGCTGCATTGCCAACCCGGGCTCAGTAGGCCAACCGCGCGATCGCGATCCGCGCGCCGCCTATGCCTTGTTCGACCCCGAGACAGCGGTATGGCAGCACCTGCGCGTGCCCTACGCCATCGCCGAGGTGCAAGCGCGCATGCAGGCGGCTGGCCTGCCCGAACGCCACGTCAGCCGCCTAGAGGGTGGCTGGTAAGTAGTGGAACTTTTGCCCGGCCGCTTGCGTTATATGGGTGAACCTTCAAGGAGAAGATCATGAAACTACGCACCCCTCTTTTGGCTTCCCTGTTGTTTGCCTTGCTGTTCAGCGCCTGCAGCAGCGCGGCGGCCGCCCCCAGTGATTACGATCGCGGCTACAGCGAGGCGCCAATGGCCGTGGCGCAGAACCAATCCTTCGAAATGTCTGCCGATTCGGCGGCTTCGGGGGGTGCTATGGCGCCGCAAAACACCAGCGCCGAGCGCCTGGTGATCCAAAACGCCAGCATCGCCATTGTGGTCGATCAGCCCGAAGCGAGCATGGAGGCCATTTCGCAAATGGCGGAGCGCTTCGGCGGCTTCGTGGTTGACTCGTACCTGTACCAACAATCGCTCAGCAGCGGCCTGCAAGTGCCTTACGGCAGCATCACCGTTCGCGTGCCAGCTGAGCGCTTGCAGGAAGCGCTGGGATTGATCGAAGACGGCGCCAAGACCGTGCAGAGCAAGAACCTCTCCGGCCAGGATGTAACTGCCGAATACACGGATTTGCAATCGCGCCTGCGCAACCTGCAGGATGCTGAAGTTTTGCTGCGCCAGATCATGCAAGATGCAGTGGATTCAGAAGACATCCTCACCGCCTTCAACCAGTTAAACAACATCACCGAGCAAATCGAAGTGCTCAAGGGCCAGATCAAGTACTACGAAGAAGCTGCCGCCCTCTCGGCGATCAGTGTGGAATTGACTGCCAGCCAGGCCGTGCAGCCGATCACCATTGCCGGCTGGGAGCCGGTGGGAGTGGCCAAGGATGCGATCCAGGCGCTGATCAGCGCCATGCAAGGCATAGTGAATGCGGTGATCTGGTTGGTGCTGTATGCCCTGCCGATCCTGTTGGTGCTCGGCTTGCCGCTCTACTTCCTGGTGCGCTGGCTGCGCCGCCGCCGTGCCGCAGCCAAGCCCGCCGCTCGCAAAACCGCGCCGCGGGGTAAACGCACCCGCTAACAATAAAGGATAAATAAAAAAGCCCGGCATAGCCGGGCTTTTTTATTCGCCGGCACGCGCCAGCACACGCTGCGCCGCTTTCACCAGAGGCATATCGATCATCTTGCCGTCCAGCGCAAAGGCTCCGCGGCCGGCAGCGGCGTGCTCGCTGTAGCCGGCCACCACGCGCCGCGCCCAGCTGATCGCTTCGTCGCTCGGCGTGAACGCCGCTTGCACCGGGGCAATCTGCGCCGGGTGCACGATCTGCATGCCGCTGTAGCCCAGTTGCGCACCCTGGGTCGCCAACCGGGTCAAGCCGGCACTGTCCTTGAAATCCACATGGAGCATATCGATGGCCTGCAACCCGTGAGCGGCGGCATAGGTCACCACCGCGCTGCGTGCGTAAAAGACTTCATCTGCGCCGGGAGTGCGAATAGCACCGACATCGCTGGCGAAATCTTCGGAACCGAAAACAAGCGCCACCAAGTGTGCTTCAGCACTGGCAATCGCTTGCAAATTCACTACGCCACGCGCACTTTCGATCTGAGCAAACAGGCTAAGTGTGTTGGGCGCCAACCCGCGCTGCGCTTCGGCTTGTGCCAACACCGCACCCAGCGCGCCCAGATCGGCGGCCGCGGCGGCTTTGGGCAACACCACGCCCTCCAGCTGTGGGTGCTGCACCAGCGCCAGGTCCTCGGCATGTTCGCGGCTATCGGCAGCATTGACGCGTAGCAAGCGTTCACTGGTACCAAAATCCAGCTCGCTGAGCGCTTTGGCTATCAGGCGGCGCGCCTCGGCTTTGCTGCTGGGCGCCACGCCATCTTCCAGGTCCAAACATACGCAATCGGCGCCCAGGCCAGCGGCCTTCACCATCTTGGGCCAATCGCTGCCCGGAACGTATAGCAGGGTGCGGCGCGGGCGCATCAGGCGGCCTCACGCTTTAGGAACATGACTGTGCGCTCAATCTCCACGGCCACCTCGCCAGTCTGCTTATAGGCCACATGGCGCAGGCGCACCAGGCCGCGGTCGGGCTTGCTGGTAGAGGGGCGCATCTCGAGCACTTCACTCTCCACTCGCAAGGTGTCACCGGCAAAGACCGGGGTTGGATGATTAACCCTTTCGTAGCCCAGGTTGGCAACGATCGTGCCTGCCGTCAGCTCTGAGACGGTGATGCCCACCGTGAGGCCAAAGGTAAAAATGCCGTTGACAATGCGGCGGCCAAAAGCAGTTTGCTTGGCAAATTCCTCATCCATGTGCAGGGGCTGCGTATTCATCGTCAGCCCGCTGAAGAGCACATTATCGGCCTCGGTCACCGTGCGCGTGGCCGCGTGCACAAAGCGCTGGCCAACTTGCAGGTCTTCAAAGTATTTACCCGCCATCTTCAGGCTCCAATTCCACTAGGATTTGCTCTTTATCCACGTTCTGGCCCTCAGAAACCGCAATCTGCGCCACTTTTGCAGCCTGGTTGGCCACAATACGCACTTCCATCTTCATCGCTTCCAGTAACACCAGCACGGCGCCGGCGGCAACCATCTCGCCGGGCTGCACCAGCACTTTGCGCACCTGGCCCGGCATCGGCGCGCGCAGGCTGCGTTCGGCGCCCCCAGTAGGCCCGGCACTGTGCTGGCCGGGGCTGCGGCGCAGCAGGTAGGTGTGGCCAAGCAGGTGCAGCCAAATAGCGCGGCCATCGCGGGCCCAGCGCACCGGCACAGACTGCCCGCCCACCTGCAGCCACAACGGCTGCGCATGGCCAGGCTCGGCGCGCAGCAACTCCCCGTTGATCGTCATTTCCAGTGTAGTAGCCAGGCTCAGTACTTCAACGGTTTGCACCTGGCCACGATAGTCAAACGAAAACTTCATTTCCGCTCACCACTCATACGAAAGCCGCTAGGGTGCGCCCACGGAGAATAAGGGTCTACGCCCCCCGCGGCAGTTTGGGTTTCCGCTGGCAACGATAGCAAGGTGGCCGCCAACAACGCGGCACTGGGCAACTCGGCCGCAGGCTGCCAGTGGGCGAAATCGCGTTCGAGTGTTTGCGTATCAAAATTGCCCGCGGTTACCCCGGGGTGCGCCAACACCGCCTGCAAAAAGTCGATGTTATGGCCCACGCCCAGCAGCACCGTGTGGGCCAGAGCGGCCTGCATGGCGGCCAGTGCTTGCTGGCGGTCTGCGGCGTGCACACTCAGTTTGGCGAGCAGCGGGTCATAGTGGACGCTAACTGGCTGGCCCTCGATGACGCCAGCATCTACGCGGCTCTCCGCCGGCCACTGCAAATGCAACACGCGCCCAGCCTGCGGCAGGAAACCGGCGGCCGGGTCTTCCGCATAAATGCGGCATTCGATGGCATGGCCACGCTGGGCCAGCTCGGCTTGGCTGAATGGCAGCGCTTCCCCCGCGGCCACGCGCAGCTGCCACTCCACAATATCCAATCCCGTAGTGAGTTCGGTGATCGGATGCTCGACCTGTAAGCGCGTGTTCATCTCTAGAAAATAGAATTCACGCGTAGCAGGGTCTACCAAGAATTCCACCGTGCCGGCATTGGTGTAACCTACTGCCGCGGCGGCCGCCAGCGCGGCGGCGCACATTGCCTGGCGTAGCGTGTTATCCAGCAGGGGCGAGGGCGTTTCTTCTACCACTTTTTGCCGCCGGCGCTGCAATGAGCATTCACGCTCAAACAAGTGCAGCAGCGTGCCATGCTGATCGCCGAGCACTTGCACTTCCACATGGCGGGCGACCGCCAGATATTTTTCCAACACCAGGCGCTGATCACCAAAGGCGTTGGCGGCTTCACGCCGTGCCGCGGCCATGGCTTGCGCCAACTCTTCGGCGGCCACTACCACGCGCTGGCCCACGCCGCCGCCCCCAGCCGCAGCCTTCACCAGCAATGGATAGCCAATCTCTGCTGCGGCAGCTTGCAGCGCGGCATCACTGTCTTCGCCCTGGTATCCCGGCAAAACCGGCACGCCCGCTTGCAGCATCAGTTGGCGCGCTTGGGCTTTATCACCCATGGCGCGCATCGCTGCCGGTGGTGGGCCAACCCACACCAAGCCGGCATCTATCACCGCCTGGGCAAACTCAGCATTCTCAGCCAGAAAGCCATAGCCGGGGTGCAGCGCATCAGCGCCGCTTTGCTTGGCGGCCTGCAATAGCTTGCTGGCATCTAAATACGATTGCTGCGCGGCCGCGGGGCCCAGGGGTAGCGCGGCATCGGCCACTTGGGTATGCAAGGCGCCCTCATCCGCAGCGGAATAGACCGCCACACTGCCCAGGCCCAGCTTCTTGCAGGCCTGCGCAATGCGCACGGCAATCTCGCCGCGGTTGGCGATCAGCACTTTTGTGAATGGAAATGCGGGCATGCCCACAGTATAACGAAGCGCGTCGCGGCTGCCCGGATTAGCGGCACTCCAGGGCCTGGCGAGCCTCGGCCACTACCGTGGGCATGGCTCCGGCACGCTCGATCCGCTGCCACAGCGCGCACAACAGCGGCCGCAAGAGCGGATCGGCCTGCTGGACGCGCTGGGTAAGCTGCAAAGCCTGCTCCCCATCGCCCAGATGTGCATACGCCTCGATGAAGGGCGTGTATTCGGCGGCGAAGTTGGGCGCCAGGCCGGCAGCAAACGCGGCCTGCCCCAGCGCGGCCACCTGCGGCCAGTCGTGCAACTGGCGCGCCAGGTCCGCCTGCTCAAAGTAGTAGCACCAGGTTTCCTGCGGCGCCACACTCCAAAACGGGAAGCGTGCTGCGAAATCGATGGTCTCAGGCAGGATCAATGCCTGGTTACTGAGGGCAGCAATTGGTTTGAGTTCCAGGGATAAGCCTGGATTCCACACGTCGATCTCAGGATCAATGACGCGCAGGCAGGCCGGCGGCTGGTAGCCAAAGGTCAGCTCGATCACTTGCTCGCGCGTGGCCTGATAGGGCACCAGATCATAGGCCCCATAGATCGGCTCCCCGGTTTGCAGGCCGCGCAAGCGTGTGCGGCCACGCAACTCGGCATAGAAAAATAGATGGTTGAGTTGCTGCTGGTACTGGGGAACGTCGTTGGGTGTATACAGCCAATTCACCAAACCTGTCAGAGAGTTATCAGTGTTGAAGTTCAAGGCGCGCAGTTGCGGGCTGATCACACCGGTATTGGGCGCCAGGCTGGGAATGCGCCAGGTAAGCTGGCGCGAGAAATCCTGCATGCGCAACCACTCTGCCCGGTATTGGTTGGCCATGTTGAAGTGGAACGCCACACACAAGCCCAGCAGGATCGATAGGCTGGCAAATTTAAAACGTGGCGCCACCCGCCACAAGGTCCACAGCCCTGCCAGCAGCAGGCTGGCGCCCACCATCATAGAGATGGTGAAGCGGTCATACGGAAAGGTGAGCGCGAAGGGTAGCGCCGCCACCCAGAAAGACGCACCGGAGACCAGCAAGGTCAGCAAGCCCCCCAGCACCATCCCCTTGGCGTCGCCCGCCGCGGCGCGCGTGCCTGCGGTAGCCCGAAGCACAAAAGTGCACGCGCCGATCGCCAGGACCAGCAGCGCCAGATACATATAGGTGGAGATAGCGCCTATGCGCAGTTCATTGAAGGCTTCGAGCACGCGCAGCCAGGCGCCCAAACCACCCAAGGTCACATCGCGCACCACGCTGTGGAACAGCGTCTGTAGCGTCGGCCAGAAAGACACCGCCAGGCGCCCAAACAAGACCGGATGGTACAGCGCCCCTTCCTGCTGGCTGGCCCAGTTGCGCCACAGGAATACCCCGGCAAACATGGCCGCATAGGGCAGCCACAAGCCGAGGGCGCGGCGCCAGGCGCCCCAGCGCTTGGGCTGCAGCAGCCACACGATTATCAAGGGGCGCAGCAGCTCCAGCCCATAGAAATACTCGGTGCTGAGCATGGTAGCCACCGCCAGCACGATCGAAGCGAGCACATACCCCCACACCGGGCGCCGGCCTTTGACCGCCAGCACCATCAGCGCCAGCGAGCAGAGGAACAGGGCGTAATATACGAAATAGACGCTGTAGGTGACGGCAATGCTCATTTGGCTGAAGCCAGGGTACAGCAGGAATAGCAGGGCAGCCACGCGGGCGCTCTGTTTCTCCCCCGGCCACACCAGGCGCAGCACCCAATAGAAGGCCAGCATACTGAGCCAGCGCGCCAGCAAGGTGTAGATGTGCCAGGCTACCAAGTTCATGCCTAGCGCAGAGAAGGAAAAATAATAGATCCAGCCAGAAATGGGGCGGTAGGCGGGGTAGCCCTGATAAAGCTCAGCGCCGAACTGGTGATAGATCCAACTGACCGGCCAGTCATCCCAATACATGCCCAACCAGGGGATGAGCAAGCCATAGGCAAGGAAAGCCAGCAGCAAGCTGAGCAGCGCGAATTGGTAACGGCCGAGGCGCGCGGCGAACTGCAAACCTGTATCCACTGAGCGCGATGCAAACTTTCGAACGCTCATCGATATCCCCGTGAGGGTTAATTTCAATCGAAGTTGGTGTGGAGCACGTTGTTGGGTAGCCACGAGTAACTAACGTGCCGCACGCTCGGCTTGTTAGCCCACAGTACCTGCCAATAAAATACTAGATTACATGCGGAAGACGCCAAACCCGGCGCCCTGGCGCGGCGCCTTGAGCACCACCGAGAGCGCCAACCCCAGTACGGTGCGCGTCTCGGCCGGGTCCAGCACGCCATCATCCCACAAGCGCGCCGTGGAGTAATACGGGTGGCCCTCATGCTCATACTTGTCCAAGATCGGCTGCTTGAGCGCTGCCGCCTCGGCCTCATTCAAGGCGGGCTTGCCCTCGCGGGTCAACTGGTCTTGCTTAATGGTGAGCATGACGTTGGCAGCCTGCTCACCGCCCATTACGCTGATGCGCGCGTTGGGCCACATCCACAAGAAGCGCGCATCATAGGCACGGCCGGCCATGCCGTAATTTCCGGCCCCAAACGACCCGCCGATGATGACCGTGAGCTTAGGCACCGTGGTCGTCGCCACGGCGTGCACCAACTTGGCGCCATCCTTGGCAATGCCGCCAGCTTCGTATTCGCGACCCACCATGAAGCCAGTGATGTTCTGCAAAAACAGCAAGGGGATGCCGCGCTGCTCACACAACTCAATAAAGTGAGCCCCTTTCAGCGCGCTCTCACTGAATAGCACCCCATTGTTACCGAGGATGCCCACCGGGTAGCCGTGGATGCGGGCAAAGCCACACACCAGCGTTTCGCCGTAGCGCGCCTTGAACTCGCGGAAGCGGCTGCCATCGACCAGGCGGGCGATCACCTCGCGCACGTCATAACTCTCACGGAAGGTAATCGGCAGCACGCCGTACAGCTCCTCTGGCGAATAGAGCGGCTCCTCCGGCGGGCTGGCGGGCACTTGCAGCGTGCGCCGGTCAGGCAGGCTCTCGACGATCTCGCGCAAGATAGCAATGGCGTGTTGATCGTCTTCCGCAAAGTGGTCAGCCACGCCGCTGAGCCGTGTGTGCACGTCCGCTCCGCCCAGATCTTCGGCACTCACATCTTCTCCGGTGGCAGCCTTCACCAGCGGCGGGCCGCCGAGAAAGATCGTGCCGGTACCTTTGACGATGATCGTCTCGTCGCTCATTGCCGGCACATAGGCGCCACCCGCGGTGCACGAGCCCATTACCGCGGCGATCTGGGGGATGCCCATGGCGCTCATTTGCGCCTGGTTGTAGAAGATGCGCCCAAAGTGCTGCTCGCCAGGGAACACTTGGTCTTGCATGGGCAAGAAGGCACCGCCCGAATCCACCAGGTAGAGGCAGGGCAGATGGTTTTGCATGGCGATCTGTTGGGCGCGCAAATGCTTGCTGACGGTGAGCGGGTAGTACGAGCCGCCTTTGACGGTGGCGTCATTGGCCACGATCATCACTTCGCGGCCCGCAACGCGGCCGATGCCGGCCACGATCCCGGCGCCGGGCGCCTCACCGGCATAGATGCCATCGGCCGCCAGGGCTGAGAGTTCCAAAAATGGGGAGCCAACATCCAGCAGCTGTTCAATGCGCTGGCGCACGAACAGCTTGCCGCGCTGCTCATGGCGGCTACGCGCCTCAGCGCCGCCGCCGGCCTGCACCGCCGCCACCTTATCGCGCAGCTCGGCGGCCAGGGCGCGGTGATGCGCGGCGTTGGCTTTGAATTCTGTGGAATTGGGATCGATGCGGCTGGCGAGAGAGTCCATATATAGGATTATAGACTTTGCCGCGACGCCGTGCGAGCGGCCTTAGCGAAAATAGGCGACAGTGACGCCTTCGCCGCCTTCGTGCGGGTTGGCAAAATCGTAATGCTCGATGTAGTCACGTTTGCGCAACATGTCGCGCGCCATTTCGCGCAGCGTGCCCGTGCCCTTGCCGTGGATCACACGCGCCGAGCGCAAGCCTGAAGCGTAGGCAGCATCTAGGTAGGCATCCAGCTTGTTGTAAGCGTCTTCAAAACGCATACCGCGCAGTGAAACCTCACCTGGCACCGCCGCGGGCAATTGCAGCGTGCCCTGCCATTCACTGGGCTTATCCTCGCTTTTCTCGTCGAGTAGCTCCAGATCCGTAAGGCGTGCCCGCGCCCGCAGCGCGCCGACTTGCAACTCAGCCTCTTCTGCGCTCAGACCGATCACGATGCCGCGTGCCCCCAGGCTGCGCACGCGCACCGCATCGCCCAGGCGCAAGGGGCGCCCGGGGGCGGATTCGGGCACCACTTGGCGCCGCACCGGTTCGGCGACCTGCTCTTCGAGGGCTTCGGCCGCTTGCCTCAGCGCCTGCACTTTTTCCAGCGGTTGGCGCTCACGCGCCAGGTCCGCCCGCAGCCGGCCGGCCTGCGATTTGATGGTGTGTAATTCGTCTTTGGCTTGTTGGCGCGCCTGCTCCAACACCTGCACGCGCTCATCTTCTATTTGCTCCAAACGCTCGGCCAATTCGGCGCGCAGGCGCTCGGCGGCACGCTCGGCCTCGGCGGCGCGCGCGTGGGCTTGCTCGGCGCGCTGGCGCTCACGGTGAATATCATCCAGCAAGTCTTCAGCCTTCAGATCCGCGGGGTCAATGCCGCTGCGCGCCTGGGCCAGAATATCCTCCGCCAGGCCAAGCCGCTTGGCGATGGCCAGCGCATTGGAGCGCCCCGGCAAACCCACAGTGAGGCGGTAGGTAGGCGCCAGCGTCTTTAGATCAAATTCCACGCTGGCATTCACCACGCCGCGGGTGCCCTGGGCATAGGCTTTGAGTTCGGAGTAGTGCGTGGCCACCAGAGTGGTGATGCCGCGCCGCACCAGCCAATCCAACAGCGCCCGCGCCAGCGCAGCCCCCTCTTGCGGGTCCGTGCCGGCCCCGAGTTCATCGAAGATCACCAGGGAACGCGCGTCGGCCTGGCCGAGAATGCGCACAATGTTGGTGATATGGCCGGAAAACGTGGATAGTGACTGCTCAATCGATTGCTCATCACCAATATCTGCATATACCGACTCAAAAAATGAGAGTTGGCTGCCCGCTGCGGCGGGAATGTGCAAGCCACTCTGTCCCATCAGTGCCAGTAGGCCCACCGTTTTGAGCGTGACCGTTTTGCCACCGGTATTGGGCCCGGTAATCACCAGGCAATAGTTCTCTGGAAATAACTCAATATCCGAAGAGACGACTTTTTCGGGGTCCAGCAATGGGTGGCGCGCGTCAAATAGGCGCAGGGTAACGCCGGGGTGCGGGCCGGGCGCATGCGGCTGCAGCGGCACCAGCTCCGGGGCATGGGCACGCAACTGCTCGGCATACTTGGCGCAGGCAAAAACCAGGTCCAGCGCCGCCAGGCCATCCAACGCGCTGGCGATGGTTTCGGCGTGGGTTTGTACCAGGGCGGTGAGCGCCAGCAGGATGCGGCGCTCCTCTTCGCGCTCAGCCAGTTGCAGTTCGCGCCAGGTGTTGTTGAGCTCCACCACTCCCAGCGGCTCAATGAACAAGGTGGCGCCACTGGCGGATTGATCGTGCACCACGCCTTTAACGCGGCTGCGCTCTTCAGCGCGGATCGGCAGCACATAGCGCCCCTCGCGCTGGGTGAAGATCGGCTCTTGCAATGCCTTGGTATACGGTTCGCTACTCAGCATCTTCTGCATACGGCTGAGCAGGCGTTCATGGGCCACCGCCAACTGGCTGCGGATCTCGCCCAGCGCATCCGAAGCACTATCCAGAATCTGGCCGCGCTCGGAGATGGCCTGGCTGATCGCATCCACCAGCCCCTGCGGTTGCGGCATCTGCGCGGCCAGTTCAGCCAACAGTGGGTAGCTGGCCTCGGCATCTTGCAATTGGCGCGCCAAAGTGCGCGCCGCCACCAAGGTGCCTTTGATATCCAGCAACTCGGCGGCAGTCAGTGCCATGCCGCGCCGGGCGTTGCCCAGCGCCGGGCGCACATCGCGGGCACCGCCCACGCCCAGCTTGGGCTGCGTTTCCAGCAGGGCGCGCGCCTCCGCGGTCTCGGCCAGGCGGCGACGCGCCGCGGCAATATCCGCCGCCGGGCGCAGCGCCAGGGCACGCTCGTGCGATACGCTAAATCCGCAGTGCTCGGCCAGGCGCGCCAAGACCTTGGGAAACTCCAGCGTTTGTAGGGCTTTTTCGTCCATCCTGCGCAGTGTATCACGCAGGCTATGTACGTTTTTGCACGAAGTCGGCAGGCGGGTTGAGTTGCCCGCCATTCTATATTCCAGTATTATCGGGGTTGAGGGTGCGCCGTTAGTTGACGCTTCCTATCCTCTCGGCCTAACGGCGCGTGAAGGGCCAGACAAAATGGACGTTATCAAGGTTTCAGGTGCTTCGCGCACCGCAGCAGTAGCAGGCGCTATTGCTGGGGTGTTCAGAGAACACAGGCGGGCTGAAGTACAAGCCATTGGAGCTGGCGCAGTCAACCAGGCGTTAAAAGCGATGGTGTTGGCTCGGGGCTATCTACTCGCCGATGGCTATAGCATTTTTTGCACACCGGAGTTTGCCGACGTGGAGATTGATGGCAAGGTGCGCACGGCGATCAAGCTGGTTGTAGAGTGCCATCCGGTGACCGTCTCAGAAAACGAAAACGCCGCTGAATAGCGGCGTTTTTATTTTCTCTCTTTTACGTTTATTCGTGCATCGTGTAACTTGCGAAAGTTTCCACTTCTTCAGGCAGGAAGACAACCTCTTCTTTGCCCATCAACTTCTCACTCATTTTAAGTTTGACCAGTTCCACCAGGCCATCATGGGTAACGAAGTTCATGTTGTCCGTGGGCACAGTCAGCACCGGGCATAAGGTGAAGTTGGTCACCCAATCTTCGTACAAGCCATTCAGTTGCTCCAGATACTCAGTGCTGATCTTGGCTTCAAAATCACGGCCACGTTGGGCAATGCGGCGCTGCAATGTGGGCACTGAAGCCCGCAGGTAGATCACCAGGTCAGGCGGGCGCAGCAGATCGCACAGCAAGCGGTACAGATCGCGGTACGAGGCGTAATCGCGCTCATCCATCTGGCCTGAGAGGTACAAGTTCTTGGCGAAGATCTCGGCGTCTTCGTAGACCGAACGGTCCTGGATCACGGAGTTGGGATCGGCCAGCAGGCCAAGGTGCATGCTGAGGCGGTGACGCAAAAAGAATACTTGGGATTGGAAGGCCCAGCTACGCATATCGGTATAGAAATCTTCAAGATACGGATTCTCTGCTACCGGTTCGTAGTACGGGTTCCATTGCAAATGTGTGGCGAGCTTCCCCACCAAGGTCGATTTTCCGACGCCAATGTTTCCAGCCACCGCCACAAAATGCTTCATTCGTTCTTGCTCTCCTCTTCGAAAAATGCCACAGTGCGCCCCGCTTCGGAGTCCATTATAAGCTCCAGTACCTGGCCAGGCGCACTATCCTCAACGTGTAACAACCTTAAAGTGTTCTGCAATCCTTCCAATTCGGGCGCCCAATCCAGCAGATGGTTGCGGCCTTCATAAAAGAAGCTGCGATTGAAGATCGCGTCGGCGTCATCCAGGTGCACCGCCAGCGGATAGATGCGCGATTCGATCAAATCCTGGAAAAAATGGGTGCCATACGAGGGTTCGGGCGCCGGCCCCAACCCCGCCCCGGAGAGTTCTACCAGGGCCCGCGTGTTGTAAATGTCCGCATAGCTGACGCTGACCCCCAGATCAGGCGTGCTGGTGCCCCAGCGGCCCGGGCCCACACAGATGAACTCCTCCCCTTCCAACAGCTTATTGATCTTGCTGATCGCACGGGTCAGCTCGCCGCGTGCCTGGCTGTTGGGCAGGCCGTAATAGCCTTCGGGCGTCACAAACAGGGCGTAGCGAATGCCGCTGGCGCGCCCGTGCAAGGCGGCCTTGCTGGTGGAGAAGACAATGCGCTGCTTATCCATCAGCTCGGGCAGGCGCACTGCCACCTCATTCAGGTGGCTTTGTGGGCGGCACTGCAAGATAAATAACTCAATTTCCGGCTTTGCGTCGCGCGTGTGCACGCGCAGGGTGAATTCCATATCCACTGGCGAGCTGTATTTCTTTTCGAGATGCGCCAGAATGCGCCGCATGCGCTCGGCAAAGGGCGTATTGCGCACCACCCCATCAAAGGTCAGCACCAATTGGCTCTCCGGCGCCAGGCTGGAGCGGATCGGGCTCAGATCGCCGTCCTTGTATTGCGAAGCCGCCAGGCGCAGGTGCGGGTAGCGCCCATCCAGCACCTCGCCGACCGGCAGGGTCTTGAAGGCATTGTCTTGCAGGTCGATCACGTCAATAAAATGCTGCGAATAGACGTTGATATCGCGCGGATCGCGCTGGGCGCGCAGTTCCGGGTGGCTCAGCGCCACCAAGCGCGGGTAATCATTGCCGACCTGGTCAACCGCCCGCGTGCCCATGCCGGCCACCAGGCGCACAAAGCCGGCATGGCGTTTGATCTGCGGCGACCAGCGGAACATGTTACGGCTGAAGGCCACCCCGGCGAAGTGCGGAAAGTAATAGTGGCCATAGGCTTCGCCCTGCACCACCTGGATCAGTACGGCCAGGCGCTCGTCGTAATCCTCCAGGCCATGCGAACGGCGGTAGAGCAGCGCATCGGGGTTGAGCGCGCTGGCGTACACCGCGGCGATCGCCTGGGTCAGGGCGCGCAGGTTCTCGGCATGGCTGGCCTGGTTGGGGCAGAAGAAGCTGGCGTACTTGCCAGCAAAGGAGGAGCCAAAGTTGTCTTCCAGCAGGCTGCTGGAGCGCACGATGATGGGTTGCTTGCCGATCTTCTCCAACATGATCGAAAGCTCGGTCAAGATATCTTCAGGAAAGCTGCCCGCAGCGTATTCCTGTTGGATCTGCTCAAATTCATTGTGAATTTGGTCTTCGTCTTTGTATTTTTGATCGGCCCAGTGCATCATGCCGTTGTTGGACATGAAGGCATACATCACGTCGGCCCCCAGAAAGTACGAATCAGGAATATCCACCGAGGCGACGATGTCTTCCTCAGCCACTGCCTGCAAGATGCGCAAGGCCAGCAGCATGCCGGCGGCCTTGCCGCCCACTTTGCCCTTGCCGATCTTGTAGCGGCGGATCTCCAGCAGATCATCCAGGGTGAACCAATCTTTGGCGATGTTGATGTAGGCCAATTGGTCGGAGATCATCGATTTGAGCAGCACCACTTTGATCTCACGCTCGCGCGCCTCATGGCGGCGGCGCTGTTCGGGCGCCATGCGTGAGATCGCCTGGGCCTGCTCAAACAACGCCTCTTGCGAGGCCAGTTCCGGGTTGAAGGTGCGCAGCAGGTCTTCGCTCTCGGCACCGCGCTCGGCCAGCACGTCTTTCACCAGGCGCTCAAAGATGTCAAAGGGCAGATTGTTGGCAAAACTCAGATCGGTCAGCTGGTCGCGCACCACATCCAGGCGCAGCTTCCATTCCTCGGGCGCCTCATCGCTGAGCGCATCCACCACGCCTTCGCGTTGCTGTGAATCGATGGCCTGGTGGCGCACCATCTCCTCAAACGCCGCCGAGGTGAGGATGCCGCGTTCGAAGAGCTCATTGCGCATCTTGGTGCGGATGCGCCGGCGCAGGGTGGGATACTGCGCCAGGGTGAGATAGATGCGATAGGCGGGATCGATCGAGTTGAGCGGCAGCGTCATAATTCAAAAAGCCGCACTCGCTTGCGCGGCGCGGCATCCTTTTTGAAGCATGTAAAGAGCGTGAAACTTATTTGCCCAGATGCATGGGCATGATGACATGCAGAAAATCATCATTGCCCATCGGGCGCAACACCCCCGGGGCGGCCGCGGCGGTGGTTTCCAGCGCCACGTTGGGGGCCTTCATGGCTTCCAGCGCTTCGCGCAGGTAACGCACGTTGAAGGCGATCAAGACCGAATTGCCTTCCACTGTGGCGTCCACCTTGCTGTCGTTGGAGCCGGTTTCCTCGGCAGTCGCCGAGATGTCCACCACCCCCGGCGAATTGCCCTCGCCCGGCTTGATGTCTAACCGTGTGATGTGCGAGCTTTCGCGGGCGAAGATCTCCGCCTGGCGCGCCGCCTTCAAAAAGGCATCCGTGGCAACCACGGTGCGCGTCTTGAAGCTGGTCGGCACGATCTGTTGGATCTCAGGGAAGGCGCCTTCCACCAGTTGGCAGCGCAGCTCGGCATTCTTCATGCTGAAGATCACCTGGCCGCGGCCCGGGGGCATCACCATGCTGATGTTGTCTTTGTCATCGGTGGCAATGCGCGCCACTTCACTCAGCGCGCGTGCCGGAATGATGGCACGCATCGCCTGGTCTGCCTTGCTGCCCAGCTTGGCCTTACGAATCGAAAGGCGGAAGCCATCGGCGGCCACCAGGCTGAGGTCATTGCCTTCAACGGTAGTGAGCACGCCGGTGAGCACGGGGCGGGCGTCATCCTTCGAGGCGGCAAACACCACCTGTTGGATCATTTCTTTGAAATCACCGGCGGGCAATTCAATGCCGCTGGCTTTGTCGGGTTCGGGCATCGGCGGGAATTCTTGCGCATCGATGCCTTTGATCTCTGCTTTGGCGCGGCCGGCCTTGATGTGCAGGGTCTGCGTACGCACCGCCAGGTCCAGCTCGATCGTCTCACCAGGGAAGGTGGACACCAGGTCGATCAGGGTGCGCGCCGGCACCGTGGTGGCGCCTTCCTCACTGATCTTGGCGTTGATCCAGCAGGTAATGCCCATCTCGCGGTCCGTCGCCGACAGTTTTAGGCGCCCGTTCTCGGCAGAAATGAGCACATTCGCCAAAACAGGGTAGGTGCTGCGCGAGGAAACGGCGCGCGAGACGATGTTGAGGCCCTGGGCCAGATTCTCTTGAGGAACGGAGACTTTCATGGGCACAAACTCCCGATAGAGCAAAAAATGCAGGGGTTACCCGCTGAATGGAGTATACACGACAGTGCGCCCCAACGGCTGGATTCGCCCAAAATGGCCCGTTTGGGGGACGAAAAAGCGGGCCGTACGGCCCGCTTTTTATCTGTGTTACCCGGTGGGCCTACAGCCAGCCGCGCAGCTGCATGGCCTCGACTACCGAGCTGATCGCTACCATGTAGGCGGCATCGCGCATGCGCACCTTCTCATTGAGTGACATCTTGAGCACTTTGCCGAAGGCTTCGGTCATCTTCATATCCAGACGCTGGATGACTTCTTCCTGCGACCAGTAGTAGTTCATGTCGTTCTGCACGCCCTCAAAGTACGAGACGGTAACGCCACCACTGTTGCACAAGAAATCCGGGATCACGAAGATCTCGCGCTTCTGCAACTCATCATCGCCTTCCAAAGTGGTGGGGCCATTGGCGCCCTCAGCTACGATCTTGACCGCATCACTGATGTGCTTGGCGCTCTCGCCGTTGATCTGGCCTTCTAGTGCCGCGGGGATGAGCACGTCTACATCTTGCGAGATCCAGTCGCCCCCATCGCTGATGGTGTAGCCAGCTTCCTGCGCTTTGGCTTTGTTGATCGAGCCATACTCGTCAGTGATGTTCTGCAGGAACTGGATATCCAGCCCCTTCTTGCTGATCACACTCAGCGAGGCCTTCTCTTCGCGATCCCAATACGAAACACACACCACTTTGCCACCCAACACTTCGGAGAAGCCGCGCCCAGCAAATTGGGCCACGTTGCCAAAACCCTGAATCGCCGCGCTGGTCTTGCTCGGATCGATCTTGAGGTGCTTCATCGCTTCGCGCACGTTATAGATCACACCATAGCCGGTGGCTTCCTTGCGGCCCTTGGAGCCGCCGCCGCCTACCGGTTTGCCGGTGATGACACCGGGGGTGTATTGGCCGGCCAGCTTGGAGTACTCATCCATCATCCAGCCCATCATTTGCGGGGTGGTGCCCACATCCGGGGCGGGCACGTCGACGCGCGGGCCGAGGTTGTGATGGATCTGCCCGACCCAGCCGCGGCACAGGTTCTCTTTCTCGCGTACGGAGAGCGAAGATGAGTCAACCGCCACACCTCCCTTGGCACCCCCCAGAGGAATATCCGCTACGGCACATTTCCAGGTCATCCACATCGCCAGGGCGCGCACCGTATCCATCGTTTCGGACTGATGGAAGCGAATGCCGCCCTTCGTGGGGCCGCGCGAGTCGTTGTGCTGAACGCGATAGCCAAAGAACACCTTCTGGCTGCCATCGTCCATACGCACCGGAATTTGGAACTTGAACTCGCGGCGCGGCCAACGCAACTGCTCAGCCACATCGGCATCCAGATGCAGCATGCTGGCCACGTTATCAAACTGAGCCTGGGCGATGCTAAATGCGTTTGTTGTTTCGGACATTACTCTCCTGACAATAGGGTGGGTGCTTACGGCACAGAAAGGCCGGTTAAACAACTATGCGGACACCTCGGGCTGGCTGTCCGCATGTACTACTGACTACTGCTGGTTTCAGACCGTTCAGGCGCTTATTCACGTCCAGATTGACCCTGATTCTCAACAGGCCTATACCGTATCAGAGAGTTGCTTACCCGTCAAGCAAAGGCGGCGCGTACAAACGCAGCGGCTAGCGGCGCACGTCGTGTGCCAGGCGCACGGTCACCTGCTCGCCGCGCTGGATCACGCCAGCCTTCTCGACCCAGGCCACCAGGCCGCGTTTGCCGAGGGCATGCTTGGGAAACAGCGTGCGCAGCTCCTCGCGGCCGGGCGTTTGCGCTGCCAGGCTGCCACCGGCGATCACACAGGGCATATTCTCGCCCTCGATCACCAGGCCGGCCCCGCCTTCAAAGTACACGCGGCTGCCGCCCGGCAACTGGGTCAGCTCCGGCACCCCGGCCAACATCAGGTTGGCGCCGATCCAGGTGGGTTCGATGACTGGCAGCGCCAACCGCTGGGCTACTTCAGCCAACTCTTCGGCGGAGACGATGGAAAGCTGGCGCACGTTGCGCACCTGGGTGCCCTTGGGATAGGGCGCCTGGGCGCGATTGGCCTTCATCGTCGGCCCAAAATGCTTGTCGCCTACCGCGCCATCCAGTTGCAGCTCCAGACGCTCAACCGCAGTGCCGGGAAGCTCGCCGGCGGTAACCGCCAGCGCGGCCACCCAGCCCACAAGGTCGGCCATTAGCTTGCCTCCGCGTTCAGTTGAGCTTGGAGCTCGCTACGTACAGCGGCGGGGTTGGCTTTGCCGCCCGCTTTTTGCATCACCTGCCCAAATAAGAAGTTGAACAGGGGAGCATTGCCGGCCAGGTAGGCGGCGGCCTGCTCAGGGTGCTGCGCCAGCACTTCGCTCACCCAACTGCGCAATTGGCCAGGGTCGGAGATCTGTTGCAAGCCGCGGGCGGCAACGATCGTCGCCGGGGCGCCCCCTTCGGCAAACAGCACGTCCAGCACCTCGCGTGCGCCGGCGGCATTCACCGCGCCCCCGGCGATCAGGTCACACAGCGCGGCCAACTGGGCCGCGTCGAAACGCAATTCATTGATATCGAGATGGCTTTCGTTGATCAGGCCAAACAAGGGGCCAGTAAGCCAGTTGGCCACCAGTTTGGCATCGGCCGTTTGGGCGGCGGCCACGGCAGCTTCGTAAAAATCGGCCACGGCACGCTCGGCCACCAGCACATCGGCGTCATACGCCTTCAAGCCATACGCGCTCACAAAGCGCTGGCGGCGTGCATGCGGCAGCTCAGGCAAGGCTTGGCGCACCTGCTCTACCCAGGCCGCTTCCAGCACCAGCGGCGGCAGATCCGGCTCAGGAAAGTAGCGGTAATCTTCGGCAAATTCTTTGGAGCGTTGGGGCACGGTGGTGCCGCGATCATCATCCCAACCCATCGTCTGCTGTTGCACATGGCCGCCCGCTTCGACCAACTGCTCCTGGCGCGCCAGCTCATAGGCCGTGGCGCGCTCTAGTGAGCGGAAGCTATTGAGGTTTTTGATCTCGGCTCGTGTGCCAAACTCTGTGCTGCCCAAGGGGCGAATGGAGATATTGGGCTCAATGCGCATCAAGCCTTTCTCCAGATTACCTGAATTCACGCCCACATAACGCAAGATGCTGCGCAGGGCATAGGCGCAATTGCGCACAGCCTCTACGGAATGCAGCTCGGGCTCAGTGACAATTTCCAGCAGAGGTACACCGCTGCGATTTAGATCCACCAACGAATACCGCTGGCCCTCTTTGTGGATATGGGTCAGTTTGCCGGTGTCTTCTTCCATATGCACGCGGCGAATCGCCACACGCTGCGGGCCATCGGCGGTTTCGATATCCAGCCAGCCGTTTTGGGCCAATGGCTGCTCGTATTGTGAGATCTGAAAACCCTTGGGCAGATCAGGGTAGAAGTAGCTCTTGCGCGCAAAGATACTGGTGAGGTTGATGCTGCAATTCAAAGCCAGTGCTACGCGCAGCGCATACTCCACTGCCGCCTGGTTGATCACCGGTAGCATGCCGGGCATGCCAGCGCAGACCGGGCACACGGCGATGTTGGGCTCGCCCACGGTGGAATCCACCACCGGGCAACTGCAAAACATCTTGCTGCGCGTTTCCAGCACTGCATGCACTTCAAGGCCGATCACGGGTTGGTAGCGAAGCGTCATCCCGCCTGCTCCATCGCGCCACGCACACTGGAATCGTCGCCCACATTCACCTGGCCGCGCACACCGCATACCCGGCTGCGCTCACCGATCAGCGAGTGTTTGAGCTGGCTATCCTCCACGGTGACCTCGCGCTCCAGCACGGCATCCTCAATCGTGCTATTGCGCACCGCGGACCCCGCGCCCACCGAGACATACGGCCCGAGGGTGCTATTTTCCACCGTAGCGCTGGGGTGTACATACACCGGGGGGCGCAGCGTAACGCCATTGAGCGCAGAGAGTTCGCCGCTGTTGTCGCGGCCCTTCTCCAGCAATTTTTGATTGGTTTCCAGCACGGTATCTGGTAGGCCCGCGTCCAGCCATTCGCCTACCACTTCGGTGCGCATGCGCAGCCCCTTCTTTAGCATGATGTCAATCGCATCGGCCAGGAAGTATTCGTTCTTGGTCAGCACTCCCTTTTCCATCTGTTCATCGATGGCCGCCATCAAATCTTCGCCGCGCTTGAAGTAGTAAATGCCCACCACGGCCAGATTGTTGGCCATATCATCCGGCTTCTCGATCAAACCGCTCACCAGGCCATCGGCGCCTAGCGCTGCCACCCCAAAACGGCGCGGGTCAGGCACGGGTTTCACCCAGGCCACCGCGTCCACCGCTTCCTGATCCAGGCCGGAGAAATCCGTCTCCACTACTGTATCGACAAAGATCACCAGCGTTGGCCCGTGCATGAATTCGCGCGCCTGGGCCAGCGCATGGGATTGGCCTTTCATTTCCTTTTGTTGCACAAAGTGCGCCTTCACTTTGGGGTGCTCAGCCTGCATGTAGGCTTGCACCTGTTCGCCCAGCCAGCCAACAATGAAGACCATCTCCGCCTGCTCGGCGCCGGGGGCCGTTTGCAACAGCTTGAGCACATGGCCCAGGATCGTATCGCCGGCGGCACTGAGCAGCGGCTTAGGGCGGCTCCAGGTGTGCGGACGTAAGCGGGTGCCAAAACCAGCCATGGGCACAATGATCTTCAATGGTTCACTCATGACATCTCCCGTTTTACGCACACTAGCAAGCCCTTGCCCACGGGTAAGACCGTGGCGCGCACGCGGGCGTCATCCAGCGCGTGCTGCAGAAACGCGTCCATTTCCTGGGCGTGGCTGATGGCGTTATCGGCCACCAGCAGGCCGCCTGCAGCCAGCCGCGGCACGATGGCTTCATACAACTCAGGATACATTTCTTTTTCGCAGTCAATAAAGGCAAAGCCGATCTCGTTATAGCTAGCGAGATGGCCGCGGGCATCGCCGCGCACCAATTGCACCTTGTTGCCGATCTGGGCCTTTTCAAAGGTTTCGGCGGCCAGCTCGGCTTTATCCGGCAGCAATTCAAAGGTCACCAGTTGCACGCCGGGGCGCTGGATCGCTTGGCTGATCCACAAGGCAGAATAACCGGCACTGGTGCCGACTTCCAGGAGTGGCCCCTCAGGGGCACTGCTCGCCAGCAGCGCCAGCAACATACCCGTTTCGGGTGGGATCTGGCGCAGGCGCTTATGTTTGGCCGTGCCATCCTGGCGGTCTTGCTGGTCGCGCTGCTCCAGGTAGGCCATGCGCTCTTGCACCGGCTTGGGCAACTGCATCAGCACATCGCGCAGGCTCATAATGCCGGCCCCCGTTGGTGCCAATCGGTGACGCTTTGGTAGGCGGCGGCCACCGCCAGCAAACGTTCATCGGCAAAGTGGGGCGCCAGCAACTGCAAGCCGATCGGTAGCCCTTGCGCATCAAAGCCGGCGCACAGGCTCAGCCCGGGCACCCCGGCCAGGTTGGCCGGCAGGGTAAATACATCTTCCAGGTACATTTCGAGGGGATCACTACCGTGCGCCCCGATGCGAAATGCCGTGCTGGGAGTGGCTGGCGCGGCGATCAAGTCCACTTTTGTGAACACATTGTCAAAATCCTGGCGGATGAGGGCGCGCACCTTTTGCGCCTGGCCGTAGTAGGCATCGTAATACCCAGCGGAGAGGGCATAGGCGCCAATCATGATACGGCGCTTGACCTCTGGGCCAAAGCCTTCGCCGCGGGTGTGGGTGAACATATCCATTAAATCTGCCTGAGGGGCGCGCAGGCCGTAGCGCACGCCGTCAAAGCGCGCCAGGTTGGCGGAGGCCTCCGCCGGGGCGATGATGTAATACACCGGCAGCGCGTATTCCGTGTGCGGCAGGCTTACTGGCAGCACCTCAGCGCCTAGCGCTTCAAGCTGGGCAATGGCGACGCGTACACTGGTTTCCACTTCGGCCGAGAGCCCCTCAATAAAGTATTCCTGCGGCACGCCGATCTTGAGCCCCGCCAGTGAATTGCCGGCGGGTGCGGCCAAGTTGGGGATCTCTTCCACGGTGGTGGCATCGCGAGGGTCATAGCCGCCCATTACATCCAAAATGAGGTGCGCATCGCCGGCCTCGCGCGCTAGCACGCCCACCGTATCCAGCGAGGAGCCAAACGCCACCAAACCGTAGCGCGAGACGCGGCCATAGGTGGTCTTGAGCCCGGTGAGGCCACAAAACGCCGCGGGTTGGCGCACACTGCCGCCGGTATCAGTGCCGAGCGCCACCGGCGCCAGGCGGGCGGCCACGGCGGCGGCGCTGCCACCGCTGCTGCCGCCGGGGACGCGGCTTTCATCCCAGGGATTTAGCGTCACGCCATAGGCCGAGTTCTCGGTGGAGGAGCCCATGGCAAATTCATCGGTATTGGTTTTGCCCAGAATTACCACTCCCGCATCCAGCAGGCGTTGTACGCTGGTGGCGGTGTAACTCGGCACAAACTGTTCGAGTATGCGCGAGCCACAAGTCGCCGGCATGCCCGCCACGGCGAGCACATCTTTCACGGCAATCGGCAGGCCGAGCAACGGCGGCGTTGTGGCGCCCGTGCGGCGCGCCGCAGTGTACTGGCGATCAGCGTCCGCCGCGGCCTGCAAGGCGCTCTCGGCGGCTACATACAGGTAGGCGTTCAAGCGCGCATTGTGATTGGCGATGCGCTCCAGGTAGGCGCGGGTCAACTCTTCGCTGGAGAAGTCTCCGGCGCGCAGGCCGGCCAACGCGGCGGTGGCGTTCAGTTCGTGCAGCGCACTCACGCGTCACCGTCCAAAACCGGCGGCACTTTAAACTGCTGCTCAGCCGCCTCGGGGGCGTTGGCCAGCAGGTCGGTGCGCGGCATGGCCGCCGCCGGCTCGTCTGGCCGCAGGCGGCTTTGCGGCACGACAATACTGGCCATCGCCGGCACATCCGTGGTGTCGAGTTCCTGCAATTTGCTCACATGATCGAGGATGTCAGAGAGCTGCTGGCGATAGCGCTCCTGCTCTTCGTCACTTAAATGCAAGCGCGCTAATTGCGCAATGTGGTCTACATCTTGTTTAGATAACGGCATAACAGGCCAATTATAGAGGGGAAACGGTGCACAGCCAAATCAGCGGGTTACCAATCCCGCGCGTACCAGCGCAAATACTGCTCTACATGGCGGCTCCAGTACGCTTCACTGTGATCGCCGCTGAACAGATACCACTCATGTGCAATGCTGCGCTCACTGAGCAATGCCTCGAACCACACGGCGGAATCCATGATGGCGCGCTGATCGTTCTCGCCAATATCCAGCCACAGCCGTGGCCAACTGGCCGGGTCGCGTGCGTCCAGCCAACTGCGCACTTGCGGTGCATCTTCCTGGAACACGGGCGGGCTGTGGCCGCCCACCGCGGCGAACAGATCCGGCTGGGTGAGCCCAAAGTGCAGCGCCCACGAGGCGCCCCGCGACAGCCCGCCGATGGCGCGGCTGGCACGCGTGGCCTGGGTGCGATAGTGGGCTTCCACCCAGGGCATCAGCTCCTGCAAGAATGCCTCGCCAAAGGGATCGTGGGCGGGCTGGTTGGACGAGCGGTCATACGGCATCACGATCAGGAAGGGCGGCAGCTCGCCGGAGGCGATCAGCGCACTGGCGGCCTCATCGGCGCCCAAGCGATCCCATTGGTCATCGTTGTAGGTTTGCCCATGCACCAGATACAGCACCGGGTAGCGCTGTGCGCTCTGGGCATAACAGGGCGGGGTGTATACGCGAAAACGCAGCCCGTAATCCAGGTGGGCGGAGGGCAGCGCATACATTTCAATCTGCCCGCCAGCATCCAGGCACTCAGCTTTCTCCAACTCGGCGGAGAGCACGCTGGGCGCGGTGCCGCCTTTCTCGAGCAGCGCGGCCGCGCTGGGCGTGGGAACGGAGCTAAGCGTCGGCGCCGCTGCCGCCGCCGTGGGCGTTGCCGGCGACGCAGGGCTGGCGGGCAGCGGCATGCAGGCGGCCAGCCCGACGCACAAGGCGAGCGCTAATAGCTTGATCGCGCGGCGTTTATGCCACCGCCTAAAAAGATAGCTGGGTCTGTTTGTGTCCATGTATAGATAACCAAAACGGGAGCTGATGCCAGCTCCCGTTAGCTTACATCGTCTGCGCTTTTCTAGCCGCGGGCGAAGCGTTCTTCTTTCCATACGTTGGCGCGGTTGTGATAGCCGGCCTGTTCCCAGAAGCCTTGCTGGTCTTCGGCTAGAAATTCCAGGCCGCGCAACCACTTGGCACCTTTCCATAGGTAGGGCGTCTCTAAATCTTCGCGGCCGCGCAGATACCCAACGATGCCACGCAACGGCAGGCCGTGATCAGGATCGAGCGACTGCCCGTTAAAGGTATCTGCCAGCAGGAAGTTATCGGCCAGGGCTACTTCTATAGGGATGTTGACGGTGAAGCCATACTCGGCGTGCTGCAGCAGGTGTTTGGCGCTCGGCTTGAGCTTGATCAGGCCCGCCGCTACCAGATCCTTCAGGGCCACACCTTCCCACTCCGTATCGAACTTGCTCCAGCGCGTAACGCAGTGCAGATCCATCACCACTTTGCGGCGCGGCAGCTTGCGGAACTCATCCCAGCTCCAGCGCTGCTCGGTCTCCACCTCGCCCCACACGCGCAGATCCCAGGTTTGCGGGTCGAAGCGCGGCACCGGGCCGTAATGCAAGACCGGGAACTTCTGCGTCAGCGATTGGCCCGGGGGCAGGCGGCCTTCGCTACGCACGCGGGCTTCTTCTTCTCGGCGATCTTTGGAGAGGTCGAACATCGTTTTAGTATAGGGCTTTTCTCTGCCGCAGAAAATGAGTGCGGCTTAAATCTCCAGCGTATCGCCGGGCTGCATCAGGAAGGCCTGTGCATCCGTCTCGGCGTTGACGCGGGCCACCCAGGCGGGCTCGTCTTGCTTGATCACTTCCCAGGTGGAGGAGTGGTACGGTATGACGCGCCTGGGGCGCAAGAGCTTGACCGCTTTGAGCGCATCGTCTGGCCCCATGGTGAAGTTATCGCCGATGGGCAGGGCGGCGAAATCCACGCCTTCGTCGCCAATCAGCGCCATATCGCCAAACAGGCCCGTATCGCAGGCCAGGTACACCTTCTTGCCCTCCGGGGTGCTGAGCAGGAAGCCGCTGGCCGTGCCACCGGGGAAGCCATCCGGAAAGCCGGAGCCGTGGGCGGCATGGGTGAGCTTCAGGTAGCCAAACGGATGATGATAGCCGCCGCCAATGTGCTGGCCGTGCGTTTTGTAGCCCTTGGCGGCATAGTAGCGCGCAATCTCATCATTGGCAATGATCATCGCCCCGGTGCGCTGCACGATCGGCTCCACATCCCCGGAGTGGTCCCAGTGGCCGTGGCTTACTAACACGTAATCGGCGGGCACGTCCTCCATTGCGATGCTAGCCTGGGCGTTTTGGCGAAAGAAGGGATCGACAACAATATGCAGACCATTGATCTCAAAGCCACAGGTGGCGTGGCCATACCAGGTAAATGTGGTCATACTGCTCCTTGGAGTTAAGCGGGGTCTCTTGCTATAAACCCAAAACCCTCCCTTAGTTATTCATGGATTTTTACTTACGTATTAATAATAGAGGCGGTGGATATGTGGATAAGAGCGCCGTTGTCAACAAGTGCCCATAGATGCGCTGCAGATAGGCTGGGAAGGCCCTGTATGTGCCTAAAAATCAGCGAATAAATATCCTCTACGTACGTGGGGATAGATTCTGGGTAAATAGCGCTGAGTGGGGATGCTGTGATTCCTGGCCGGGTTGTGCATACTTATCCCCAGCGCCTTGCGCAAACCGTGCGGATAGATTCAGGCGAAGCTAGCCGGGCAACGCACAAGATACTATCCACAAACCCCCAGAGTTATCCACAGAAATAGGCGGAGTTGTCCACAAAAGTGGCAGCTACACGTACGCAGGATGCCGGTAAAAGAATACGCCCGTGAGGGCGCATGCTTTTATGAGTGCCGAAGGTGGGAATCGAACCCACACTCCCAAGGGAACGCGATTTTGAGTCGCGCGCGTCTGCCAGTTCCGCCACTTCGGCTTATGCTGAGCGCCAAAGTATAATCCACCATCCACCGCGCGGCAACCACGCTTGGGCCTCTGGGTTCATCTGTGTTTATCTGCGGCTAAATCAGGTTCATAAGGACAGTACAGCATGAAGTTAGGCATCATTGGCCTGCCGCAGGCCGGCAAGACCACTATTTTTAACGCCCTCACCCACAGCAATCGCCCGCTCGCCATGAGCGCCGGGCGCATTGAAGTCACCACCGCGGTGGTAGACGTGCCCGATGAGCGCCTACTCAAGCTGGCGGCGCTGTTCAGCTCCAAGAAGATCGTGCACGCCCAGATATCCTTTGCGGATGTGGCCGGCATGGGCTCCAGCGAGGCGGGCCAGGGACTCAGCGGCCAACTGCTGAACGCGCTGAGCGGCATGGATGGCTTGCTCATTGTGCTACGTGCCTTTGAGGATGATAGCGTGGCGCACCCGGCGCTCACCGTGGACGCGGCGCGTGACCTGCGCTCGATCGAAGACGAGCTGCTGCTGAATGACCTGATCATCGTGGAGCGCAAGCTGCAGAAGCTCAAGGAAGAGCGCAGCAAAGGCGGCCGCGATATTGCTGCCCTGGACCGCCAGATCGCGCATTTCGAGAAATTGCACGCCGCCCTATCAGATAACAAGCCGCTGCGCGTCGCCGGCCTGACGGAAGACGAACAGACCGCTAGCGCCGGCATCGGCCTGCTGACCCTGAAGCCGATCCTGGCCGTGGTCAACCTGGGCGAAGGCCAGGATCAGCCCGCCTTCGATACCCTGCTGCCGGTGCTCGCCCTGCAAGGGAAGCTGGAGATGGAGCTGGCGCAGCTGCCCGCCGATGAGCAGTCCATGTTCCTGCAAGAATATGGCTTGCAAGAGCCCGGCTCGCTGCGCATCATCCGTGCCGCCTATGATTTGATGGACACGCAGACCTTCTACACCGTCGGCGAGCCCGAAGCACACGCCTGGATGCTGCGCAAGCACGCCAGCGCCCTGGATGCTGCCGGCGCCATCCACTCCGATATTGCCCGCGGCTTCATCCGCGCTGAGATCGTGGCCGGCGATGAGCTCCTCGAGCTCGGCGGTATGGCGCAAGCGCGTGACAAGGGCCGCCTGCGCCTGGAGGGCAAGGAGTACAAGATGGCCGACGGCGACATCATCAATGTTAGGTTTAATGTGTGACCGAGAAAATACTTACTCTAACTATCGACTGACAATTTATATTCATCATCGTCTAGTTCAGCTAGCCTTGATGCCATTGGTGCAATTCTATTCTCTAACAGAGACCGCTCAGGAGTTTCAGGCTCTAAGAAATTCTTAGGAACCTGCTGCGCCCCAACAGTTGAAATTAGAGTTTGTCGAAGGCTGTTGGCAAGCTCCTGATTCTCGTGCTGGTTTAGCTTTTCAGAAACCGATAGCGCCTTCTCTATCAACTCTACCTTTGCCTGTTTAGCGGCAGTCTCCACGAGTTCTGTTTCAGCAATTCTCTTCCTTCGCGTTAGGAGCAAATATCCAAAATTATCAATTAGGAGCTTGATGGTTTCTGCTACACCAAGATCGACCTTTATAGGAGCTTCGCCAGGAGAATGAAACTCGATCGATTCTAGGTAGGGCTTGGCAAGAATTACCTCCTGCCCCGTTCTTTTGGCTACCGTATAAATTAGATTTTCTACTGCGATGATTAACTGATTAGTTCGATTTAGAACATCGGTAAATTTCTGCCAATCTAGTTGACCTTCGCCTGTTCTAACTACAGCAACTCTACCAAGAGGCCTCGGCTTGGTAATTGCGACAACTTCTGCGTTTTTGTATTTATGGATGTAATTGTCAGCTCGCACCCCAAAACGAGTCAGAGGCCCTTGTTGTTTGCTCCAGGCAAGGTGACCTGGTACATCAGCATGATTTTTGAGCCGAACAAATAGAGGGGTCAGCGGTTTCCTGTCAAAGACAGAGCTACTTACTATTCCAAAGCCTATGCTGGACACGTCCGTTGTCGCAGCTCTATGCCAAATAACGGTATCAAACGAATACTCTAAAGTTTCCCCGCCTTCCTCTCGGTGAAACCGTCTTCGCTCTGCGGTTAATCTATCGCCGCCCAAAGAAAGATATACGTCAAGATGATTAATAGGCACATAGTACCTAAAACCATGAATGTAAAGTCTGCGGTAATGGTCAAAGGTTCTTAGTGCAATCTCCCTTCGGCCCGATTTTGCAAGAAAGTTGTTAATTTCGCGGAAAGAGATATGTCCACCTTTTCTAAGGTAGAGCAAGTAACCTTCTAAAGCATCTTCCGTTTTAGCAGCCAATTATCCTCCCCAGAGATATAAGATTATAAGCCCATGACATTCTATGGGGCCTTACCTTTATCTGGCCTCGACTCTTCGCGCGGGTCGCAGAGGAGCCCTGTAAGAATGCACTGCCCACATGAACGTTTGCGGAAGGGGCTTGGGGAAACCAACTTTGGTTTCCCCAACGGGGTCGCAGGGGCAGCGCCCCTGCAAAAGACTCACGATTGCAAGCACCCTGTGTATTTCTGCATAGCAGACCATTCTGCCGGCCCCTCTCGCCAGCACAAATTCGCCCCCTTCTCCATAATAGGCGCTGGAGATCCACGCGCCCATGCCTCGCGATGCAACGTTGCCCCTCAACACCATCCTCCACGGCGATTGTCTGGATGAGCTTGCTAAGCTCCCCGCCAACTCAGTAGACCTCGTCTTCGCTGACCCGCCCTACAACCTGCAGCTCGGCGGTGAGCTGCGCCGCCCCAACAACAGCAAGGTGCGCGGTGTGCAGGAGGCCTGGGACCGCTTCGATGACTTCGCCGCCTACGATGAGTTCACGCGTGCCTGGCTGGCCGCCTGCCGCCGCGTGCTGAAGCCAACCGGCACCCTGTGGGTCATCGGCAGCTATCACAACATCCACCGCGTCGGCAACGTACTGCAAGACCTGGGCTACTGGCTGCTCAACTCCATCGTGTGGGTCAAAGCCAACCCCACGCCCAACTTCCGCGGCACGCGCTTCACCAACGCCCACGAGACGCTGCTGTGGGCGCAGAAGGAGCACGGCGCGCCCTACACCTTCAACTATCACGCCATGAAATCGCTCAACGAGGAGAAGCAGATGCGCAGCGATTGGCTGCTGCCCATCGCCTCCGGCGGTGAGCGCCTGCGTGCCGATGGAGAGTCGGCCCACCCGACCCAGAAGCCAGAATCGCTGCTCTATCGCGTGCTGCTCTCCAGCTCGAATCCAGGTGACGTCGTGCTCGACCCCTTTTTCGGCTCCGGCACCACCGGCGCCGTGGCCAAGCGCCTGCACCGTAACTGGATCGGTATTGAGCGCGATGCCAACTACGTCCGCATCGCCCGCCGCCGCATCGGCCAGATTGAGCCGGTGGCCTACGAGAATGAGCTATTCGAATCCTACGAGCCGCGCCGTGAACCGCGTGTGCCCTTTGGCAACCTGCTCGAGGCTGGCCTGCTGGAAGCTGGCCAGCGCCTCTACCTGGGCGAGAAGGGCCGCGAGAGCGCCCGCATCCTCGCCGACGGCTCACTCAAGTTCAACGGCCGCCGCGGCTCCATCCACCAGCTCGCCAAAGACGCGCTGGATGGCCCGGCCAACGGCTGGCAGCACTGGTACTACAATGACCCGCATAGCGGCCAGCGCCGCCCGATCGACGACCTGCGCCAGCGCCTGCGTCAGGCGACAAAAGTGAAGTAATGATGGAGAGAGATTGCGAAGCAATCTCCCGCGCCGCTTGCGGCGCAACATTCCGAGCGGGTATTAGAATCAGCACCAGACCGCCAAGCCCTGACCAGCGAGGAATCCTTCACCCGATGTATTCCGAACAACGCGAGCCGTCGGCCTAGCCGTGTTTGTCTTTTATCTGTGCCCAGCTGTGTTTATCTGTGGTAATTTTCCTGCTAAGAAAGGTACACCCTTATGACTGAATACACCCTTAGCCGTTGGTCCCTGGCTGACCTCTTCCCCGGTGCAGACAGCGCCGAGATGAAGGCGGCCATCAAGAAGCTGGAGAGCAACGTGGCCGCGTTTGAAAAACAGCGCGAGAAGCTCACCGATGCGATCAGCGTTGATGACTTCAAAGCCATCATCACGCAGATGGAGCAAAACACCCGCCTGGCGGTGCGCATCGATCAGTTCGCCGGCCTGTGGTTCAGCGAGGACACGCAGAATCAAGAGGCGCAAGCCTTCCAGGCACGCGTAGACCAGCTGATGGCGGAGTTGAGCAACAAAACGCTCTTCTTCAGCATCTGGTGGAAGGCGCTGGATGAGCCTATCGCCGCCAAACTGCAAGCCAGCGCCGGGGCCGAGTTTGAGTACTGGTTACGCCAGATCCGTAACTTCAAGCCGTACACGCTCACCGAAGCCGAAGAGAAGATCATCAACCTCAAAGACGTCACCGGGGCCAAGGCAATGCAGGCGCTGTACTCCGCCATCACCGATCGCTACGTCTTCAAAGTAGAGGTAGACGGCGAGAGCAAAGAGTTCACGCGTGGCGAGCTGATGAAGCTGGTCTACAGCCCCAACCCCGACCATCGCCGCGATGCCTACCAGGAGCTCTACCGCGTCTATGCCAACGATGCGCCCATCCTCGGCCAGATGTACCAAACGGTCACGCGTGACTGGAAGTCTGAGAATCTCGATCTGCGCAAATTCAATAGCGCCATCTCGGTGCGCAACCTCAGCAACGACATCTCCGATGAGGTCGTCGATACCCTGCTGGGCGTATCTGAAGAGAATACGCGTATCTTCCAGCGCTTCTTCAAAATGAAAGCCAAGCTGCTCGGCATGGAGAAGCTGCGCCGCTACGATATCTATGCCCCGGTGGCCGCTTCCACCAAGGAATTCTCCTACAACAAAGCCGTAGAGCTCACCCTGGAATCCTTCGGCAACTTTGACCCGCGGTTGGCTGAGATTTCGCGCCGTATCTTTGACGCAGGCCACGTGGATAGCGAAGTGCGCAAGGGCAAGCGCGGCGGGGCCTTCTGCTCCTCAGCTGACCCGGCCAACCTGCCCTGGGTGCTGATCAACTACACCGGCGCCGCCCGCGATGTCTCCACCCTGGCGCACGAGTTCGGCCACGCCGTGCACGCCGTGCTGGCAGAGAAGCACAACGTGTTCAACTTCCATTCCTCGTTGCCGCTGGCCGAAACCGCCTCCACCTTCGGCGAGATGCTGCTCATCGAACGCCTGCTGGAGGAGGAGACTGACCCGGCCGTGCGCCGAGACATCCTCTTCGGCCAGGTGGATGACGCCTACGCCACGATCATGCGCCAGGTGGGTTTTGCGCTCTTCGAGCGCCAGGCCCACGCCATGGTCAGCCAGGGCGCCAGTGTGGATGATCTCTCGGCCGCCTACATGGCCAATTTGAACAACCAGTTTGGCGATGCGCTGGAGATCGCCGACGAGTTCAAGTACGAGTGGGTTTCCATCCCGCACATCTTCTATTATCCCTTCTACGTGTATGCCTATTCCTTCGGCCAACTGCTGGTGTTCTCGCTGTACCAGCAATACAAGGCCGAGGGGGATGCGTTCAAGCCGCGCTACATCCAATTGCTGTCTGCGGGCGGCTCGGACTCGCCGGAGAACATCCTCAAGAACGCCGGCGTAGACATCAAAGACCCAGCCTTCTGGCAGGGTGGCTACGATGTCGTTTCCAATATGGTCGATCAGCTCGAGAAACTGGCCTAATCACAAGACTAAGCATTCAAAAAAAAGGCCGGTGCATTGCACCGGCCTTTTTTTATGCAGAGCAGAAGAGTGTAGGGGGCGCAGCATGCTGCGCTCTTATAGTGCCAAGCCGTCATTCCGAGCGTAGCGAGGAATCCTTTAGGGCATAGCATGCTAAGCCTGTTTGTAATGCCCTAAAGGATTCCTCCTCGCGGCTACGCCGCTCGTTCGGAATGACAGCCTACATGGAGTAGTCTAAAGCCTGTTTGCGCCTGCACTTGTGATTGCTTCGTTGTTCAGTGGCTGCGCCGCTTTACGGCCTCGCAATGACGGGCTGGGGTAGGGCGCAGCATGCTGCCCCCAGCGCACTAGTCAAGCCGCCAATACCACAAGTCGTCGATGCGATAGGTGTAGTCGCCCGGTGCGCCGCCGTTGGCATAAAGGCCAAAGCGGCCACCGCTAAAGTGCCCGTCTTGGATCTCGTCAATTTCAAACTGGTTGGCGTACAGCGTGATCACATCGCCGATCAAGCGGATGCCGAGGATATTGGTCTCCTGGCTTCCGCGGCGGATGTGATCGCTTTCCGTCCACGCGATCAGCTCGGTCTTTACATAGGGTGATGTCGAATCCAACCGGTCCAAGCGGTAACTGCCGTCGCAGGCAAAGGCCACGATGTAGCCGTGCGCCCCAGTACCGCTGCCGGCCCGCGGCCCGCGCACGATCAACCCGTAGGCTTGCTTGCCGCTGCAATTATCGGTCTTCACGGTCATTTGCAGGAACAGATCATTGGGGGTGGGCGCAGTGAACCACCAGGTATCAAAGCCGGCTTGCTTACCGGTTACGCTGAGGTGACCGCCCCCCAGCGCCAGGCGCAGCAGGTTGTCATTGGGTAAGCCGTTGGAATCGGACCAATTGCGGTCATCGTCCATGCTGTCATATAGCGTGGGCGAATTGCCATACTCGCTGCGCGGGTCAAAGGGCAGCGGGGTCGGCGTCAGGGTCGGCGTGGGGGTATCCGAGGGCACCGGTGTTTCGCTGGGCGGCAAGGTGGGGGAGGGCTCAGGCGTATTGCTGGGCAATGGCGTCTGCGTGGCCGTTGGCGAAGGGGTAAAGGTGGCCGTGGGGTCGAGGGTAGCCGTTGCCGTCTGGGTGGGCGCGGGCGCGAACGGCAGCGCACAGGCGCTCAGCGCCAGGCATCCCAGGGTCAACGCCGCGGAAAGAGCGAAAGTTCGTTTCATCAAAGCATCCTTTGTATGCCCACACTATAGAGCAGGCCGTCTATTTTTGCAGTAGATCTATGCTTGGAGTTGCAGGTTTGTTGCCAGTTTTGGCCAATCGCTTGATAAGCGTTCCTCAGGCTGGTATAAGAAATCAGCTATGTATATTGCCATCGAAGGTGTCATCGGTGTGGGCAAAACCACACTGGCGCGCATGCTGCAGCAGCGCTTTGCGGCAGAACTGCGCCTCGAGGTCTTTGACGAAAATCCGTTCCTATCTGATTTCTACGGCGATCGGGCGCGCTATGCCTTTCAGACCCAGATCTTCTTTTTGCTCAGCCGCTACCACCAGCAAAACAGCTTTATGCCCGAGATTTTGACGCAAGGCAAGAACTTGATCACTGATTACACCTTCGCCAAGGATGCCTTGTTTGCGCGCATCAACCTGGTGGGGGACGAGCTGGACATGTATTACAAGGTGCACGATGCGCTGGCGGAGAAGATCCAACTGCCTGAGCTGATCGTTTACCTACAAGCCTCCACGGATGTGTTGATGCAGCGCATCGCCCGGCGTGATCGTCCCTACGAGCGCCAAATGGAACGCGCCTATATCGACACCCTCAACACAGAGTACGAGAGCTTTTTTGACGATTTTTTCAAGGGCGTGCCGGTGTTACGCATCCCAACGGATGCGCTGGATATTGTCAGCAGCCCTGCGGCGCAAGACCATGTAGAACAGGCCATTCGCCAGGCGTTAGCCCAGGCTCCCCGCCAGACGCAGTTACCGCTCGACTAAAAGAGCTGCGCTGGCGCAGCTCTTTTGTGTCAATTTTCATATCGACTATTGTCTATTTGTTCATCTTCGTGGCTGCGGCGAGGCGCTGCGCCGCTGGGGGTATCCTGTGCCGCCCAGCGCGCCTCGGCTTCGGCCAGGGCCGCGGGGCTCGCCCGGCGCACCATCACCCATTTGCCACAGTGCGGGCAGCGGTCCAATTTCTTGGCGCCCATATTGAAGCTAAAGAACTTCAGCGGGAAGGGTAGCGCACAGTGCGGGCATATTGCGCCGCCAGAGAGGCCGTACTTGCCGCGCTCGGGCCGCTTGCGGATCAGCAAGGCCGGCACAACTGTGGTGAGCAGGATCAGGCCAAACACGATGCCGAGCAGCGGTCCGAGCAACTGCACTATCTTGCCGCGCGATTCTTCGGCGGAGAGAAAGGTGCGCGTGATCTCGTTGGAATGCAGTGGCGCGCCGCTGGCAGGGTAGCCAATGGCGTAGATGCGGTGCTCGCCGGGCGCGTGATCCTTGGTGGTGAACTGGACGCGGAACGGGGTCTCGTCATCCGTGGCGATCAGCGCTGCGTCAATGTAAAACTCCACGCGCTGTAAGTTGGCCGGCCCCTCGGCGATCAGGCTGAACAGCCCTTCGATGTCATTGCCAAAACCAGCGTGACCAAAATCGCGGTTCATGCGCAGGCTAAGGCTTGTGTCTTGAGCATGCACGGGCGCCGCCACAAGAAACAAGGCCAGCACAAGAATAGATACAGCAAGCTTCTTCATTGAGGTCCTTTGGGTTACTTCCATCGCGTCAAAATCGTTTCACGCTGGAACAAGCGAATAGCAAAGTACAGCAACGCGAGATCTACAAACACCAATGCGCCCGCGATGGTGAGCAGGATCGATTGATCGAGCGCTACCACGCCTACCATCTGCCCAATGAATAGGGCCGTGACCGGCAGTACCAGCAAGCCCGCCAGTTGCTCAGCGGCCCGCGGATCGTTCACGCGCGAGGAGATCATGATCGCCAGGCTCACCCCGGTGAGCGAGAGCAGCGGGCCGACGACAAAGATGCCCACCAGCCATAGCGCCGAGAGCAGGCGGCCGGCCACTGCACTGCCCGCAATGACTGAGGTGCCAATTGCGAAGATGGCAAAACTTGCCAGGCTGGCCAGCAAAGCCGGCAGCGCCGCGGCGATGGCTTTCCCGGCCAGCAGTTGCCCGGTAGTGATCGGCGTGGCGAGCAGTGGCTCGAGGGTGCGCGTAGACTTCTCGCCCACAATGCTGTACGAGGCGATCGTGATCGGAATGATGGCAGGCATCATCAGGAACAGCACCAGGAACTGTTGCAAAAGCAAAAGCTGCGTGCATTCCAGCCCTTCCAAAGGGCCACATGCGGCCTTTAGCTGGCTGATCAATGGGCCGAACTCTGACTCAATCGTGCTTACCTCTGCGCCTGAAGAGGCATACAGGAGGCCCAAAGGGATGAGTGCAAACACCAGCGGCATGAATACCACGCTAAAGATCACCAGCTTATTGCGAAAGACTTCAGCCCATTCCTTGCCAACCAGGACGGCGATCTTTTTCATGCCGCCCCCTCAGGCTGAGCCTGGCCGCCCAATAACTGAAAATACACATCTTCCAGGCTCTGGCGAATTTCGCCAACGAACTGCACATCGGCGCCCAGCCCAACCAGCTCGCGCAGTAGCTCGGGGTTGTGCGCTTCGGGGTCATCTAGCTTGACCACGATCTTGTCGCCGCGCAGAGTGGCTTCATGCACATAGGTTTTCTGACGCAGCGCGCTGACGAAGGCTTCCTTTGCCGCCGCCAGATGAAAGACCACCGAGCGGCCAAATAACTTGCGGCGCAGCGCATTGGGGGTATCCACCGCCAGCAGCTTGGATTTGAAAATAGCGATGCGATCGCATAACCGGTCTGCTTCGTCAAGATTATGTGTGGTGATGATAATGGTGCGCCCCTCGCCGCGCAGCTGCTCGACAAATTCGCGCACCGTGCGCGCCGCTTCGGGGTCGAGGCCGCTGGTGGGCTCATCCAGGAAGATCACCTTGGGCTCGTGCAGCAAGGCGCGGGCAATGGCCAACTTCTGGCGCATCCCCTTAGAGAAGCCGCCCACGGCTTCGTGGCGCCGGCCCCATAAGCCGAGCATGCGCAGATAGCGCTCCACTTGCCCGGGGATATCCTGCACCTCGTACAGCTCAGCGAAGAAGCCCAAATTGCGCTCGGCGCTGAGTTGCTCATACATGCCCGGCGTTTCCGTCAGAATGCCGATGTCCTTGCGCAGCGCGGTGTCATCTGCGCCGAGACGATGGCCGGCCACCCAAGCCTCGCCTTCACTCGGCGCGATCAGCGCTGCCAGCATGCGGATGCTGGTGGTCTTGCCGGCGCCGTTAGGCCCGAGCAGGCCAAAGACTTCGCCTACAGGAATTTTGAGATCGAGATGATCCACCGCGTCCAGGCTACCGAAGCGTTTGCTCAGCCCGTAGGCTACGATTGCGTCGGCATTACTCGGTGCCGGCCCCTGCGGCTGTGTTTCACGTGAAACATCTTGGGTGGCTTCAGGCATCTCAGGGCCGCCCTTCCACAATAAATACAGGGCGAATACAACACTGGGAATACCGGCGATCACTCCGGTGGGATAAGGGCCCAACAAGGAGCTCAGCCCGCTGGCCTCCGGGTTGATCATCAAGGCCCCCAAGCCAGCGATGCCATTCAAGCCGGCGTGGGCGATCACCGCCGGCCACACGCTGCCGCCGCGCAGCACCAGCCAGCCCATGATCACTGCCCACGGAATGGTGAACCACACCATTGCCAGGATCCCGGCCCACGGTGCCCCAAAGTAATCAAAGCCATAGTTGTGCCCCATGGCAATGATCGGCGCGTGCCAGAACCCCCAAATGATGCCACCCAAGACCGTGGCTTTACGGAAGCCAAGCGGCATCAGTTTTTGTTGCAGATACCCACGCCAGCCAAACTCTTCACCAAAAGTGAAGATGCTGTTGATCAGCGGGGCCAGTAAAACCCCTTGCCCCACCTGGATGAGCAGCAGCGTCCATGCATCAAAAGGCAATGCTTGCCCCGCCACTTCCGTGATGGCGTCGATCTGTTGTTGCAACACGCTCAGCGCGCTATCAAAGTGCCCCGGGAACACGCCGAAGTACACCACCAAGCCGAGAATGGTCAGCACTGTGGGCAGCAGCCAGGCCAAGGCCCAACTAAACCATGAGCGGCCTACATTCGGTTGCAGCCACAGATCCTTCCAGCCTTCTTTGGTGATGGCGCGGGTGAGCAGGTGGGCGATGGCGGGTGACCACATGCAGCCCAAAGCCAGCAGCACCACGGCCAGCGTAATGCCCGTGCCGGGGAACAATTCCGGGCTGTCTACCAGCCCGCCGGTGGCGTAAATCACGGCGGCAAACGCCCAGCACAGCCCAAAGGCCAATGCCAGGAAGATCCAAATGCGTCGGGTGTCGAGTGTCTTCATCCTGCTCCTGTGTGTTTCACGTGAAACATGCTGCATCAACTAGAAAACGATACTACCAATAGTTAGTGCTGCGCAGATAGAAAAGCCGCCAGGTTTGTCCTGGCGGCTTAGAAAGGTTTAGCTCTTGGGGGTGTTTTGCTGTGCTAGCGAGACCATGCCGCTCATGCCACCTAAGTTCATGGTGTCCACGGCACTGCTGGGCACGATGACCATGGCGCCTTTTTCCTTGAGGCCCTCGAACAACATGTTCATCGCCCGCAGATGCAGCGCGGTGGGATTGTCTTTGTACGCGCGCGAGGCTTCGGCGAACGAGTCGGCAATTTGCTTCTCCGATTCGCCCAGGATCACGCGGGCTTGGCGCTCACGCTCGGCCTGCGCCTGGCGCGACATGGCGTCTTCCAAATCCTGTGGGATGACCACATCGCGAATCTCCACCGATTGCACGGTGATGCCCCACGGCGTGGTGCGCTCATCGATGATCTTTTGCAGGTCGGCATCCATGCGGGCGCGGCCCACCAGGATGTCGGCCAGGTCGCTGGCGCCGATCACTTCGCGCAGCGCGGTTTGCGCTGCCCAGCTGATCGCGGCGCGATAGTCTTCCACTTCCAGGGCGGCCTTCTCGGCATCCCACACCAGCCAGAACATCACCGCGTCTACGTTGACCGGCACCGTGTCCTTGGTGAGCGTTTTCTCGGCGCTGAAGGGCGCCACGATCACACGTTGGTCGATCCACTGCGTCACCTGGTCGGCCACCGGCACGATCCAGAACAAGCCCGGGCCGCGCTGCCCAATGAAGCGGCCGAAGCGCAAGACCACCGCCTTCTCCCATTGGTCCGCCAGCTTGAGGCCGAGCAGTACATACAGCCCGCCAATGAAGGCGAGCCCGCCGAGGATCACCGCGGCCCAGGCCGCGCCTTGCAATCCCAGCCACAAGGCCAGGCCGCCGCCGGCGAACCAAAGCACCATCATCAGCAAGGCAGCAATGCCCGGCACGTGCCCAGAGCGATTCTTGTGTGCTGTCGAAAATCCTGTAGTAAGCATGTTGTCTCCTTTTTAGTTTCTGTTCCGTTCCCACGAACGGATATGTTCTTCGATAAGGCTGCGCACTTCGTCTGGCTCAAAGCCCAACTTCTGCGCCTCTTCAACATAATGCTCACTGAGCGAGCGTATCTGCTGTTGGCGCAGCCGCTGCAAATCACGGCCGGAGGGCGCATCGAGGATGAAGGTGCCGCGGCCGTGCTGGGTCGAGATCACGCCTTCTTCGTCCAGCAGGCGGTAGGCGCGTGCCACCGTGTTGAAGTTGATGCGCAGGTCGGCGGCCAGTTGGCGCACGGTGGGCAGTTGATCGCCGGGCTTGAGTTCACCATTGGCGATGGCCTGCTTGATCCCGCTAATGATCTGCAGGTACGCCGGGGTGTGCACCGTCAGGTCTACGTGGAGTTTAGCTATCGGGCTCAATGTATCACTGTACCTCTGTATGAATGTATATATGTATTATTGTACAATTTATAGGAATTGTCAAGTGCGCGTCCCTTTTGGCTCAAAAAACCGATAGGCTTTAGGAAGGGACTAATTGCAATGACCAAAAGTGAAGTAGCCCTAATTCGGGCAGCCCAGGCAGATCCTGCCCAATTTGAGGGCTTGTACCGTGCCTATGCCGGGCGGGTCTTCGGTTACCTCTACAGCCGCGTCGGTTCGCGTAGCGAGGCCGAAGAACTCACCGCACAAACCTTCCTGGCTGCGCTGGAACGCCTGCCCCACTACACCCACAAAGGCTACTTCGCCGCCTGGCTGTTTGCCATCGCCCGGCACAAAGCCGCCGATAACTTCCGGCGCCCGCCCGCCGAGCCCCTGCAGGCCGCCGCGCAGCTTGGCGCCGAGCAGGATGTGCTGGCCGACTTTAGCGAGCGTGAGCTGCACGCCGCCTTGCGCCAGCACATCGCTGCGCTGCCGGCGCAGCACGCCGAGCTGCTGCGTTTGCGCTATGTGGCTGGCCTGAGCTTTGCTGAGATCGGCGCGCTGTTGGGGCGCAGCGAAGGCGCCGTCAAAAAATCAATCTACCGCTGCCTCGATCGTTTGCAGCGCCAGTTAGAGGTCGAGCATGTCTAATCCCGCCACCCACCCTTTGGAGCCCGCACTGCGCGCGGTTTTGCAAGCCCCGCCGTTGCGGCCTGAATTTTCCGCCGCATTGAGCCAGCGTTTACAGGCCGCGGCCCATGCCCGCGCCACCCACACCACCCCGGCGCCGCGTTGGCGGCCCGGCCGCCGCCTGGCGCTGGCCGGCCTGCTGCTGGCTGCGGTTCTGGCGCTCACCTTGGCACTCGGGCCACAGCGCGTGCTTGCCCAAGTGCTGGGCTGGTTTGGCTACGTGCCGGGCACTGGCTATGTGGAAACGGAGCAAGGCTTGCGCGTGCTCGCCAACCCGCACACCTTGGAACAAGACGGCATTCGTGTTTCGACGGTCGATGGCCTGGTAGACGATCAGCAAACCGTGCTGACGATCTTGTTCGAAGGTATCCGCCAGGAGCAAAAGCCAGCTTCCGAGGATGTGCTTGGTTGCTTCAAGAACCCGAGTATCCAATTGCCCAACGGAGACATCCTCAAAGTGCTGAGTGGTAGTGGCGGCGGTGGGCACAGCTGGATGCAATTGCAACTTAGCTACCCCGCCATCTCGGCGGATGTAACTGAGGCGATGCTGCTTGTACCCTGCGTGCCCGAAGTGTTGCCCGGTTTGGGGCCGGAGAATATGAACATGCCGCTGTTGTTCGCTCCAGCTCCCGAAGGTTTCCAAACCTTACTAGTCCAGCCGCTTGCACAGCCTACCGAAACTGCGCCCGCGCCGCACGGCTTTGCCTTGGGTGTGGAAGATTATGTTGAGCTTGAAGATGGCTATCTGATCCGCGGCCAACTCTCCTGGCAAGACAGTGAATTCACCGCACCCGAATTCTGGTCGATCGGGCTGACTCTGCTGGATGCACAGGGCAAGCTCATCCCCACAGAATTTGAAGAGTTCCCCAACCCGCCGAGTGACCCAGGCCAGCGCTTCCTTACCTGGACGCTGCGCACGGACACGAAGCACATCAGCAGCCCGGCGCGCATCGTGCTTGAGGATCTCTCGGTGCGCATTACCCAATCCATCGATAGCGCGGCTGAGATCACCATCGATCTCGGCCCTAGCCCCAGCCACGGCCAGCAGTGGCAGGTGGGCGCGCCGTTACCTCTGGGCGCCCAGAGCATCCAGGTGGAATCCATGCAATTCGTCGCGCGCGCCGATGGCAGCTATGCGCTGGAAACTCGTATGCACTTCGACCCGGCGGCGATCACTTACATCACCCTGCTGGATAAGGACAACCTCAGCCAAGGGATCGGGTTGTATGGAGGCTCCGTAGAACCCGGCATCTTGGATCAGGGTCTGATCTACGACTATCTACCCACGGGTACTCATCGTTTCTGGGTGGATAACTACTTTGTTCGTATGCAAGGGCCTTGGCAGGCCGAGTTGACCCTGCCAGCGCCGCGTGCGGCGGCCACTGCGGTGCCCACCGGTGCGGTGTGCCTGCGCGCCGAGGATGAACCCACCAGCGCGCCGCTGCCGCCAGAGTTCAGCGGGCGCGTGATCGTGCAAGATTTCTCCGCCGGCGGCATGCTGCCAGGCCTGTATCTGATCTCGTTGGATGGAGCAGATCGCCAATTCATCGACATCGGGAGTTCGCCGGCGCTATCGCCAGATGGCAATCAGGTCGCCTATGCTCACGATGGGCTGCGCCTCTATGACCTGCCCAGCGGAGAAATGCGCACCCTCATCCAGGAGGATAGCGCCTACTCGATGGCCTGGTCTCCTGATGGTGCGCAACTGGCCTTTGTGCACAGTGGGCAAGGCGTATTTCGTATCGGTGCGGATGGCAGCGGCCTACAAGCCATCCCTGGCAGTAGTAGTGATATGACCGCCATCGCCGGCTGGCTGCCGGATGGTAAGCACATCGTAGTCAGCCGCGGCGTACCTGGCGGCGCGCAGGTGCAAACGCTCAACGTAATCACGGGTGAACTGAGTGACCAGGCCGAGATCAGTAATCGCAAAGGTGGCTTTGTTACCCTTTCGCCAGATGGCCGCCAGATCACTTTTGCCCAGACGGTTTTCGGTGGCTTTCAGTACAGCGTGTTCGCTGCGCCGTTGGATGGCAGCCAGCCGCGCCTCGTGGCTGAATCGAGCACTGAGCGCATGTATGCTGCTGGTGCCTGGCTGGGCCAAGACTGGCTGATCGTCAATGTGTTCGATCCGAATAGTGGGTACATGCCAGCGCTGCTGCTTAATTTGGCTACCTGTGAAAGTTTTGCGCTGCCCCTGCCTGCGGTGCAGGTGATGGCGGGGCGAGCGGACTAAGGCGCTTCGTTATAATGCCATCCACAAGAGGTGCGCATGCGTAACGTGATCTTTGCGATCAACATCTCATGAAATTTCGCGAAGTAGACCAAACGAACTGGGATGATTTCGTAAGCCTCTTCGAGGGCAAAGGCTGCCCATCCTATTGCTGGTGCATGGCCTGGCGCCCCTTGCCGGGCAACCGCCAGCAGGCCAGCAATGCAGATCGCAAAAAGGCCATCGGCTCACTGGTCAAACAAGCTATTCCCATCGGCATTCTCGCCTACGATGGCGAGACACCAGTAGCCTGGTGCTCGATCGCACCGCGCGCCAGCCACACGCCACTGGGCGGCGCGCCGTACGAGGGCGTAGCCGAAGAGAAGGTGTGGTCGCTGACCTGCTTCTTTGTGCCGCGCGCCCGCCGTGGCGAGGGCATTGGCAAGCAACTGTTGGCCGCCGCGATCAAAACCGCGCGCAAGCATGGGGCCAAGATCGTGGAGGCTTATCCAGTGGATCCGGATTCGCCCAGCTATCGTTTTATGGGTTTCGTTTCCAACTTTGAACAAGCCGGTTTTACCGAGACCGGGCGTGCCGGTAAACGCCGTCATGTGATGCACTTGCGTCTGGATGGTAAACAGTAAGACGCTGGAGCTCGATGCGTGGCCGCGCATCGATACGGCTGAGCGCAAGCCAGGTATCGATGGGGTGCAAGCATCTCATTGAAACTTTTACCACTAAGGTCTGCGCCCCAAGCAATTGTTTGCAATGTGCGCTTTGTGCCACTTGATCAATGCTGTGCAAACATAAAAAAGCCCCGGCAAACGCCGGGGCTTTTTAGTTTAGCCGGGCGCTCACCCAGGCGCGCGCATCGTCTACATCCGTGAACATTTCAAACGGAAAGCCATACATCGTACTGGCCACTTTCTTTACCAAGGGGCCATAGAACGCCAGCATGGCGCTGGTGGGCACTACCGAAGCCATCCCTACGCACAGGCGCTGCAGAGCGGGCTTCTTGTCCTTGACCCATTGGGTGAGCACGGCGTTGGCGCCCCGCTCGCGATCCTTGCCGTCACCGCCGTCGTTCACGATCACCAGGGCAAAGGGTTGGCCCTGGGCGATCAGCTCATCCCCCGCACCCGTAATGGCGAACATATCTGCCTTCATGATCGGTTCATACGTGTGCATCACGATCAATGGGCTTTCCGAGGCATCTATCTTGTGCATGCAACAAATCCTTTCATGCGCAGTATAGAGAGCCGGGAGCCCACAATCTAGCCTAGCGGGCGAAGCTGGGGTTATATGCGTTTGAGCCGCTTTTTCACCCTATGGTGAAAGTTAGCCTGCCAGCGCCTTGGCATGGCGATAGGCCTGGGCATACAAATGCAGCATGATCGCCATGCCTATCGGGTTGGTGAAGAAAATACCAACACACAGCAAGATGTAGCCGGCGAACAAAGCAGCATAGGAGGCAATGTAGCCCAATAGCGCCGCGGCTAGAAATTGCTTCCCGTTGGCCCGCAACAAGGTGAGCAGCCAGGGCAGCTCAAATGTCTGGCGCAGCGAATAGGTCTCGGCATAACGCGCCGATACGATGCCCATCAGGATCAGCAGCGCCACGCTGGCCAGCACCCCCACTAGCTGGAATATCGTCATCAGCAGCACCCGTGTGGCTTGATCTTTGCTGGCAAAAAAGAACACCAGCAAATACAGCAGCGACAAAGGCAAAATGACAATCATCCAGGCCAGCATGAATTTGAATCCGTGCAGGCTGTACTCACCCAGCGCATCCCATTCCGGCAGGCTGCTTTTGCCAGTCTGGATCAGGCGGCGCTGCATTTCCAGCAGCCAGCCCTGCACGGGAATAGCGCCAACCAGCGTCAGCGAAAGCAGCCCGGCGATCACAAACTTGCGCAGCCACTGCGGGTCTTGGAAGATAAACAGAAAGGCTTGATTGATATCCAGCGAACGTAGTTTAGGCATATCCCTCCACAGAGTACATTGTATTGCAACGCGCGTAGAAGCTGCCCGCCCAAAGGCAGATTTTGTGGATGGTAGAATCCAAACTGTAAACCAAGTAGACCTTAGGAGCTGCTGAATGGAAAAGCAAGTCGCTACATTTGAAGTCAAGAAGGGCCTGGCCCAGATGCTCAAGGGTGGCGTGATCATGGATGTGGTCACGGCCGAACATGCCCGCATTGCTGAAAATGCCGGCGCAGCAGCCGTGATGGCGTTGGAGCGCGTGCCCGCCGATATTCGTGCCCATGGGGGCGTGGCGCGCATGAGTGACCCTGGCCTGATCGAAGAGATCATGAACACGGTCAGCATTCCGGTGATGGCCAAGGTGCGCATCGGCCATTTCGTCGAAGCGCAGATCCTCGAATCCCTCGGGGTTGACTATGTCGATGAATCCGAAGTGCTCACCCCGGCTGACGAAGTCAATCACATCAATAAGCACGATTTCAAGATCCCCTTCGTGTGCGGTTGCCGTAACCTGGGCGAAGCCCTGCGCCGCGTCGGCGAAGGGGCTGCCATGATCCGCACCAAGGGCGAAGCCGGCACGGGTGATGTTGTGGAAGCTGTGCGCCATGCTCGCACCGTGCTTGGCACCGTGCGCAAACTGCAGACCATGCCTGACGAAGAAGTGATGGCGCTAGCCAAAGAGCTCGGCGCGCCGTATGAGCTGGTGAAAGAAACTAAGGAGCTCGGCCGCCTGCCCGTGGTCAACTTTGCCGCCGGCGGTATTGCCACCCCGGCAGATGCCGCGCTGATGATGCAACTGGGTGTGGATGGTGTTTTCGTAGGCTCGGGTATCTTCAAATCGGGTGACCCTGCCCGCCGGGCTGAAGCGATCGTCAAAGCCACCACGCACTACAACAACGCCAAGATCCTCGCTGAAGTCAGCCGCAATCTCGGTGAGCCGATGGTGGGCCGCCAGGTGACTGACATCCCCGAAGCGGATCTGATCGCTAAGCGCGGATGGTAGGAAGGCCAGTGAGTAGGAGTAGTGAGTAGTGAGTAGTGAGCGGTGATCAGGAGAAGCCCAAATCTGTCACTAATCACTAATTACTAATTACTAATTACTAATTACTAATTACTAATTACTATGCTTGTAGGCGTCCTCGCACTCCAGGGTGATTTCGCAGAACATGCCAGCATGCTGGCTCGTCTCGGCGCACAGGTGCGCGAGGTGCGCCTGCCCGCCGATCTCGACGGGCTCGATGGCTTGGTGCTGCCCGGCGGCGAATCCACCACCATCGGCAAACTGGCTACTGATTATGGCTTGATCGAGCCGCTGCGCCAATTCGGCCAGGCACATGCCATCTATGGCACTTGCGCCGGAGCGATCTTCCTTTCCAAAGATGCCGAACGCCAACAGCCCTTGCTGGGCATTATGGATATCACCGTTGAGCGCAACGCGTATGGCCGCCAGGTCGAGAGCTTCGATGTATCTGTAGATGTGCCTGCTTTGCACGGCCTGGCCCCCGGCGATCCGCCCGTGCGTGCCGTCTTCATCCGCGCCCCGCTGATCAAATCCGTCAGCGGCGAGGCCCGGGCGCTGGCTAGCCTGCCTGATGGGCGCATCATTGCTGCCCAGCAGGGCAAGCTGCTGGCCACTGCCTTCCACCCCGAAATTTCGGGCGACGATCGCTTTCACCGCTATTTCCTGCAGCTTGCAGGAAATTAATACAACCTTGATGCAAGCGAAAGGGCGCTGTTGTAGAATAGCAGCGTGTCACAAGACGTTACCATTGCTGATCTTGGGGCGCTACTATCGGCTCATCCACAAGCGCTCTTTCTCCACAATCAATCCGTATTGACGCGCGGCGCCGCGGCGCTGCTGCGCCGGGCCTGGCTGGCTCCTTTTGCAGGCTATAGCGGGGTGCACCTAGCCCAAGCGGGTGGCGAAACCAAGCTATTTGGGCAGGTGCAACGCTATGCGGGCAGCCCGCTGGCCGCACTGGTGTACCTGGCGCCCCAGGCTGCCATTCAACCCGGGCGGCTCACCCTGATCGTGGAGCATTTCCTCAAAACGCTAGGCGCCTACGGCGTACAGGGCTTGTTTGCTGAAGTGGATGAACACAGCGCGGCCAGTGCCGCCCTGCAGCAAGCTGGGCTGAGTGTACAGGCCCACCAACGCGTCTGGAAGCTCAGCCGTGCCCCAGGGGTGCCGCTGGATGCGCTCGGCTGGCAACCTTACCTCAGCCGGCATGCCTTGGCCGTGCGCCTGCTGCACACTGCGCTCGTGCCGGCGCAGGTGCAGCACCTTAGTTGTGGCTCCACTCAGCGCCAGGATAGCTATGTGTGCTTCCAGCAGGGCCAACTGGCCGCCTTTGCCGATGTGCAGCGTGGGCCGCGCGGCACCTGGCTACAGGTGCTGGCCGCGCCCACGCCCGCCATGCCCGACTGGTTGACCGAGCTGGTGCTACGTTTGCGCCCGCGCCGCAACCGCCCGCTCTACATTGCTGTGCGCTCCTATCAGGATTGGCTGGAGCCGGTATTGGAAGGATTGGATGCCGACCCGGGCCCACGCCAGGCGGTGTTATTGCGCCGCATGCTGCAGCCCGTAAAAGTGAAAGAGGTGCAAAAGATGGCGCAAGCCGCCAGTATGGAAGCCAGCAGTAGCATTCGCTACCCGGCGCGCACACAGGCACCTATGGACGAACGATGACAAAACGCCAAATTACCGATGATCTTGATGCGCTGTTGGGCGTGCTGCCCGAAGATGTGCAAAACGCGGTGCGCCAACACAACCACAGCAGCGACCTGTTAGAAATCATTCTCGATCTCGGCCGCGTGCCCACCACGCGCCTGATCGATGAAGAAGTTGTTTTGCTTGAACGCGAGATCGATAAAGATGACCTTGACTATGTGGTGGGCCGCCTGCGCGAGTTTGACGAAGACAATCGCGCCGGCATTGAGCGCAGCCTGCACCGCATCTCCGCCATCCGCAACCGCCGCGGCGATGTGGTCGGCCTGACCCTGCGCGTGGGCCGGGCCGTCTATGGCACGATCGATATCATCCAAGATCTGATCCAGGATGGCAAGAGCCTGCTGATCCTGGGGCGCCCGGGTGTGGGCAAAACCACCCTGCTGCGCGAAGCTGCCCGTATTCTGGCAGAAAAGAATCGCGTGGTCATCGTCGATACCTCTAACGAGATCGGCGGTGATGGCGATGTACCCCACCCCGCCGTGGGCCGCGCCCGCCGCATGCAGGTGGCTACGCCCTCAATGCAACACGAAGTGATGATCGAAGCGGTGGAGAATCACAACCCGCAGGTCATCGTAATCGATGAGATCGGCCGTGAGCTGGAAGCCAAGGCGGCCCGCACCATCGCCGAGCGCGGCGTGCAACTGATCGGCACGGCGCACGGCAACTCGCTGGAGAATTTGCTACTCAACCCCACGCTGTCGGATTTGGTGGGCGGCATCGAATCGGTCACCTTGTCTGACGAAGAAGCACGCCGCCGCGGCACGCAAAAGACCGTGCTCGAGCGCCGTTCGCCGCCCACCTTTGACGTACTGGTAGAGATCCAAGACCGCCATCGTTTCGCCATCCATCGTGATGTGGCTGCCGCGGTAGATGCGTTGCTGCGCGGCTACCCGATGGAGCCTGAGCTGCGCACCCGCGATGAGCATGGCGAGGTCAAGATCACCCAGGCCCCGCCCCCGCCGCGCCCGGCCAGTGGCGGACGGCGTAACGAAGCCCCCGTCCGCGGCACTACCCGCCTGGGGGCCCAGGTGGCCAGCCCTCCGGCGAGCAGTGGCACGCGCTCGCGCCCAGCCGCGCCGGCTGAACCTGGCGCCTATGCGCGCACAACCGCGGCAGCCGCGGCGCCTATGGCGGAAAGTGCCACGCTGCGCAGCCCGTCTAGCTTGCAGCCGGTGCGCGTGTATCCGTTTGGCGTGGCGCGCAACCGGCTGATGAACGCCGCCAAGCATGTGGGCGTGCCGGTCATCCCGGTAAAGGAGCCTGGTGAAGCCGATGTGCTCGTCACCTTGCGCACCTATTACCGCAAACGCCAGCGCCCGATTGTGGATGCCGAGCAGCGCGGTATGCCGGTGTATGTGTTGCGCGCCAACACGGTGGCACAGATGGAGCGCTTTCTTTCGGGCATCTTTGATCTGCCCGGCGAAGCGGACGAAAGCGGCGATATGGACGAGCAGCTCGGCCAAACCCGCCAGGCAATCGATGCGGTGCTCAATGGGGAGCGCTGGGTCGAGTTGCCGCCGGCTTCGTCTTACGTGCGCCGCTTGCAGCACCAAATGGTGGAAGAATCCAAGCTGGTTTCGCATTCGTATGGTAAAGAGCCGAATCGCAGGGTGCGCATTTTTAGGGAATAGTTAGTGAGCAGTGATTGGTGAACAGTGAACAGGAAACTGTTTGTTGGTTCTGAGACTTTACTAGTCAACAGGTTCGTGAACGGGAGTACACTGGTTACTGGTTCTGACCATACCTGCTCACTATTCACTGATACCTGCTCACTGATTCTCTCCCCATGACAAAACATATCGGCATCGTTGGCGTTTCATATGAAGGTGCAGCCTTGTGCTACCGCACCATCATTCAAGAGGGCAAAGATTTCTTCGGCCCGTTTGTAAATCCCGAAGTCACGCTGCACAACTTCAGCATGGCGGCCTATCACTTCCCCTCAGAGGCCGGCGAGTGGCCCGCGGTCAGCGAAACCTTGCTGGAATCGGCACACAAGCTGGCAAAGATCGGCGCCGAGGTGTTGGTATGCCCGGATAACACTGTGCATGTCGCCATCGACCCGATCCTCGAACGCGCTCCACTGCCCTGGCTGCACATTGCCGAAGAAGTGGGCCGCGAGGCACAGGCGCGCGGCTATCGCCGCGTCGGCTTGCTGGGCACTCAACCGCTGATGGAAGGCCCGGTCTACCCGCGCAAATTTGAGCCGCTGGGTATTGAGCTGGTTACCCCCAGCCTCGAGCAGCGCCAGCAAGTGCACAAATACATTGTGGATGAGCTGATCTATGGCACCCTGCGCCCCGAGACGCGCGGCTACTTTCAGGGGCTGATCGAACAATTTGCCCAGCAAGGCTGTGATGCCGTGGGCTTGTGCTGCACCGAGATCCCGCTGCTGATCGAGCCGCAAGATTCGGTGCTGCCTACGCTGGATTCGACGCGCTTGTTGGCGCGTGCCGCCTTGCGCTACGCTGCCAGCTAAACCCGCCAAACAAAAAACGCAGCCTATGGCTGCGTTTTTTTAGTTTCGCCGCAGGGTCAGCTTCTTGACGAAGCGGTTGACCGCACCGAAGCGATATTTGTACTCCTCATCGCCGCGCATGAAATCAAACACCTGGCGCCCGTGCTCAATGCTCCATTGCATCATTTCGGACATCATCACCCACCCGGGGGAAAGCTCGGCGTGGGCGTTGCTAAACCCGGCGTTGTACCCCCAGATACGTTTGTCGTAATCAAAATTCAGATGGGCAGCCACGCGTTGCCGGCCCACTTTCAAAAACATCAATTGCAGCCAGCCACCCGCAAAGGCCGCCTGGGCAATCGCTTCCATCTGGGCACGCATCGCCGGCGTCAGGAAGCGCAGCTTGTCTTCTTCTTGCGTCATCAGACCGAAGAAATCATCCAGGGCTTGCGGCAGATCGCTGGCGGCGCTGATCAACTCCGTAGTCACTGGTAGCACATTGCGGCCAGCTTTACGCAGCTTGCGGCGCAGCTCGTGCGCTTGCTTGCTATCCAGGCTGGCAATGTAGTCGTCAAAACTGGCGGGCAAGGGGATATAGGGGCAAGACTGCAAGGTTTCTTCACTAGCCACCCAGCCGGCCTGTGTGGCTGCGGCTTGCAGCGCGGGCAGGCTGGCCGATTCATCCAGCAGGTTGTAGCAAACCAGCAGGTCCCAGTCCGGCTGCGCGTGCAAATGGGTTAGCAGCGCTTCGATAAATGCGCTCAGGTCCTCAGCACGGCAGATGAAATCCAGATAATCGGCAATTTCATGGCTGCCGATCAGCATCAGTTGGGTTTGCCCGGCGGCGTCTGTGTTGCGGAACAAGGGGGCAATGCCTACCAGGTGCCCATCCTCGGCGCGCCCGGTGAGGATGTACAGTTCAGCCTGCGGCCATTCCCCGCCGCCCAGGTGCTGCCACCAGGCGCGCTGGAACGCATAGGTGAGAAAGGGTAGATTGAGATGGCTGGCGTGCAAAAGAAGATCCCACTCCGGGGCCAGCGCCTCCCAGGAGTCGGTGGTGCGAATAACGTCTATTTTCATGTAAGTGTTTCGTGGGGGTGAGTGAGTAGGGTTCGTTCGGATTTTACCAGCATCCCTTTGTGCGGGTGAACACCCAACGGGTGAGCGGCCAGCGCGCATGCACTCCGCGGGGTTTGTGCGTACAATAGCAGCCCAACGTGTATGGCAAACGCGCTCGATCTTTTTGTAGTTCCTCTGCATAGACGCAACGGACAAGACCAAGCTTACCTGCAGGGTCTGCACTTGTTGGCGGCGCCGCGCCGCGCCGCCCGCGGGCGCAATGACGAACGCCTGGTGCTGCAGCTCAGCTTGCCGCCGGAGATCACCCTCAGCGCTGACCAGCAGCACGCGCTGCTGAGCGATCTGGCGGAGGGGTATTTTCGCACGGCTGGCTCCGTCACCGCCGCACTGCGCGAGCAATTTGAGCGTCTCAATAGTTACTTTTTGCAATTGAACCAGCGCCTTTCCGGCGCCACTCCGCAGGCCGCCCGCCTGGCGGCGCTATCGATGCGCGAGGAGCGCGTCACCCTGGCGCATGCCGGCCCGCAGCACGCGTTCCGCCTCAACCAAACCATTCAGCATTTTTATGACGCACCGGCTGCCGGCCGCGGCCTGGGCCTCAGCAGCCAAACTGAGATCCGCTTCTTTCAAACCGAGCTCGCTGCCGCGGATTGCTTCTTGCTGGTTTCTGAAATCCCTGGCGGCTGGAATGAAAAGACCCTAATGGGCGCCAGCGGCCAGAAGCTATCCACCTTGCGCCGTCGCTTTCTAAGCGAGGCTGGCCAGGAGCTACGCGCGGTGATGTTGCTGGCCCAGCCTGGCAGCGGGCGCCTCAGCCTGATGACCAGTTTTGAGGACAGCGCCGCCGCCGCTCCCCCCGCCGCGCCCAGCGCCACACGGCGGGAGCCGGCAGAGGCGGCCAGCCCGAGTTGGCAGGTGCTGACCCCTGCGCCGGCTGAGCCCGGGCATGCGCCTGCAGAGCTTGAGGATACGGCCGCCTGGCACCCTGCGTCCACGGCCAGTGATAGCCTGTTGCCTGGTCCCCCTGAGGAAAGCACCGGCCCAGCGCAGGCAGAATGGCCGCCGCGCTACGAAACACAAGCCGAACCCAGCGCCATCCTTACGCTTTGGCACGAAATTTCTGGCCGCGCCACCCATTTTTGGCGCAAGGCCAGCCCGCCGCTGCGCAGTTTCTTCATGCGCCTATTGCCTGATGAGCCGGTATTCAATCTGCCTCGCCAAACGCTCACCCTGATCGCGGTGGCGGTTCCTTTGGCGGTAGTGATCCTCGTCTCCGTGGTGTATCTGCAATTTGGGCGCGGCCAGTTGTATCAAAACTACTTAAGCCAGGCGCAGAGCGCGGCGGCCTTAGCCGCGGCGCGCCAAGACCCTGGCGAGGTGCGCCAGGCATGGCTGGCCGCGGTGCATTTCGCGCAGCGTGCCAGCGCTTATGAGCAAGATGCTGAGGCGGCGCAGCAGCTGCTGGCTGAGGCCCAATTACAGTTGGATGGGCTCGATCTCATCGAGCGCATGGATTTTCAGCCGGCGCTTTTCACCAACTTGCCGCGCAACACCAAGATCACTCGCATGGTGGCCGATAACACGGATCTGTACATGCTGGATGAGACCACCGGGAAAATTCTGCACGCCTTCCTCACCGGCGGCGGCTACAAGCTCGACGAATCGTTTTCGTGCGAACCCGCTCCGTACGGCGGCGCGATCGTTAGCCAACTGATCGATCTGGCGCTGCTGCCGCCGCGCTCGCACCCGCTGGGTGCCTCGGTGGCCGCCATCGACGCCAATGGCAACATCATCTATTGCATCAAGAATGAAGCGCCCGCTGCCAGCGCGCTGGGCGAGCCGGATAGCCGTTGGGGCAAGCCCAACGCGATCGCCGTCGAAGAGGATACGCTCTACGTTTTGGATCCAGTAACCAATGCCGTGTGGATGTACGCCGCCGAGAACGGTTCGTTTGTTGGGGCGCCGCGCTTCTTTTTTGGCGCCCAGGTTCCTAGCATGCAACACATGCTGGATATTGCACTGGATGGCAGCACGCTTTACCTATTGGATCAAGATGGCCATGTGGCTCAGTGTGTTTTCAACGAAGAAGGCGAAGACAGCACTCCCTGTACCGATCCCTTGGAGTTCGTCGATACCCGCCCAGGCCAACGCAACGGATCCGTGGTATCCGGCGCCAACTTCTCCCAGTTTGTGATCACTGACCCGCCAGGGCCTTCGATCTTCTTTTTAGATCCGATCGTGCCGGCCGTGTATCAATTCAGCCCGCGCCTCAGCATTGTGCGCCAACTGCGCGCCGCCAATGAGCTGCCCGCTGAATTGGTCAGCGCGTTTACCATCACGCCCAATCGCGCCATCTTCCTGGCGTTTGAAAACGAAGTCTATATCGGCTTTATGCCCTGAGCCCCTATGCCAGAATATGTTGAGCTGGCGGTAAACGTCCCTAAGGTTTCGGGCGTCTTTCACTATCATGTGCCCGCGGAGTTGCGCGGCCGCTTGCACCCTGGCCACTTGGTGCTAGCGCCTTTTGGCGCCCAGGTGGTGCAGGGTGTCGTGCTGCGCGCCGTTGAGCAGCCAGAGGTAACCGAAACCAAAGCGATCGATAGCTTGCTGGATGATGAGCCGGTGCTCACGCCGCAGCAGATTGAGCTAGCGCGCCAACTGAGCCATAGCACCCTGGCGCCGTTGGCTGCCTGCGTAGCGCTGATGCTGCCGCCCGGCATCGGCCAACTGGCCGATGTACGCTACCGCCGCACGCAGATTCCCGCGCCAGAACTCTCCGCCGCGCAAGCGCTGCTACTGCACACCCTGGAAGCGCGCGGCCCGCTGCGCGCCCGCCAGTTGGATAAGGCCTTGCCGCGGCGCAATTGGCGCGCCGCCCTGCGTGCCTTGCAAGGCCATGGCCTGATTGCGACTGAGCCGGTGCTACCTATGCCGCGTCAAAAGGCCAAGCTGGTGCGCACCGCCCGTTTGCTTGCCTTGCCCCCTGCCGGTGCGCAGTTGGGCAAAACCGCCGCGGTGCACGCCCGCCGTGCCGCCTTGCTGGATGCGCTACAGCGTGAAAGCGGCCATATGCCCACGGAATGGCTGTTTGCTGAAAGCGGCGCCGCCTTGCCGGATCTGGCCTACCTTGAAAAGCAAGGCTATGTAGAGCTCGGCCAGGCAGAGCACCTGCGTGACCCGCTGGAAGGTTTGCAGACCGTGATGGATGTGCCCCACACGCTGACTGCGGCGCAGGAGCGCGCCTGGCAAGCAGTGCAATCTTCGCTGAATGCAAAGAACGCCAAGCCTATTTTGTTGCACGGTGTCACCAGCTCCGGCAAGACGGAGATCTACCTACGTGCCGTGGCTCAGGCACTGCAAGCCGGCCGCACCGCACTGGTGTTGGTGCCGGAGATTGCGCTGACCCCGCAAACGGTGCAGCGTTTCTTCGCCCGCTTTGGCGATACGGTTGGCCTGCTGCACTCTGAGCTCTCGGATGGGGAGCGCTATGACACCTGGCGGCGTGTGCGCCGCGGCGATCTGAGCGTGGTGGTTGGCCCGCGCAGTGCCCTCTTTGCCCCGTTACAAAACATTGGCCTCATCGTGCTGGATGAAGAGCACGATGATAGTTATTACGAAGCCAATCAGGATGTGCACTACCACGCCCGACGCGCCGCATTGGATTACGCCAAGACTCATCAGGCGTTAGTGCTGCTGGGATCGGCTACACCGGACGTGGGCTCGTACACGCAGGCGCGGGCCGGCCACTGGCAGCTGCTTGAGCTGCCCGAGCGCGTGCAGGCCCACCGCGGCCACGGCGCTGCTGACATAGCGCCTGAGCTGCCGCCCGTAGAAATTGTGGACATGCGCCGCGAGCTGAAAGCAGGCAACCGCTCCATCTTCAGCCGTACTCTCCGAAATCAACTGGAGCAAGTTGTCCAGCGTGGGCAGCAGGCTATCTTGTTTCTCAACCGCCGCGGCAGTGCCACGTATGTGTTCTGCCGAGACTGTGGCTATGTGCTGCGCTGCCCTAATTGCGAGACGCCACTCACGCAACACGCCCGCGGCGAGCTCACCCATGACCTGGTGTGCCACCAATGTGGCTATCATCGCGCCTCGCCGAAGCAGTGCCCACAATGTGAGAGCAGCCAGATTCGGCACTATGGCATGGGCACCGAGAGCGTAGTGGCCGAGGTATCACGGCTGCTGCCAGAGGCGCGCGTTCTACGCTGGGACCGGGACAGCACGCGCAGCAAAGGCAGCCACCAGCGCATCCTCGCCCAGTTTGCTGATGGCCACGCCGATGTTCTGGTAGGCACCCAGATGCTCACCAAGGGATTGGATTTGCCTAAGGTGACATTGGTAGGTGTGGTGCTTGCGGATGTTGGTTTGCAGATGCCGGATTACCGTGCGCCTGAGCGCGTCTTCCAGTTGCTGACTCAGGTGGCCGGGCGCGCTGGGCGCAGCGCCCTGGGTGGCAACGTCATCTTCCAAACCTTCCAGCCAGAGCACTACGCCATCCAGGCAGCCGCGGCGCATGATTACGCTACCTTCTACGAAACTGAAAGCGCCTACCGCCGCCAGTTGCGCTACCCGCCGTACGCAGAGCTTGTGCGGCTGGAGTATCGCCATCTGGACGAGCGCAAGGCCGGGCACGAAGCCAGTGCGCTGGCCGCAGAGCTGCACGCCCAGATTACGCGGCAAGGGCGCGGCGCCACAGACGTCATTGGCCCGGCGCCCAGCTTCTATGCGCGCGTCAATAAGGAATACCGTTGGCAACTCATGCTACGCGGTATACAGCCCGTGGAACTGTTGCGCGGCCTGCGTTTGCCGGGCTGGCGCATTGAAGTGAACCCGCCAGCGCCACTATAATCATCGCAGGAGACAGTCGTGCGCAGAGAATTGGTCAGTTGGGAAGAAGTGCAGCACCTCATCAATTTGCTCATGCAGCAGTTTGAGCATGACTTTGAGGCGATGCTGATGGTAACGCGCGGCGGCATTGTGCCCGGCGGCATGCTGGCGGAGCGCATGGGCTTGGCCGAGATCCTTACCGCCGCAGTAGACTTCCCTGCCCAGATGGAAATTGCGCGCCAGAAAATGCTGGTCTTCCCCAAGTTTGTGCAATTCCCCGATGATGAACTGCTGCGTGGCCGCCGTATTTTGGTGGTGGACGATGTGTGGGGCTCTGGCCGCACGAGTACGGCTGTAAAGAACCGTGTCTCGGCTGCAGGCGGCATGCCCTTCACCAGTGTGTTGCATTTCAACCCCCACCGAAATCTCTTTGATAACACCCGCCCGGATTACTTTGCTGCCAGCACGGATGCGTTCATCGTCTATCCCTGGGAGCATGAGCCCACTGCGGGTTGGGCGATGCGGGATTACTAAAGCTAGTGATGAGTGAAGGGTAATCAGTAATCGGGGCGGTGATTGCGCTAGTGTTGATTTGAATTAGCATCACTGCTCACTGCTCACTGCTCACTGCTCACTGCTCACTGCTCACCAAATTCAGCTATGAACTACAAAGGGCGGGTCTAAGACCCGCCCTTTGTTTTACTCTGCAACTAGCTCTGCGTACTTGCTGCGCAGCTTACTGATTTTTGACGGGATGACCGCCATGCAATAGCCCGAGAACGGATTGCGCTCAAAGTAATTGTGGTGATATTCCTCGGCGACGAAGAAATCGCCCAGGGGCTCAAGCTGCGTGACGATGGGCTGGGCGTATTCGCCCGCGTGCTCACGGATAAAGGCTTCCGCCTCGGCACGCTGCGTTTCGTCGGCATACAGGATGGTGGAGCGATACTGCGTGCCGATGTCGTTGCCCTGGCGATTCAGCGTCGTTGGGTCGTGTGTGGCGAAGAAGGCCGCCAGCAAGTCGCCGTAGTTCAACACAGCCGGGTCATACTCCACGCGCACCACCTCGGCGAAGCCTGTGCGCCCGGTGCACACTAGCTCATAGCTGGGTGCGGCTGCACCCGCAGGCCCGCCGGCATAGCCGGGCTCAATGCGCACCACGCCCTTCAGGATCTTGAGCGCGGCTTCTGTGCACCAGAAGCACCCACCCCCGAAGACGGCAATCTCAGTATTCATAATCCCATCCTACAGCAAAGTGATGAGTGAGGAGTGAATGGTGAGCAGGAAACCCTCTGTTGAGACTCCTGTTACACATCACTCCTCACTGCTCACAAAAATTACTGTTTACCTCTGCGGCCCTTATCCTCATTGATGGCGACCCAGCCAGCCATCTCGCCGATTTCGAAGCGGTCATCATCCGCCCATTCGCGCACCGAAGAATACGAGCGGTCGTGCTGCGAGGAGCTGCCGCCGCCCAGCTCGGCCTTGACCATGGCGCGGATGCCCTCCAGGCGTTGCTGCCATTGGGCCATATTCTCCGGTGTGAGGTCTACCCAGCCGCGGTAGGCGTTTTCTGATTTCACCAGCGGCCCACGCAGAATGCGCTGGCCATCGGAGAGCAGGATGGGCAGGCCCACTGAGATAATCTCCTGGCGCAGCTTGGCGTCGCTGCTGATGCGTGCTTCCAGCTTGGCGGCCATCTGCTGCGGTGTGTCGGCCAGGGCGTTGGCCATCTTATTGGCGTATTCCTGCTTGAGCAAGTAGGCCTCGAACATGAGCTTGGACATGCGCGGCGGGCCGAGGATCTCGAAGGCGACTGATTCGCCGTGCTCGGCGCTCAGCTCGCGCAGGCGGCGCAGCGCCGAATCGCGGAGCGTGCCGGCGCGGAAGCTGGGGCCCATCACGGCGCTATCCAGCGCGGCCACAATGTCGCGCCCGGTATTGCCACCCATGATCTCACGCACTACGTTGAAGGCAATCTCTTCTGGCGTTACGAATTCCATCTGACCGTAGGAGGTGATAGCGGCAAAATCGCCGGCGGCAAACAGGCCGTTCTCGCCGGTGTTGATGTACACCGCTTCCATGGCTTTGCCGGTGGCGGCGCCAAATTCACCGCTGGGCGCCAAGTTGGCTTCGTTGAGCGGCAAGGCTTGCTCTGGCGGGCAGTCGTAGAGCATGAAGTCTTTGCCGCCGCGGCTGATCTTGCCGTAGCCGATCTCCTTCCAGGCGATGAGCGCGGTGGGCTTGAACTCCTTGACCACCGTGGGGCCGCCCGGGGTGCGCGCCATCAGGAAGGTAAGCAGCGATTGCGCACCGGCCAGGGCGGCTTTGGACATGAGCACGCGCGAGGGCTTCTCTTCGCCGTGCGTATAGGGAATATTGAGGCCCATGCCGCCGGTGCCGCTGGTGCCTACTTTGACGTAGGCTTGTGTGCCGGCTTGCAGCATGCTCTCGTGCATGATCTGGATGTGGCGCACCAACTGCGGAATGTAGAGCGCCGCCAGCAGTTGCTCGATCTCGTCTTCCCAACTGGTTTCAGGGCTGCCCTTGGCGATCTCACTTTGCAGCTTGCGCGCCGCGGCAAAGATGTTCTGGTAGGCCACACCAGTGGAGGTGTTGATGGCATCCACCACGATGTGGGCCGGTTGGCCATCCAACCCCTCGGCGGTGCCCATGATGATGCGGTGTAGTAGTGAGGCGCTGAGGACCTCTTCGCTCAGCTCATCTACGATGTCGTTGATGAGCACCTTGCGCCGGGCAGGGTCAGCCAGAATGGCGCCGCGCGGCGGAGTTTCTTCGCTTTGCCATTCGGCGCGGACGAAGATATCGCCCCAGGCTGAGAGGAATTTGGTCTTGCTGTTCGGGAAAGCTGCTTTGAGTTCTGCGATTGCTTGATCAGATTCAGATTTTTTGAGCGAGGCAACCACCAGCCGAGCCGGCTCGTGCGCCAACAGCTCTCGGCAGACGGCGCTGCCGACCAAGCCAAAACCACCCAGGACAAGGGCATTCTTTCCGCGAATATCCATTCACACACTCCATAGAGAATTTTGCCGCCAGACAAGGCGTTGAACCCAAAGGATACTACGCTTTGCGGTGATGCAAAATGAGACGCAAAAGCCCCCAGCACAGGCTGGGGGCTTTGGATGCAGGGTGGGTTTATGGCGCCTCCTGGCTTCGTTTGCGGCTGAGGAGCAGCCGCCGCAACTGATTGGCGGCGACCCCAAGCATGAAGATGATGACCACCAACATGGTGAGGGCGATGCTGGTGAAGACCCTGTCGTCCCAGGGGCCGGGTTGCAAGATGCGGATCATTTGGCCGGTGACGTAGCCCAGCAGGCCGACGGCGGCCAGGCTGTGCAGGGCGGTGGCCCAGCGAGTGATCTGGGTCCAGCGGCCCTGGAGCAGCTTGATACCGTTGATGAGCACATCCACTGCGCCGAGGGCGATGAAGGCGGGCAGCAAGCCGGTGAGCATGCTGAGCACGCCGTGTACCAGCTGCCAGCTGGAGCCATCCGGTAGGCGGATATCCCACGGCAGGCTGGCGAAGACGCCCAGCGCGGCGATCTGGATGATGAACTCGGCGACGGTCTCGGCATAGTCGAGCCGGTCCATCTCGGGCAGCAGGGCTGGCAAGGTGTTGGGCTCCCACTCGGGCAGCTCGACTTTGAGGTCTAGTAGGTTGCGGTCGATCACGCTGAAGACGATGGTGATGGCGCCGAAGCTCATCAGCAATACTTTTACGTAGTTGCCGATGACATCACCTACACTGAAGTCAAGCCCGGTGTTGGCGATCACCAGCACCAAGCCGACCAGATGCAGCAGGGTGATGAGGCCGCCGCTGATGGTGAGCACCTGGCGATAGGCGGGCATGACCTGTGGGTGGATGAGCGCGCCGCTTTGGCCGTAGCTGGCCGCCAGCGCCTCAGGACGGCCGTATTCTTTTAAGAGGGCAGTGATGCCGGCCTCGTCGGTCTGCGGGTTGAGGCCGCGTTCCTCGGCGGCGTCGTGCAAGGCGGTGCGCAGCTCCAGCTGCACATCGGCACGCGTGCGTGCGGGCAAGTGGCGGCCGACGGCCTGGATGTAACGTTCGATGAGTTGGTTGTTCTTCATGTTAGTTCTCTTTACGAGTCAAAAGTTTGTAGGCCTTGTAGACCGTCTCAATGGCGGTGACGACCATGGCGATGGACAGCGTGATCTGGATGATGCTGTTGACGATGTCCATGTCGCTGAACATGGCGTTGCGCACCAAGGTGTAGAGTAAGCCTACCGCGGCGAGATTGAGCGCCACCTGCACCCAGCGCAGGGCTTTGGTCCAGCGCTGGCTGCGGTAGACGGCGGCCTTGAGAGCCAGCTCGCCCAGCCACAGTGCGCTCATCAGGGGGACGAAGCGCAGGAAGCTGTTGGTGAGCACGGGGATGAGCTCAAAGCGCCCGTCTTGCCAGCCACCGATGCCAATCCATTGCGGGGCGAAGTTGAAGACGAGCAGCGCCAGCAAGGTGAAGAGCATACCGACCAGCACCTCGGTACGGTTGACGCGGTTGGGGTCTTGCACTTGCGGCAACTTGGCTGGGTCCCACGTGGTTGCGGCGGGCGGCTGCTGGCCGACGCCGAAGGCTTGCAGGCCCACGAACACGGCGACCACGACGCCGAGGTTGAAGATGAGGGCCTGGGCCAGCTCAAGCACGAACTTGAGCAGCTCGGCGGCACTGAAGCCAGCCTGGGTGACTTGCAGGGCGAAGCCGATGGCAAAGACGATGCCGACCACAATGGCGGCGATGGTGTAGCTGAGGCGGAAGGCCGGGTACAGCCAGTGGCCGATGAGGCTCTTTTCTTTTTGGTAGCTGGCGGCCAGCACTTCAGGATGGCCGTATTCACGCAGCAGGGCGCTGATGGCCTGGCTGTCTGTCTCGCTCAGGCCGCGTTCGGCGGCGGCGTCCTGCAGCAGGCTGCGCAGCTCTTGCTGCACATCGTGGCGGGTCTTGGCGGGCAAGTGCGCGCCGACCTCGTGTACGTAACGTTCGATAAGGTTGCTGTCTTTCATTACTTGTCTCCGTGTAAGAGGCCGTTCAGCGCCTGGCTGATGGCCTGCCATTCGTGGGTGAGATCGGCCAGGGCTTGTTGGCCCTGGGCGCTGATGCGGTAGTAGCGGCGCGGCCGCGCCTCGTCTACTACGCGCCATTCGCTCTCGAGCAGGCCTTGCGCCTCCAGCCGGCGGAGGAGCGGGTACAGCGTGCCCTCGGGGATATCCATGCCTTGGGCGGCGAGCTGCTGTTTGAGCGAGTAGCCGTATTGGGGCTGGCCGAGTTGGCTGAGTACAGCCAGGCTGAGTGCGCCACGGCGCAGCTCGCCCACCAGCCCTTCCAACAATGCGGGGTACTCTTCTTTGGTTACCATGTGGGGAATTGTACTGTGTATAACATAGTAATGTCAACGACAAATATAAAGAAAAGTAAAGTCCCAAAAAAGCTAAGTACCTGCTAAGAAGAAAAAGAGAGCGTCACTGTGACGCTCTCTAGTGGTGTGCTCCGCATTAATTAAGTTAGGCTTGCAGGTAGGCTAATTGGGCGTTTTGATAACAGCTTTGCCAAACCAAGGCCGTTTTTCCAACTTTGGTCGGGTTTTGTGCCTGATGAGCAAAGGTGCCAATTGTGTTGGCCAGCTTTGTGCCCAAATCACCCTTGAGCAACGTGACTGGATCTAGACCCTTTCCCCATTTGTAGACTCCCTTGTGCTCCTCAAGCAATGCCCGAAAAGCAGCAAGGACCGGATAGGTAAAGCCATCCGGCACTCCATACTTAGTTGTCTTGTTCAAGAAATACAACTTTCCTGAACGCTGTCCGGTATAGTAGGTCACACCTGTCAAACGTCCAAAGCGACCACCAGAAACATTTGCTTCCTGGGCTCTTGCTTTGTTGTAGAGATCAGGCAGCTCTAGTTTCACCCAATCGTACAACTCAAGAATTTCTTCCGCCAAGGGAAAGATTTTTTCATATTCCTTTGGGTTTGCGGAAAAATGCTCCAAAGCTTTGGACTTCGCGTTGTACGAAATTACTGGGTGCTGGGAGTCGCCAAAGCTCTTTTTATCGAAAAGAGTGAGTATTGCAACTACATCCCTCACTCCAATGGGTTTGAGATCTCCAGCCCCGTCAACTTCGTACTCCGAGTAGGAGATTTGGTCTCTAAACGCAGAAGAACTCAACGCGTTTTTTAAACCAACAAACTTGTTGGCGAGATTCATCAAGCTTTGCTCTCGTACCGGCTTTGAGGTGTTACGCGCATCTACAACATCCACGATCCCTTCTGAATCAAGCCCTTCAAGGAGCTCAATCCGAATGTACTGTGGGACAGTGAGGCTTTCTGTTTCTTCCTTGACAATACTATAGGTGTGTCCACCATCTAAAAGCCCATGAAGATTTCGGTCTTCAAGAACAATCGTGAGAGTGGAATTTCGGTTATCCAGCTGTGCTTTCGCGACAGAGAGTACTAGGCCGCGATTCATGAACAAAAACATTTCAGGATTTGCTTGAAATGTTTTTCGAATCGCGTCCGGAACCTCACCGGTTAATTTTGCATCGCGGACGTTTATGTCCTTCCAGTCAGAAAGGTCTGGAAGGTTTGCCGTCTCAACTACAGCAAAATACTCGTGGATACCCTTATGTTGGAATGGTGTATCAAGGTGACGAAAAGAAACTACTGGAAATGTAAACGTTGCTGTCTTGGACATAAAATCCTTTCCGACAAGGGGTTCACCCTTAGTCATCCCAATGAGATTTCTCTACATCAGGCAGTAGGCTGCGGAGCACTACTAGACGTAGTGTACCGCAGATATTTACTGATTGTGTGGCAGCCTCTGTTCCACAACAAATGTTCTAGCGTTCCAGTCTCAAACGCCCCATGCTTCTATCCCTGTATTAACACTGCTTGCCAATAGCGCCCATTCGCCACTCCCCCATGGCATAAACAGACGCATGCCCCATCAGCCTTCCGGACCTTTAAGTCATCGATAGTCAGCTCAAGTCCCTAACCCTCCTCTATTGACACGAATCCAACATTTCTCTTACGCGTTTCTACGACAGCCGTCAGCCTGCCCCTATATAATCTTCCCATCCCCGCGACGGGCGATTTATGACTTTCAATAAGATTGCTGCCCACGGGCGGCGGTTAGGTAGGAACCCACAATGATGCGATTTGACCGATTTACCGAACGAGCCCAGGAAGCTGCTCAGCGGGCTGCTGAAATCATCCAGCGCTACGGGCACAACCAGATCGATACTGAACACATACTGCTGGCGCTGATTGAGCAGCCGGAAGGCGTCATCGGGCAGCTGTTGGAGATTCTCAAAGTAGACCCGGCCTCCCTGAAGGAGCGCCTGGACTACGTGTTGCGCACCAGCCCCAAGGCCAACATCTTTGGCGGCGGCGCCGGGCAGATTTTTATCACGCCGCGCGTCAAGCGCATCGTAGACATCGCCAATGAGGAGGCCAACCGCCTCAAGGATGAGTACATCTCCACTGAGCACATCTTCCTGGCCATCCTCAACGAGCGCAGCACCCCGGCCGCCCGCCTGCTCGAAGGTGCCGGCATCACGCGCGAGCGCGTGTTTGACGCGGTGCAGCAGCTGCGCGGCGGACAACGCGTTACGGACCCGCAGGCCGAGACGCGCTATCGCACGCTGGAGAAGTACTCGCGTGACCTGACCCAGGCGGCCCGCGAGGGCAAGCTGGACCCGGTGATTGGGCGTGACAGCGAGATTTTGCGCGTGATTCAAATTCTTTCGCGCCGCAGCAAAAACAACCCGGTCCTCATCGGTGAGGCCGGCGTGGGCAAGACAGCCATCGTCGAGGGTCTGGCGCAGAAAATCGCTACCAACGACGTGCCCGAGATTCTTTCGGGCAAGAAGGTGCTCTCGCTGGACCTGGGCGCCATGATCGCCGGCTCGCGCTTCCGCGGCGAGTTCGAGGAGCGCCTCAAGGCTACGCTGGAGGAAATCCAGCGCGCTGAAGGCGAGATTATCTTGTTCATTGACGAGCTGCACACCGTCGTTGGCGCCGGCGCCGCTCAAGGCGCCATGGACGCCAGCAACATGCTCAAGCCGGCGCTGGCGCGCGGCGAGCTGCACGCGGTGGGCGCTACTACGCTGGATGAGTATCACAAGCACATCGAGAAGGACGCCGCGCTCGAGCGCCGCTTTGCGCCCGTGTATGTGGAAGAGCCTTCGATGGAAGACAGCATTCAGATGCTGATGGGCCTGCGTGACCGTTACGAGGCGCACCACAACGTGCGCTTTGCCGACGATGCGCTGGTGGAAGCCGTCAAGCTCTCTGCCCGCTACGTGCCCGACCGCCGCCTGCCCGACAAAGCTATCGACCTGATGGACGAGGCGGCCGCCAAGCTGCGCGTGGCGCTGTACTCGCTGCCGGATGAGCTCAAGGTAATGAAGACGGAAATCGAGCGTCTGCAAGCCGAAGAAGAGCAAGCCGGCGTGGAACGCAACTACGAGCGCGCCGCCGAGAAGAAATCCGAGCGTCTGCGCATCGAAGGCGAGTTCAAGGCCAAACGCGAGACCTGGGAGAGCGAACACCAGCTCGACGAAGTCGTTGACATCAACGACATCGCGGAGGTGATCGCGCAGTGGACCGGTATCCCTGTGAGCCAGATGATGGAGACGGAGGCTGAGAAGCTGCTCAACATGGAAGCGCGCCTACACGAGCGCATTGTGGGCCAGGGTGACGCCATCAGCGCCATCTCTGACGCCATTCGCCGTGCCCGCTCGGGCCTCAAGGACCCCAAGCGCCCGATTGGCTCGTTCATCTTCATTGGCCCCTCTGGCGTCGGCAAGACCGAGCTGGCCAAGGCGCTGGCCGAGTTCATGTTCGATGATGAAGATGCGCTGGTGCGTATCGACATGTCTGAGTACCGCGAGCAGCACACCACGGCGCGCCTGTTCGGCGCCCCTCCGGGATATATCGGCTACGAGGAAGGCGGCCAGCTGACGGAAGCCGTGCGCCGCCGCCCCTACCGCGTGATCCTTTTCGATGAGATCGAAAAGGCGCACCCGGATGTATGGAACGCCCTGCTGCAAATCCTGGACGACGGTCGCCTGACCGACGGCCAGGGCCGCACAGTCGACTTCCGCAATACGGTGTTGATTATGACCAGCAACCTGGGCACCGAGTTTGTGCGCAAAGCTGGCTCGCTGGGCTTCCTGCAGAACAGCGGTGATGACGAAGAGCGTGCTTCCAGCCAGAAGATCCAGAAGGCGCTGCGTGACACCTTCCGCCCCGAGTTCATCAACCGTATCGACGAGATCATCACCTTCTCGCCGCTCTCGGTGGAGGACATGAAGCAGATCGTGGACCTGCAGATGAAGGAAGTGCAGGAACGCCTGTCTGAGAAGGGTATCCAGGTGCTGCTGACCGAGAACGCGCGTGAGTGGCTGGCCACGCAAGGCTACGATACGGCCTTCGGTGCCCGCCCGCTCAACCGTGCGCTGCAGAAGTTCGTGGAGAGCCCGCTCTCCAAGGAGCTGCTGGCCGGCAAGTTCAAGCCCGGCACCACCATCGAGGTGGATGTGGATGAGAAACGCGAGGGCACGGTCTTCAAAGAAGGCAAGCCCATCCGCGTGGACAAGCAGCCGGAAGACGTATCCGCTGCGTAAGCAAAACAAAAAAGAGCCGCCCGAAGGGGCGGCTCTTTTTGTTTAAGCCGAGGGCGGCTTAGTGCTCTACGCCACCGCTGGTGATGGCTTGCTTGACTTCAGCGATGGCCTGGGTGACATGGATCTCACGCGGGCAGGCCTCAGTGCAGTTGAAGGCGGTGCGGCAGCGGAAGGCGCCGCCGTGGTCGGCCAGGATCTCGAGGCGCTTATTGGCGGCCTGGTCACGGCTGTCAAAAATGAAGCGGTGGGCATTGACCATGGCGGCCGGGCCGACGTACTGGTCATCGGCCCAGAAGACCGGGCAGGAGGTGGTGCAGGCGGCGCACAGGATGCACTTGGTGGTGTCATCGAAGCGCTCGCGCTGCTCTGGCGATTGCAGACGTTCCTTGCCATCAGCGGGCACGTCTTCATTGACCAGGAAAGGCATGATCGATTTGTAGCTATCGAAGAACGGCTCCATATCGACGATCATGTCTTTGAGCACCGGCAAGCCGAGGATCGGCTCGATGGTGATCTCGGTGCCAACATCTTTCACTAGCGCTTTGCAGGCCAGCATGTTGCGGCCATTGATGCGCATGGCGTCAGAGCCACACACGCCGTGGGCGCAAGAGCGGCGGAAGGACACCGTGCCATCGATGTTGCCCTTGATCTCTTCGAGCAGGTCGAGCACGCGGTCGGTAGGCTCGGCCTCAATGTTGTAGGTGTCAAAGCTGGGTACGTTGCGGCCCGCTTCGGGGTTGTAGCGATAGATCTTCAAATAGACAAACATAGCGCTCCCGTTCTAGTAGACGCGTTCTTTCGGCTCGTATTTGGTGATGGTGACCGGCTTGTACTCCAGGCGCACCTGGTCGCCATCCATCCAGGCCATGGTGTGCTTCAGCCATTCGGCGTCATTGCGTTTGGGGAAATCTTCGCGGGCATGGGCGCCACGACTTTCGGGGCGGGCATGGGCGGAGACGGCGGTGGCCAGGGCTACGTCCAGTAGGCAACCCAGTTCCCAGGCGTTGAGTAGATCCGTATTGAAGCGCTTGCCGTGATCGTCGATGCTGATGTGCTTGTAACGCTCACGCAGCTCACGCATCTTTTCGATGGCGCTGGCCATGCCGTCAGCGGTGCGGAACACGCCGACATCATCCATCATTTTGGTCTTCATTTCTTCGCCAACGTGCACGATCTTTTCGCTGCCACTGTTGCTCAGAATGCGATCGAGCTGGGCGCGGGTGAAATCGGTGGGGTTGGCTTCCAGGGGCTTGTAGTCTGCGCCCTTGGCGTACTCGGCGGCCTTCTTGCCGGCTTCCTTACCGAAGACGACGAGGTCGAGCAGGGAGTTGGTGCCGAGGCGGTTGGCGCCGTGCACGGAGACGCAGGCCACTTCGCCGGCGGCGAAGAGGCCGGGCACGATGGTGCCCTTGGTGTCGCTGAGCGCCTGGGCGTGCACATTGGTGGGGATGCCGCCCATGGCGTAGTGCGCCGTGGGCTGGATGGGCATGGGCTCTTTGATCGGGTCAATGCCCAGGTAGGTGCGGCAGAAATCGACAATATCCGGCACCTTGGAGAGCAATTGTTCACCGGTGACACGGTAGGGCGTGCCATCGGGCAGCTTGCGGCCATCGAGCTCGGCGTATTTATTGACGGTCTCGGGGCGCATATCCAGATGAACGTAGCGATCGCCGTTGATGCCCTTGCCGTCGCGAATTTCCAGATAGATCGAACGGCTAACAACATCTCGCGAGGCAAGGTCTTTCACCGTGGGGGCATAGCGCTCCATGAAGCGTTCGCCGCTGCCGTTGACCAGTACGCCACCCTCGCCGCGCACACCCTCGGTGATGAGGATGCCGAGCTTGAGGATGCCGGTGGGATGGAACTGGAAGAATTCCAGGTCCTGGGCGGGCAGGCCGCGGCGCAGGGTGATGGCTACACCGTCACCGGTGTAGGCGTAAGCGTTGGAGGTGAGCTCCCAGATGCGTCCGTGGCCGCCGGTAGCGAAGACGATCGATTTGGCGTGGAAGACGTGCAGCTCGCCAGTGGCCAGTTCAACGGCGACGACGCCGTTGGCTACGCCATCCTTCATGAGGAGGTCGAGCACATGGTACTCATCGTAGAAGTGCACCTTGTTCTTGATGCAGTTCTGGTACAGCGTTTGCAAGATCATATGGCCGGTGCGGTCGGCGGCGTAGCACGAGCGCAGCACAGGCTGCTTGGTTTCGTTGTTGGTGTGGCCACCGAAGCGGCGCTGGGCAATTTTGCCGTCTGGCGTGCGCGAGAAGGGCAAGCCCATGTGCTCCAGCTCGTAGACAACTTCAGGCGCCTGGGCGCACATATAGTCAATCGCATCCTGGTCACCCAGGTAGTCACTGCCTTTGACGGTATCGAAGCTGTGCCACTCCACCTTGTCAGGCTCGAGGTTGCCGAGGGCGGCGCCAATGCCGCCTTGGGCGGCGCCGGTGTGCGAGCGGGTGGGATAGAGCTTGCTCAGCACAGCGGTATCGACGCTGCGTGAGGCGTAGAGCGCGGCCATCAGGCCGGCGCCGCCAGCGCCTACGATAATGACTTCATGTTGGTGAGTTTGCGTCATAACTTATTGAACCAATTCCGGGCGGGCGCCCATTGCCAATGCGGTGGCACCGATCACAGTGACCACCAGCCAGAAGAGGAGCATCAGAATGCTGAGCACGCGGCGGGTGCTGTCTTTATGCACCAGATCGAACATCACCTGGCGCAAGCCGTACATGCCGTGGGCGAAGGCAAAGCCCAGCAGCAGGAAGTTGTAGGTGACCCAGCCGGCATCGGCCAGGCGCACGGCCACATAATCGATATCGATGGCGTGCACGCCGACGATGACATCCTGGAGGTAGACGTGGAACCAGGCCAGCGGGATGAGCAGAATGCCGCTGTAGCGCATGAAGCGCCAGGCTTTGGTTTCGAAGGTGGTTTTGACTTTGCTTGCCATGGCTACTTTCCGATCGGCAGCATTGCCAGCAGGTCAATGCCGAAGTTGTGGTGCAGCAGGTTGTAGAACATTACGGTGGCACCGGGCAGCCACAGCAGGATGGCGACGATCAGGGTGAGGCGCACCGCTTTGCGCTGCTTCTCGATGGCCCAGCGCTTGGGCATCCACATGTCGGTGACGGCAATGCGCAGGCCATTGACGCCGTGATAGATGATGGCGAAGAGCAGGCCGATCTCACCCAGCATGAAGGGCGTGGCGCGGTAGAGCTCGATGGCGTGTTGGTAGAGCGAGGGGAAGAAGTAAACGGTAGCGGTATCCAGGATGTGGATGGTAAGGAAGAGCAGGACGCCCAACCCGGTGAGACGGTGCAGGAGGAATGCATAGTGTCCCTCACGCCCCATGTAGGTTGCGTATCCTTTTACGGTGTTTTTTAGCGGTGTGCTAGGGGCAGCCACGTACAACTCCTTTGAAAATCAATCTCCGCGGATGTTAAAAGGCATTATAGCACTGGCTTGGGTCTGTGCTGTTTTGCACGAATGCGGTTGTGTTTATTCATCTGATGAAAAGTGCGTGTGGCGCGGGCCAGATTGAAAATTTGCGCAGCGTGGAAGATGTGGCTGCGAGGATCCTTCGCTGGTGCGGGTTCGGCGGTCGGGTGTAGGTGTATGCACCCGCTCAGGATGACACGGGTGCGTGGGCGCGGTTTGTGCGCGTGGGGTGTGGGCGCGGCGAAGATCTTGAAATTTACGCAGCATGGAAGATAGGGCTGTAAGGATCCTTCGCTGTGTGGGCTCGGCGGTCGGGTGTAGGTGTATGCACCCGCTTAGGATGACACGAGGCGCGTTGCTTGGGTTTGTGCGCGTGGATGAGCGCGGGCGAGATTGAAAATGAGCGCAGCGTGGAAGAAAGGGCTGCGATGATCCTTCGCTGGTGTGGGTTCGGCGGACAGGTGTAGGTAGATGTACCCGCTCAGGATGACACGAGGGGATGGGTTAGGCGGTTAGGTGTAAGTGGTGCCCCGCTCAGGATGACACGGGGCGCGGGCTCGGTGTTGGGTGCGGGTATATGTACCCGCTCAGGATGACACGTGAGGTGCGCGCTGTTGCTCAGGATGATACGCGACGGTGTAGATTTAAAAAAAAAGAACGGGCGAATTTTCGCCCGTTCTTTTTAGGTGCTACTGATTACATCTTTGCGATGACGGCATCGCCGAAGGCGGAGGTGCTGAGCTTAGTAGCGCCTTCCATCAGGCGGTGAAAGTCATAGGTGACGGTTTTGGCTTCGATAGCGCCTTCAATGCCGGCGATGACTTTGTCGGCAGCTTCACCCCAACCCATATAGCGCAGCATCATCTCGCCGGAGAGGATCACCGAGCCGGGGTTGACCATATCCTTATCGGCATACTTGGGGGCGGTGCCGTGGGTGGCCTCGAAGACGGCGTGCCCGGTGTCGTAGTTGATGTTGCCACCGGGGGCGATGCCGATGCCGCCCACCTGGGCGGCCAGGGCGTCGGAGAGATAGTCGCCGTTCAGGTTCATGGTGGCGAGTACGTCAAATTCCGTGGCGCGGGTAATGGTTTGCTGGAAGACGATGTCTGCGATCACGTCTTTGATGAGCAGCTTGCCGGCCTTGAGCGCGGCGGCCTGCTCTTCGTTGGCGGCGTCTTCACCCTTGGCGGCCTTGGTCTGCTCCCAGGTTTGCCAGGTATAGACCTGATCACCGAACTCACGCTCAGCTAGGTCATAGCCCCAGTTGCGGAAGGCGCCCTCGGTGTACTTCATGATGTTGCCCTTGTGCACCAGGGTGAGGTTGCGGCGCTGGTTATCGATGGCCCAGCGGATGGCGGCGCGCACCAGGCGTTCGGTGCCCTCAACAGAAACGGGCTTGATGCCGATGCCGGCACTATCGGGGAAGCGGATCTTGGCATATTCCTTGGGGAAGCTGTCTTTGAGCAGTGATTTGAACTTGGCGTTCTCTTCGGTGCCGTTCTCGAACTCAATGCCGGTATAGATGTCTTCGGTGTTCTCGCGGAAGACGACCATATCGACGTCTTGCGGGCGTTTGACTGGCGAAGGTACGCCCTCGAACCAGCGCACCGGGCGCTGGCAGACGTAGAGATCGAGCTCTTTGCGCAGGGCTACATTGAGTGAGCGCATACCGCCGCCGATCGGCGTGGTGAGCGGGCCCTTGATGCCCACCAGAAATTCCTTGAAGGCTTGCAAGGTTTCTTCCGGCAGCCAGCTTTGGAACTGGGTGAAGGCTTTCTCGCCGGCGTAGACTTCCATCCAGTGCAGCTTGCGCGCCCCGCCATAGGCTTTCTCGACGGCGGCATCCAGCACGCGCACACTGGCGCGCCAGATATCGCGGCCCGTGCCGTCCCCTTCAATGAAGGGAATGATCGGGTTGTTCGGCACATTGAGAACGCCGTTCTTGATGGAAATCTTGGCTCCGCCCTCAGGAACCTGGATGATGCTGTAGGTCATGCACGCGCTCCGTAGAAGTTAAGGGATTTTTGAGGATTATACATTGGCCCTCTGGAGGCTTTGCAGCGAAAACAAGAATCGCTATAATACAAATTCATTGCAGTTGGCCCGCGACCTGTTTCGGGTCGCCGTTTTCCCCGCCGGGTATGCCCGGACCAAAAGCCTGCTTACGAAGTTTATTTAGTTACCGCAAGTGTTCCTAAAGGAGGAAGCGCTAGTGGCACCTACGTCTGTTCCTGTTAACCGCCAGCAACAAATTGAGGAACCTTGGCACCAACTCGGCCACACGCAAGTGGCTGAGCGCCTGGGTACCTCGCGCGAGCAAGGCCTCAGCTCGGCCGAAGCCAAGGCTCGTTTAGAGAAGTACGGCCCGAACCGGCTGGAAGAAGCACCCCCCAAGAAATTCATCACGCTCTTGTGGGAGCAATTGAATAATTTTGTCGTCTATCTGCTATTTGCCGCGGTGATCATCTCGGCAGTATTGGGTGAATGGGTGGAAGCCGCGGCGGTGATGGCGATCGTGGTGCTCAATGCTGGCTTCGGCATTGTGCAGGAGCGCCGCGCCGAGCAGGCACTGGCGGCGCTGCGCCAATTGGCTTCGCCAGAGGCGCATGTGCTGCGCGATGGACGCCGCATCGACATCCCTTCGTATGAAGTGGTGCCAGGAGACGTAGTGTTCCTGGAGGCGGGCAACTACATTCCGGCGGATGTGCGCCTGGTGGAAGCGATCAACCTGCGCGTTGAGGAAGCGGCGCTCACTGGTGAATCGGTGCCGGTGGAGAAGACCGCTGGCCGTCTGGAAAAGACCGACGTGGGTCTGGGTGACCGCATCAACACCACTTTTTTGGGCACGCTGGTGTCTTACGGCCGCGGCAGCGGTATCGTAGTGAACACCGGTATGCGCACCCAGGTGGGCCTGATCGCCGAAATGCTGCAATCGGTGCAGCATGAGCAGACCCCGCTGCAGCGCCGTTTGGAAGAACTGGGCCGCTGGCTGGGTTGGGCGGCGCTGATCATCTGTGGTGTGGTCTTCGTGGTGGGCTTGTTGCGCGGCCAGGAAGCGCTGCATATGTTTGAAGTGGCGGTGACGCTGGCGATTGCTGCGGTGCCGGAAGGTTTGCCGGCGGTGGTAACCATTAGCCTGGCGCTGGGCATGCGCGAGATGATCAAGCGTAATGCGCTCATTCGCCGCCTGTCTTCGGTGGAGACGCTGGGTTCGGCTACCGTGATCGGCTCGGACAAGACCGGCACGCTGACCCAGAACGCGATGACCGTGACCAGCGTGTGGGTAGACGGCCGCCGCGTCGAAGTATCCGGCACCGGCTACCAGCCTCAAGGCGAATTCACGCTGGACGGCACCTCATTTGATCTAAGCAAGAACCATGGCGTGTTCAGCGCCTTATGGCTGGGCGCGTTGAATAACGATGCCATCCTGGAATCTGGCGAAGGCGGCACCCGCGTAGTGGGTGACCCGACCGAGGCGGCGATGCTGGTGGCGGCGGCTAAGGCCGACGCAGCCTATGGCGAGCTGGCCACGAGCTATCCGCGCGTGCAGGAAATTCCGTTTGATTCGGACCGCAAGCGTATGACCACGATTCACCAGGTGGCTGACCCGCTGTCTGCGGACCTTTCGCCCTTCCATGAGGGCCATGAGCATAAGGGCTGGCATGTGGTGGCGGTCAAAGGCGCGCCGGATGTGGTGCTGGAGCTGTGCAAGCAATACCAGACGATTGACGACGCGGTAGCGCCGCTGAATGACAGCATGCGCACACGTATTCTTGAGGCCAATGACCAAATGGCGCAAGATGCGCTGCGCGTGATCGCGGTGGCCTACCGGATCAGCAAGGATGTGCCTACCACGCTGACCGCGGAGCATGTGGAGCAAGACCTGGTGTTTGTGGGCTTGCTGGGCATGATCGACCCACCGCGCCCGGAAGTGAAGGACGCGCTGGCCAAAGCGCGCAGCGCCGGTATTCGCACGGTGATGATCACCGGCGATTACCCGCAAACGGCACGTGCCATCGCCATGCAGATTGGCCTGGTGGGCGAAAGCAACAATCAGGTGATTGCTGGCGCTGAGCTCAATGAAATGAGCGACGAGCAGTTGCAAGAGGCGATCAAGACGACGAGCGTCTTTGCTCGCGTATCACCGGAGCACAAAGTGCGTATCGTGCGTGCGCTGCGCGCCAATGGCAACATCGTGGCGATGACTGGTGACGGCGTGAACGATGCGCCGGCACTCAAGCAGGCCGATATTGGTGTGGCGATGGGCATCACCGGCACGGATGTGGCTAAGGAAACCGCCGACATGGTGCTGACCGATGACAACTACTCCAGCATTGTGTCTGCCGTGGAGCAAGGCCGCGTGATCTACAGCAACATCCGCAAGTTTGTGTTCTTCCTGCTGTCGTGCAACACGGCGGAGATCATGATCATCTTCATGGCGATCATGATGGGCTTGCCTTCGCCGCTGGCGCCGATCCAGCTACTGTGGCTGAACCTGCTGACTGACGGCGCCCCGGCGCTGGCGCTGGGCACCGAAAAGGGTGACCCGGACATCATGAAGCTGCCGCCGCGCCGCAAGGATGAGCCCATCATTGATGGCGAGATGCGCCTGGGGATCGGTATTCAGACCGTGGTCAAGACCGCGGTCACGCTGACGGCCTATATCCTCGGCCTGCAAATGTTCCCGGTTGCCGGGGGCGGCGAGAATCTCACCGCCTCGACGATGGCGTTCATGACACTGGGCTTGTGTGAGCTGGTGCGTGCTTATACGGCGCGTTCTGAGCACTACTCCATGTTTTATGGGGGCTTGTTCTCCAACAAAAACATGAATGTAGCTGTGCTCATCTCCACCGTGCTGCTGCTGATCGTGGTGTTCTTCCCGCCCCTGCAGGGTGTGTTCGACACCACATCGCTGACCTGGCTGCAGTGGGAGATTGTGCTGCCACTGGCCCTGCTGCCGGCAGTAGCGGCTGAGATCACCAAGTGGTTCATCCGCCGTGGGCTGGAGCGCAAGACGGCTGCTGCGGCTGCTTAATCTAATACTCTAGAGCTAGAGTATTAGAAGAGTTGCTAGCTATACAAAAAGCCCGCCATTTTGGCGGGCTTTTTTATTGAGTGAGCGGAGTTAGCTGCCTTGAGCGGCGCGCTTGGCGAGGGACTGCCCCAGGAACATCACACCGATGCCGAAGATCGGGTGCAGCGCCTTGGCGATGGCTGGCAGGCTGTCCGAGCGGATGTAGCCCTGGGCGGCCAGCATGACCAGCGCCAGCACGGTGAGCCCAATAACACGGCCACCCAGTTTGCCCAGCAGGGCCAGGATCAGCATGGCCGCCAGCATCAGCGTCATCAGGTAGCCGCTGTAGGCGTGCAATTTACTCGGGATGGCGCCGAAATAGGCCGCGCCGATGAGGATGATCTGCACGAAACCCCAGTAGAAAACCCCTTTGCCTAGACCAATAAATACTTTGCGTAGATCCATTCTGTCTCCTTCAAAAGAACGTTAGGTAGCCGCCGCCATTGCTGGTTGCAGAGCCAACTCATCGAGCAACGTCATGAAATCCACGGCGTGGTGGCTATTGAGCAGCCTCGCGCGTTGCGCTTCGCTCAGCCCGTAGGGGCTGATGTAGCGGGCGGCGTGCTTGCGAAACAAGACCAAGCCTAGCTCGGCCCCGTAGAAGCTTTGCATCGCTTGCATGTGGGCCAGCACCATGTGGCGCACCTGGGCGGCGGAGACCTCTGCACGGTCGAGCCCGGCAAAGATCCATGGGTTGCCGATGGCGCCGCGGCCGATCATTACCGCATCGCAGCCGGTGTGCTCGCGCATGCGGCCGATATCGGCCACCTGGCGCACATCGCCGTTGCCGAAGACTGGGATGCTGACGGCGGCCTTCACCTCGGCGATGGCGTCCCAATTGGCGTTGCCGCGGTAGGCCTGCGCTTTGGTGCGGCCGTGCACGGCGATGGCGGCACCGCCGTTATCTTCGATGATCTTGGCAATCTCGGTATGGTTCAGGCTGTCTTCGTCCCAGCCGATGCGGATCTTGCCGGTGATGGGAATCTGCAGCGCGCGGCTCAATGAACGGAAAATGTGAGCGATCTTGGCGGGCTGGCGCAGCAGGCCGGCGCCGGCGCCGCGGCCGGAGACGCAGCGCACGGAACAGCCCATGTTGATGTCGATGGTGTCCGGGGAATAGGCCTGCAGCTGGATGGCGGCTTGCAGCAAGCGCTCGGGCTCGTCGTCGAAGAGCTGGAAGGCGACCGGGCGCTCGGCTTCAAGGAAGGCGAGGCGTTGGTGCAAATGCGGATGGCCGTTGAGCACATCCTGGGCGTTGACGAATTCTGTGTAGCTAATTGCCGAGCCGAGCTGGCGCGCCAGCGAGCGGAACGGCTGGTCGGAGAAGCCGTCCATCGGCGAGAGGATCACGCGGCCGTAGATCGGGATCAGGCCGATGTGAAAGGCGGGCTCAGACATGGAATTATTCTAGCCTATGAGGAGAAATCATCCACAGATGAACACAGATGCCAGAAGCGATACACCTGATAAAGACAAATCACCACATAGCTACCCACACCACAGATGAAATACAGTTGCCTAATTCAACCGCAGATAAACGCGGATGAACACAGATGAAAGTCAAAAAAACTGTGTTCATCTGTGGACTACTCCTCTTCGCTTATACTTTTCAGTAGCAAAGGAAACTGACAATGACCAAGAGCTTTGATCAAAAATTAGCCGATTACGCTGATCTGATCATGCACGTGGGCCTGAACTTACAAAAGGGTCAGCGCCTGGCGATCAGTGGCAAGAACTTGTTCCGCGGCGCGCCGCTCTCCAGTGCGCCCTTAGTGCGCAAGATCGTGGAAAGCGCCTACAAGGCCGGGGCGCGCTTTGTTGATATCTTCTGGGATGATGACCAGAGCCAGTTGGTGCGCTTTGCGCATGCCCCGCGCGATAGCTTCGAGGAGTTCCCCACTTGGCGTACGCGTGCCTTGCATGAATACGCCGCCAATGGCGATGCGATCGTTTCGATCTATGGCGAAGACCCCAACCTGTTCAACGGGCAAGATGCGCAGTTGGTGACCCAGGCGCAGCGCACGATGGAACGCCACATGCAATCCCAAATGGAATTGCTGATGAAGAACGCGTACAACTGGCTGCTGGTCAGTGTGCCGCACCCCAATTGGGCGGCTAAAGTCTTCCCTGAGTTGCCGGAAGAGCAGCGCATGGCGGCGATGTGGGAGCAGATCTTTGCCTTGTGCCGCATCGACCGCGAGGATCCGGTAGCTGCCTGGCAGGCGCACATCACGCAACTGCAGGCCGCGGCCAAGTACCTGAATGACAAGCAATACGATGCACTGCATTACTCCGCCCCGGGCACTGATTTCACCGCCGGGCTGCCCGCTGGCCACTTGTGGAACAGCGCCCAATCACAGACGCTGGGTGGCATCACCTTCACGCCCAACCTGCCCACCGAGGAGATCTTTACCCTGGGGGACCGCAACCGTGCCGAGGGCACGCTAAAGGCGGCCATGCCACTGAGCTATGGCGGGCGGCTGATCGAAGATTTCCACATGGTCTTCAAAGATGGGCGCGTGGTGGAAGCCAAGGCGGCCAGCAACGATGCCGCCTTGCAAGACATGCTCAATTCGGATGATGGCGCCCGCCGCGTGGGCGAGATCGCGCTGGTGCCGCACAGCTCGCCGATTGCCCAGTCAGGCCGCCTGTTCTACAACACCTTGTATGACGAAAACGCCGCCAGCCACATTGCGGTGGGGCGCGCCTATCGCTTCACGCTGAAGGGTGGTGAAACGATGAGCGAGGAAGACTTTGCCGCGGCCGGTGGCAACAATAGCAGCGTGCACGTCGATTTCATGATCGGCTCGGCCGAGATGGACATTGACGGCATTCACAAAGACGGCACGCGTGAGCCGTTGATGCGTAAAGGCGAGTGGGCCTACAAGAACTAGCCTCGTAAAAGGCCCGCACCTCATGGTGCGGGCCTTTTTTTATTGGCAGGCTTGACAACCTGCGTGGCCGTGCCCCGCCGGGTTATGCTTGGCTGGGAACACAACCCGTGAGCGGCAGGAGGATGCGATGCAAGCTTTCACAGTGATGGGGAGCTGCAGTATGGCTGCCTGGCCTTGCCGACCGGTGGCCGCGGCCCTGGCCTGTTGTTGCTGCACGCCTGGTGGGGACTGACGGACCTATTCAAGCGGATGGCGGATGAGTTGGCCGCGGCGGGCTTCGTGGTGTTTGCCCCCGATTTCTTCGGCGGGGCTCAAACCGACCAGATCGCCGTGGCCGAGCAGCAGGTGCAGGCGGCTGAAGCGGACTTGGTCGCAAGGCAGGCGCTGGCCAGCGCCGCACTCGCCTATTTGCAGGCACACCCGGCGCGCCGCGCCGGCAAGCTGGCCGCGCTGGGCTTTTCGTTCGGGGCGGCCTATGCACTCGTGCTGGATGAAGCGCACCCCGATGCGTTTGACAAGGTGGTGCTGTATTACGGCATGGCCGGGGCCGAGCTAGGCCAGAGCCAGGCGCGCTACTTAGCCCATTTTGCCGAAAATGACCCCTACGAATCCACACAAGCCGCCCGCGCTATGCAGGCGCCCAACCTGACCGTACATATCTACCCGGGCAGCGGCCATTGGTTTGCCGAGGCCAACCGGCCGGATGCGTATGTGCCCGCGGCGGCCGAGCTGGCCTGGCAGCGCACCCTGGCGTTTTTGCAGGGTTAATACATACAGCCGGGCAGCCTGGGCTGCCTTCTGCTAAGATTGAGCCTTGAGGAGAAGAACCGATGCAACAAGTGCTTTCTGAACGATTACTGCCGCGCAGCCGCTCGACCTGGCTGGCGGAAGCATTGCTGATCATGCTGGCGGCGTTGTTCATTGCCGCCTTGGCCCAGTTGCGTATTCCGCTGCAGCCAGTGCCGATCACCGGCCAGACCCTGGCGGTGTTGCTGGTAGGCATGGCGCTTGGGGCGCGCCGCGGCGCACTGGCCGTGGTGGCCTACTTGGCCATGAGCGTGGCGGGGCTTCCGTTCTTCACCGGAGCGCAAAGCGGCCTGGCGTACATGAGCGGGAGCACCGGTGGCTACCTGGTGGGTTTTGTGCCGGCCGCGGCGCTGGTGGGCTGGTTGGCGGAGCACGGCTGGGACCGCACGCTGGGCAAGACCTTGCTGGCGATGTTGCTGGGCAACCTGGTGATCTACGCCTTGGGCGTTAGCTGGCTGGCTGTCTTGCTGGGCGGCTTTTTGGGCCCCAAAGGTTCGCTGGCTTTGGGCTTGGTGCCCTTCCTGTTGGGCGATGTACTCAAGGCGCTGGTGGCCGCGTTGCTGTTGCCCACCGCCTGGATGCTGATCAACGAACAACACGCCCTCAGGCGCTAAGCATAAACAAAATAAAAAACGCCTCCGCAATTTGCGGAGGCGTTTTTGTTTCACCTCAAGCCACTAGGCCATGCCAGCGGCACGTTGTTTTTGTTGGCGGTGATACTCGGTCCAACTGATCAGCTTGTGGGTTTGCTCATCCCACAGGTGCAGAAAAATGGTTTTGAAGCTGCTCCAAAAAGTGATCGTAACCACCTGATGGAAGATCTCATTTTCGTAATGAGCGCGTTCGAGGTTGTAGTTCGGGATCTTGGGGGAAAGATGGTGTACGTGATGGAAGCCGATGTTGCCGCTGAACCACTGGGCCACCTTATTCATTTTGAAGAATGAGGCACCGCGTAGCGCCGCCTCGGTGTAATCCCACTGTTCGTGCCAGCGCCAGTAGGTATCTTCGAACTGGTGCTGCACATAGAACAGGAACACCCCGATCGAAGAGCCAAACACCATAATAGGTAGCCAGATCAGGACAGTTTCCTTGAAGCCGATCCAAGCACTTAGGCCGGCCAGGATCAGGGCCAGGGCGATGTTGGTGTAGCGCACGCTGCGCCGCTCGCGCAGATCGGCATCTTTGCTGAGCACGAAGCGGTGCAACACCACGAAGAGCAAGGTGGGGCCAACGATGAACTTCACCAGTGGGTTGCGGTAGATGCGATAGGTCAGCTTGCGGTGCCAGGGCAGCGCGGCGTATTCGTCTACAGTCATCGTGTAGATATCGCCGATACCGCGAAAATCCAGATCGCCTGAGGTGGCGTGGTGCTTGGCATGCGTGCGGCGCCAGTGATGGTAGGGCGTCATCGAGATCAAACCCAGCATGCCGCCCACCAGATCGTTGAGTTTGGTGGATTTGAAGAACGAGTTGTGCCCGCAATCGTGCTGGATGATGAACAAGCGCATCATGAACAGCGCGTTGAGGAAGGCTAGTGCCAGCGTGAGAAGATAATTGACGCGCAGGCTGTAATACATCAGCACCCAGATCACCAGATAAGGCACCAGGCTATTGATCAACTGCCAAACGCTCTTTTTGTGATCAGGCACCTGATAGGGCTTGATCGCATCGATCCAGGCAGGTTTGGTTTTTGGTTTTGTAGTCTGCATACAACTCCTGTCAGTGATGGTGTTTGCCACGGCGATGGGCTCGCTGTGGCACTACTTAACGTGTATCGACCGGCATGCTCAGCAAGGCGAGCAGTGTCGCCAGGCCGGCGGGATAGTAGAACAAGCCGATGCTCATGCTGGCCAGGATGGTGAGCACAATCGCGGTCGCGGCACTCAACACCGCTGCGCCGCGCCACCCGCGGCGATACAGCACTGCAGGCGCAGCGTAGAGGCCGGCGAAGATAAGCAGGATGGCGATGCCCCACCAGCCTTGCGTCTCAAACCAGCTTGGCTGGCGCACACTGAGCACACCGTCTTGCACGCTGACCTGCGTGCCCGTGGCAGTGAACAAGATGGCCAGGCTGGCTAGAGCTGCCAGGCCTGCGGCCAGCGCCAGCAAGCCGCGCGGCGCACGTGCGAGCAGTGATGACATGCTGCCATTCTACAACATGCCAGCATAAGTAATACCAGGATGGCGCGCAGCGTCAAACCTGTATGCACAATCCACGTAGTGTCCGTGAAATCATTGCGCCGACGATGGTGATCGAGGGCGCCGGGGTGCGCTTGCGCCGTTCATTTGCGCCGGCGCGCCAAAATCGCTTCGATCCCTTCCTGCTCTTTGACCACTTTGCCTTCAATGACCCGGTAGAAGGACCAATTGTAGGTTTCCCCCAGCACCCGCACCGCGGCATTGAAACTGTTACCTACATGCTGGCGGGCAATGTGCGCCATCGTGACAGTATTGGCAACGTGGGCGTGATCGGCCCGGGCGATCTGCAATGGATGACCAGTGGCCGTGGCATCTTGCACGAGGAGCTGCCAACGCGCAGCGCCAATGGTGAGGTGAACGGCTTTCAACTGTGGGTGAACTTGCCCGCGGCGCAGAAAATGGCCGCCCCGCGCTATCAGGAAGTAAGTAGTGCGCAGGTGCCGATCGTTGAGCAGGCCGGCGCCAAGGTGCGCCTGATGGCGGGCGAATTTGCTGGGCAGCGCGGCCCGATTGGTGATATTGCTATCCAGCCCTTGTACCTGGATATTACTTTGGCGCCTGATGCGCTGATCGAGGTGCCGGTCTCGGCTGGCTTGGCGGCGTATGCCTACCTATTTGAGGGCGCTGGCCAAGTGAAAGCTGAGCCTGTTTCAGCGTTGAGTATGCTCGTGCTCAGCGATGGGGATGGGCTGCGTGTGCAGGCCGCAGCCGATGGACTGCGCTTCCTGCTGATGGCCGGCCAGCCGATCGCTGAGCCGGTGGTGCCCTATGGGCCGTTTGTAATGAACACGGAGGCGGAGATTCGCCAGGTGTTCGAGGATATCCGTAGCGGAAACTTTGCCCAGCCCTGGTGAGCTAGGCTAAGGCCAGATAGGCGAGCAAAAGAAAGCCAGCCGTGAGCAGCAGCCGGCGGGCCTGCGCTGGCCATACACTGGCCTGTGGATGGTTGCGGCGCTGGTTCATAGCGGTTAGAACGTGCATGCTGAGCAGGCCCGCGGCTAGCACGGCCAAGGCCCAGGGCGAGCGTGACCAGACCAGGTAACTGGCCACCAGTAGGATCAGCCCAGCCAACATCAGCGCGTTGGCCGCCGCGGTGGAGAGTTTCTGGCGCCGCCATTGCTGCGGGCCAGCTAACAAGGCCAGTAGCCCGTACAGGGCGATGAACGGGGCTACGATGAAGCGCACAAGGTCCATAGTGAGGATTTTACGGTACTTTTTGCGTGCAACACCCGCGGCACTTTGTCGTTAGTTAACACACTACTCTCGTAATTACAGGAGGTTTGATATGAAGGTTACGAACAGACTCGGTTTCTTGCTTTTGGGTATTTGGCTGATCTTGACCGGCTTGGCGGCCTTTGGCGTTGCCTTGCCTGCCATGGTGGGTAGCGTGCTGGCCTTGGTTGCCGGCATTCTGATCTTGCTCGGGCGCTAGGCGTCCACTCCTCTCTCCGGCCGCCCACTTTCTGTGGGCGGCCTTTTTTTTTTACCCAGCCGCCTTTTTCACGAGCGCCATATCCAATGCTTCGCGTAAGCTACGCGCTTCATGCACCTCGATGCCTGCGGGGAGCGGCTCACTTTTGCGTAAGCGGCGTGGGATCACTGCAGACTTAAAGCCTAACGCGGCGGCTTCTTTGAGGCGCGCCGGGCTGTGCGGCACCGTGCGCAGCTCGCCGCTCAGGCCCACCTCGCCGATCAGCACGGCATCGGCGCGCAGCGGCTTATCCCAAGCCGAGCTGGCGATGGCCGCCGCCAGAGCCAGATCGGCGGCCGGCTCACCGATGCGCAGGCCACCGACGACATTGACGAAGACGTCTTGCTCGGCCAAGGGCAGGCCGAGGCGCCGGGTGAGTACCGCGGTGATGAGCAATAAGCGATTGCTGTCTACGCCGTTGCCCGAGCGCCGCGGGTTGCCAAAGGCGCTGGGGCTGGTGAGGCCTTGCACCTCGACGAGCAGCGGGCGGGTGCCCTCCATGGTGACGGCGATGGCTGAGCCGGCGGCGTTGACCACGCGTTCAGCCAGAAAGGCTTCCGAAGGATTGGGCACTTCTTGCATGCCATGGCCCACCATTTCAAACACGCCGACTTCGGCCGTGGCGCCGAAACGATTCTTGACCGCGCGTAGCAGGCGGAAGGATTGAAAGCGATCGCCTTCTAGATATAGCACGGTGTCTACCATGTGCTCGAGCAAGCGCGGCCCGGCGATCACCCCTTCTTTTGTGACGTGGCCGATGAGGAAGACCGCCAGGCCGCTACTTTTGGCCAACTGGCGAAAACGGTCGCTACATTCGCGTAGTTGTGTGACCGAGCCGGCAGAAGAATCAATTTGCGGGTCATACACGGTTTGGATCGAATCGATGATCAGCAAGCGCGGTTTGATCTGCTCTACATGGTGGAGAATGGCGTCAAGGTTGGTTTCGGTGACCAGAAATAGAGAATCGATTAATCGATTAATCGATTGGTCAGCGAATAATCGATCCGCCCTCATTTTGATCTGCGATGGCGACTCTTCGCCGGAGACATACAGCACACGATCGTGGGCCGCCATCTGCATGGCAGTTTGCAGCAGCAAGGTGGATTTGCCAATGCCCGGATCGCCACCGATGAGTACCAGCGAGCCGGGCACAATGCCGCCGCCGAGCACGCGGGCAAACTCGCCGATCGAGAGCGGCATGCGTTCGCTCTCGGCGCCGCCCTCAATTTGCGCCAGGGGCTTGGGGGCGGCTACTGTGGCGCCATTGCTGCTGGCGGCGCGGCGGGCCGGCTCGTCGGCCACTAGCTCTTCGACGTAGGTGTTCCATTCCCCGCATTGCGGGCAGCGACCGAGCGCTTTGGCGGCGGCGCGGCCGCAGCTTTGGCAGACGAAGCGAGTGTGGATTTTAGCCATGCGTAAGCATCTCCCAGCCCTTCAGGTCGCCCCAGCCGGCGTCAAATTCGCGGTCAAGCTCGGCCTCGTTGAGGGGTAAGCAAGGCTCGAGCAGCTCACGGGCAGCGGCCTCGTCGTGCCCGAGCAAACGTTCAAAAGGGGTCATGGGGTTAAGTCTACTACAATTAGAACATTTGCACTAAAAACGAGTATTGACAAACGTAGTTAATTAGTGTATTTAACATATATGTTAATTAATATAGGTGTTAATTATGACTGATGCACTAAGCCTCACCTTCTCAGCGTTGGCGGACCCGACCCGCCGGGCTATTTTGGACCGCCTCTCGGAAGGGCGGGCCAGCGTTTCTGAGCTGGCGGCCCCGTTCAAGATCAGCCTGCCGGCGGTGTCTCGCCATCTCAAGGTGCTGGAGCGAGCCGGCTTGATCGCCCGCGGACGGGACGCGCAGTGGCGCCCGGCCCAGCTGCAGGCCGAGCCGCTCAAGGATGTCTCCGTGTGGCTGGAGCGCTACCGCCACAACTGGGAAGAAAGCTACGAGCGCCTGGACGAGTATCTAAGCGAGGTGCAGAAAAAGAATGCACAAAACAAGGAGAGAGACAATGACTGAGCAACGCAAGTTTAAGATCAGCTTCCCCACCGAATTGGAATTGGTGATGGAGCGCGAGTTTGATGCGCCGCGCGAGCTGGTGTTCAATGCCCACCTGGACGCGGAGATCATTCCGCTGTGGTGGGGGCCGCGCCAATACAAGACGCGGGTAGAAGCGCTGGACGCCCGCCCAGGCGGCAAATGGCGCTTTATTCAGCAGGGCGAAGACGGCAACGAGATCGCCTTCTTTGGCGAATACCGCCTGATTTCGCCGCCCGACAAGTTCATCAACACCTTCGGTTTCGACGGCATGCCGGGCGAGCAGGGCGAAGAGGAGTACAACTTCATCGACCTCGGCAATGGGCGCACACTGCTGCGCACCTACTCCAAGTTCAAGAGCAAGGAAGAGTTGGAGGCGGTGCTGGCCAGCGGCATGGAATTGGGCGCCAACGAAACCTATGACCGGTTGGATGAGTATCTGGCTGCCAAGAAAGCCCAACAAAAAAGGAGAGCCAACTTGGCTCTCCTTTTTTTGTTTTCAGCTCTGCGCCTTCAACAACAACGCAGCGAGATCGTGCGCCTGTGCCCGGATCTCAGGCATAGCCGTGCTTTCCCACAGCACACCTTTGAGGGCGGTGCCCAGCGTGTAGAGACGCGGCCCCAGGGTGCCATCCGGTGCGACCTCAAGACCCTGGGCCAATGCATCCGTCTGGATGCATTGGCGGGCGAGCAGGTTTTGCACCAGCCGGCTGGGCAGACGCGTGTAGTTGCTCTCTGAACCCATGCAATTAATGATGGCGTCCACTTGCAGGTTGTGTGCCTGGCCGCGGCTGCGGTACGAAACGCTGAGTTCGCTGCCAGCCATGTCAATGGCAGTGACGCGGCCGTGCAGACTGTGCAGCTGGCCGCTAGCGTGCATAGCGTCGAGCGCGGCGGCGCATTCTGGCGGCATGCGATGGCGAGAAACATCCCACAAGCGCCGCAAATGACGCATGAAACGCTGTTTTTCGGCGAGGGGCAACTGTTGCCATAAGGATTGGGTGCTGGGGCGCAGCGCATCGATCACCGCACGCCAATTGCTGCCCTGGGCTTCTGCCTGGCGCAGGTGCTGGCGCACTACGCGCAGCATCTCGGCCACGCGAGCCTTACCAGCCAGCTCGGCACTGAAATCAGGATAGCTGGCGCTGGCGGCGTGCGCGGCCGGCCACCAGCCGTGGGTGGAGATGGCGTAAAGCGCGCCTTGATGCTGTTGGGCGTGCAGGCTGAGCAGCGTATCCACTGCGGTGAGCCCCATGCCCAGCACCAGCACACGGTCCGTGGGCTTTAGATGACTGGCAAGGTCTGCCTGCCAGGGGTTGGCGAAGTATCCGGGGGCCGCGGCCGCTGCGGCGCTCAGGAAGCGTGGTTGCGGTGGCAACGCGTTGCCGAAGGCGAGTACAACGGCGTCGCTGGCGAGGACACGGCCAGAGGCCAGGGTGACAAATGCTTTGTGGGGGATTGCCTCGTGCGCAGGCAAGCCTGCGCCTCGCAAAGACGGAGCCTGCTGTGTAGCCGCCTTAACTTGCTCAACTTCGATATCGATGGCTTCGTCGTGAATAAGCTCAATAGCCTCGGCGTGCGCGGCGATGGCCTCATCCAACTGGGCGCGCAAATACTCAGCATAGATCTTGCGCGGTACAAAATCACCAGGCAGGTAGGCAAAGCCGTTGTGTTGTAGCCATTCGTAGAAGTGGCCGGGCTGCTCAGGATAGGCGCCCATTTTGTTGGCGGGCACGTTCAGGCGATGGGCCGCGCTGAGGGTGCCATAAGCAACCCCGCGGCCCATGGTGCCATTTTGCTCAACCAGATGGATGTGGACACGCTGGGTAGCCTGGCGCAGGAGCTGGGTTGCCAGCAGGGTGCCACTGGCGCCGCCGCCGATGATAGTGAAGGTATGCGTCATGGGCTTAAATAAAAACAAGAGATATGAAATTATCTCTTGTTTTGTACTTTGCTTCGAGCCAGTTAGTTGGCGGCTAGCGCTTCAGCCGGTGGCGCAGGCGGCAGGGTTTTCTTTTTGCGTGTTGCCTTTGGCTTGGCTTTCTTCAAGACGATCTCAGGCTGCTCTTCGCCAACTTCCACATCGATCAGGATGGCATCGCCTTCCTTGAAGTCGCCGGCCAGCAGGGCATCCGAGAGCGGGTCTTCGATCTTGCTTTGCAAGACACGCTTGAGTGGGCGCGCACCGTACTCGCGGTCGTAGCCCAGGTCAGCGAACAGCTCCAGAGCGGCCTCGCTGGGCTGCAGGGTGAGCTGATTTTCCTTGAGGCGTTCGGCGATCTTCTCGATCTCCAGGGTGACGATGGAGCGCAGGTTCTCTTTGTTGAGCGCACGGAAGATGATCACCGAATCGACGCGGTTGATGAACTCCGGGCGGAAGACGCGCTTGAGCGCATCGGTAAGCTTCTTGCGCATATCCTTATAGGCCAGCTTCTCTTCCAACTCGTCATTGGTGCGCAGGTTGAAACCGATCTCGCCCTTGTGCATGATCATATCGGCGCCCACGTTGGAGGTCATGATGATCAGCGCATTGCGGAAATCGACTTTGTGGCCGCGGGCATCGGTCAGGTGGCCTTCTTCCATGATCTGCAGCAGCATGTTGTGCGCTTCGGGGTGGGCCTTCTCGATCTCGTCGAACACCACGATGGAGTACGGGCGGCGGCGGATGGCCTCGGTGAGCTGGCCGGCATCTTCATAGCCGACGTAGCCCGGAGGGGCACCGACCAGGCGCGCCACCGAGTGACGCTCCATAAACTCAGACATGTCGAGCTGGATCAGTGCTTCTTCGCTGCCAAAAAGCAGTTTGGCCAGCGCCTTGGTCAGCTCGGTCTTGCCGACGCCGGTGGGGCCGAGGAAAATGAAGGAGCCGATGGGGCGATCCGGGTCTTTCAAGCCGGCGCGTGAGCGGCGCACGGCTTTAGAGATGGCGTCGATCGCCTCCTCCTGGCCCACGATGGCTTTGTGCAGGTCTTCTTCCATATGCAGCAGGCGCGCCGATTCTTCTTCGGCGATCTGCATGACCGGAATACCAGTCCACATGGCGATCAATTCAGCAATATCGTCTACGGAGACGATCGGGCTGGTGTCACGATCCCAGGTGGTGCGGAAGGCTTCCAGCTTGGCTTCCAGCTCGGTTTCCTGCTGCTGCAAGGTTTCGCCCTCTTCCTGGTTGCCCTGTTCTTCGGCTTCCAGGCGCTTGCGGCGCAGGCCCTTAAGTTGGTCAGTGACGGCTTTGGCTTCCTTGGCGGCCGGGCTCTTGTACATGCGCACGCGCGAGGCCGACTCATCGATCAGATCGATGGCCTTGTCGGGCAGGAAGCGTTCGGTGACATAGCGTGAAGACAGGCGTGCGGCGGCATCCAGCGCTTCGTCAGAGATGCGCAGGCGGTGATGCTCCTCGTAGGCTGGGCGCACGCCGCGCAGGATGTCGATGGTTTCTTCGACGGAAGGCTCGTCGACGATCACGGGTTGGAAACGGCGCTCAAGGGCGGAGTCGCTCTCAATGTGCTTGCGGTACTCATCGAGCGTAGTGGCGCCGATCACCTGCAGCTCGCCACGCGAAAGGGCGGGCTTGAGGATGTTGGCGGCGTCTACCGAGGAGCCTGCCGCGCCGGCGCCCACGAGCATGTGGGCTTCGTCAATGAACAGGATCGCTTCAGAGGCCTTGAGCTCGTCGATTACCTTCTTGAGGCGCTCTTCAAACTGGCCGCGATACATGGTACCGGCCACCAGAGAACCGACATCCAGTTGCAACACGCGCTTGCCCAGCAATGGGGCAGGCACATCGCCATCAATGATACGTTGGGCCAGGCCCTCAACGATGGCGGTCTTGCCGACACCGGGTTCACCGATGAGGGCCGGGTTGTTCTTGTTGCGGCGTGCCAGGATCTGGATCACGCGCTCAATTTCCTGTTGGCGCCCGATGACGGGGTCAAGCTTCTCTTCTTCGGCCTGGGTGGTAAGGTCCACCGCCAACTGATCGATCATCGGGGTCTTGGCGCTGCGCGGCTCGCGGCGCGGGCGGCGCTCGCCCTGGGGAGGGGTGGCCGGGCGGCGCGGGGCGCTGCTCTCTTGCAGCACGCGGCGCGTCTGGCGGCGAATCTGCTCCGGGGTGACGCCTAGCTTGCGCAGCACGTTGAGGGCGATGCCCTCGCCATAGCGCACCAGGCCGAGCAGCAAGTGCTCGGTGCTGACGTAGTGGTTGCCCAGGCGGCGGGCTTCTTCGAAGGCATACTCCAGCACTTGTTGGGTGCCGGGGGAGAGGTCAATCTTTTCGCCTTCGTGTTGGCCGGCGCCGGTCATGCGCTCTACGATCTCTTCCACGCGGGGCGCTTCGAGGCCGAGATCACGCAGCACGCGGGCGGCCACGCCACCTTCTTCCTTGATCAGCCCCAGGAGCAGGTGCTCTGTGCCGATGTAATTGTGGCGCATGCGCTCTGCTTCCTGGTGAGCCAGGCTCAGTACGCGGCGCGCACGTTGGGTAAGGCGTTCCATTCCTGCCACGATAGTCTTCCTTTGATTGCGGCTAAAATGCCGCAACTTTGGGGATTCTACCAAATTCAACTTTGGATAGTGCCGGTGCAGGAATGTTGAGACAAAGTTAATACATGCCGCCCGGTTATGTGTGCTGGCGATGCAAGGCGTAAATTGGCTCGCCGAGTTTGGCGCCGAAGGCCGCCAGGGTTTTGATGTCGCCGCCGCTGAAGCCGCGGCCCTGCTTGCGTTTACCCAGGCGCAGCACACCCAGCAGCTCTGGCCCCTTGCGGCGGCCAAGGTAGATGGGCACGGTGAGCACAAAGGGTTTGCCGTTCTCGGTGAGGATGCCTTTTTTGTGCTCCAGCAGCTCTTGCTCGGCTTTGCTGGGCACAAAGTTCTTCAATTCGCTCTTTTTTAGGCCGCGTAGCGCCACGGGCTTGTAGCTTTGGCCAGCCAATAGATAGATGGCGGATTGCTCGTGCCCGTAGATGGCTTCCAAATGCTCCAGGGTGGATGCGAGCACTTTGGGCAGCTTGACCCAGCTCCACAGATTGGCATCCAGCTCGATCAGACCCTGCGAAAGATCGATGTTTTCGGGGAACAAGCGGCGGTTGATGGCACCCTCGACGCGGGTGCGCAAGGGGGTGAACAGGCTGGCGACGACAATCGCCGCCACCGCCGCGGCTGCCTGCTGCATATCTTCGCCGAAAGCGGCTTTGGCCAACTGCGAGAGCAGCGCGGCCGTGCCAGCGAACAAGGCGGCCAGCAGCGTGGTAAGGGCACCATAGACCAGTGAGCGGTTGATGACAACATCTACATCCCACAGGCGGTAGCGCAAGATGGCGATGCCGATGGAGAGTGGGATGGCAAGGATGGAAGCGATGAATAAGAAACCTGAGACTGTGGTTTCGGAATAGTTTTGGAAAATAAAGGTAGGAATATAGACCAGCAGGAAGAATGCGCCCGCAATGAACAGCCAGCGCATCTGGGCGCGTTCCGTCGCCTGCGAATCACGATAGCGCACAAAGACAGATACCACTGAGGCCAACGCCGGGGTGATCAGGAACAGGCCCATTAAGGCAATGAATATGCCGGTGGCTTCAATGGGTAAAAAACCGATGGGGTTGCTTACGGTGATGCTGCTGGTCTGGTCTTCAAAGAAGGTTGAAAAGGTGGCGGCGAACAAGAATACCAGGAAGCCGATGCCGAGCGAGATCAGCCCCCAACGCCACTTCTTGGAGATCAGCCGCCCAGTGGGGAACAGGAAGAAGATCAAAATGATCGAGCCGATCAAGATCCACCAAGACCAGCTGTTGAACCACAGGTAAAAATACACGGCAAAGTTGACTTGGCCGGCTTGCACCGCGGGCTTGATGAAGAAGTTGAGGATGCTGGAGATGGTGAGCATGATCGGCATCAGCATCAGCAGCCACCCGATAGTATGGCGGCGGTTGTTGCTGATGATCAGGGCGCTGACGATGGCGAACACCGTGCCCACCGAGGTCCAGCCCAGCTCTGAGATGAACTGGCTTGTGCCCGCGAACGAATCCTTCTGCAGCACCACAATGGCATAGTTGTGGATCGTGGCCAGGAGGATGAAGACCCATACAAGTACGGGCCAGTGGGATTTTTTGTGCTTCTTTTCCATCGATTACTCCCTGATACAGCAAGGTATAAAAAAAGAGCGTGCAAACACACGCTCTTTTTGAAAATCAAGTTTGCTGCTCTACTCGTCGCTCTCGTCAAGCTCGGCCATCGCCGCGGCATAGTCCATATCACTGAACTGGGCCGAGTCGACCTTGCTGAGCGAGAGACCGATGCGGCGTTTGTCGGGCTCGATCTTGATGATGCGCACCACCAGCTTGTCGCCTTCGTGCACGGCTTCTTTGGGGTGCTCCACATGGCCTTCGCCAAGCTCGGAGATGTGGATCAGGCCTTCTACGTGCTCATCCAAGCGGGCAAAGGCGCCGAACTTGACCAGGCGCGTGACGGTACCTTCGACCAACTGGCCGACGTGGTACTTGGTGATCTGCTCTTCCCACGGATCGCGCTGCAACTGGCGCATGGAGAGGCCGATACGCTTGCGATCCTGGTCAATGCTGATGACCTTGACCTCAACTTCGTCGCCCACTTTGAGCAACTTGCTGGGGTGGTCTACGCGCTCCCAAGAGAGCTCGGAGAGGTGCACGAGGCCATCGGCGCCGTTGATGTTGACGAAGGCACCGAAATCCGCCAGGCTGGTGACGTGGCCCTTGCGGGTCTCGCCAATGGCAATCTCGCCCAGCAGGCGTTCTTTCATGGCTTCGCGGGTTTCCTGGTTGGCGGCGCGCTCGCTCAGGATCAGGCGGCGGCGCTCACGGTCCACTTCGATCACGCGGGCACTCAGCGGCTCGCCCTTCATTTCTTCCCAGCGCAGCTCGGGCGTATCACCCTTGTAGCGCAGGCGGCGTGACTGGCTGATCTGCGAAGCGGGCACGAAGCCGCGTAGGCGGCCGACGCGCACGATCAGGCCACCCTTGTTGAAGCCGTCAATGGCGCCGGTATAGGTTTCCTTGGATTTCATCAACTCTTCGGCCATGCCCCAATCATCATCTTCTTTGGAGCGCGTGTAGGAGAGCTGCATCATGCCGCCAGTCATATCCGTGTTGACGACGTAGACCTGGATCTCCTGGCCGACCTGAATTTGTTCTCGCTCTTCGGGAGTCATCGCTTCGACTTCGCGAGACGAGATAATGCCTTCAGACTTGGCGCCAATGCTCACCAGAATTTCGTTGTTGGCTGTGCTGGCTACGATCCCGGCGCGCATTTCGCCCGGGCGAGGCAGCTCCAGATTCAATTCACTCTGATTGAGCAGTTCTTCCATGGTCAAGCCGGTAGGCTGCGCCTCAGCGCCGGCTTGCTCCCCCGAATGGGAGAGTTCGTTTTGATTCATATACGTGTGGTTACTCCAGAGGTTAAGGTGCCCTCATTATAACGCCAAAAATCAGCCGTATTCATTAGGGCTCTGCAAGGTGCGCTGCGAAAAAAGCCCTTGTGATAGACTAGCCGCTCACCTCGATCTCAAAGGATTTTTCTGCCCATGCCCCGCGCTGCCTTCCCTTTTACTGCCATCGTCGGCCAAGAGCGCATGAAACGCGCCCTCATTTTGAACGCCGTGGATCAACGCATCGGCGGGGTGCTGATCCGCGGCGAGCGTGGCACGGCCAAATCTACCGCCTCGCGGGCGATGGCGGCGCTGCTGCCGGAGATCGAAGTATTTGCCGAATCGCCGTTCAATGATGACCCACAGGCCCCGGACACCTGGTCAGACTGGGTGCGTGAGCGCCAAGCCGCCGGCCAACCGCTGACGGTGACGCGCCGCAAGGTAGGGTTTGTGGATCTGCCGGTCAGCGCCACCGAAGACCGCGTGGTAGGCACGCTGGATATTGAAAAGGCGATCCAAAAAGGCGAGCGCCATTTTGAGCCGGGCGTGCTGGCCGCCGCCAACCGCGGCCTACTGTACATCGATGAAGTTAACTTGCTCGACGATCATGTCGTCGATCTGCTGCTCGACTCGGCTGCGATGGGCGTCAACATCGTCGAGCGCGAAGGGATTTCGTTTTCGCACCCGGCACGTTTTATCTTGATCGGCACGATGAACCCTGAGGAAGGCGACCTGCGCCCGCAACTGCTCGATCGCTTTGCCTTCTCGGTAGATATTGGCAGCATTCGTGAGGCACGCCAGCGCGTACAAATCATGGAACGCAATCTCAAATTCGAGCTCGACTCCGAGGCGTTCGCCCGCGAATGGGCACCCAAAGAACAAGAGCTGGCCGAGCAGATCCTGGCGGCACGCCAGTTGGTCGATTCGGTGGCCTATACTTCGCGTGACCTCGTGTCGATTGCGTCGCTGACCGCTTCGCTGCAGGTGGACGGCCATCGCGCCGATCTGGTGATCCTGAAGGCAGCGCGTGCCCAGGCCGCCTTTGATGCGCGCCGCGCCGTGACCCCGCTGGATATTGCCATTGCCGCTGAGCTGGCGCTGCCGCACCGCATCAAGCACGGGCCCTTCCACCAATCTGAGATCACGGTGACTGAGCTGCAAGAGAAGATCAATGAGATGCAGCAATCGGGCGAAGCGGATGGCGAAGGCGAAACCCAAGACGAACCCGCGGATAGCCAAAAAGACCCCGTAAAAAAAAAGAGCTAGATAACAACCAGCAACCCAGCGAAGCGGAGCCGCAGAACCCCAGCGCCGAGCCAGGCGCCCAGGACATCTTCAACTCAGGCGATGCGCGTTGGTGGGATGGCGGCCAGAAGGTAAAGCCCACCCAGGAGACCTTCGCCCCGCGTAAACTGGCCAACCCGCTGGATAAGATCACGCGGCGCCGCAGTGGCCGCCGCTCGCGCACGCGCACCGAGCGCAAACGCGGCCGCTATATTCAGGCGCGCCCTGCCGGCGATGACCTCAGCGATATTGCTTTTGACGCCACGCTGCGCGCCGCCGCACCCCACCAGAAAACGCGCACCGAACAACGCCAGCACATGGCGTTTGCCATCCAGAAGCAGGATCTGCAACGCAAGGTGCGCGTCAAGCGCACTGCGAATTTAGTCTTGTTCGTTGTCGACGCCTCCTGGTCGATGGCAGTGGCCGAGCGCATGGCCGCCACCAAAGGCGCCATCCTTTCGCTGCTGACGGATGCTTACCAGCGGCGTGACCGCGTGGGCCTGGTGGTCTTCCAGAAGGATCGCGCCAACCTGGTGCTGCCGCCGACCAACTCCGTGCAATTGGCCCAACGTGCCCTGGCGGATATTCCCGTAGGCGGCAAGACGCCGCTCTCCGCCGGCCTGTTTCTGGCGCACGAGGTCATTACGCGTGAGAAGCGCTTGCACCCGGATGTGTTGCCGCTGATGATCTTGCTGACCGATGGCGCTGGCAACGTCACCCTGGGTGATGGAGCCCCGCAGCCGGAGGCGCACAAACTGGCCGACCAGATTGCCGAAGAGGACATTCGTAGCGTAGTGATCAATATGGAGCACGCCGCCTTTGACCAAGGGTTGGCGGATGCGTTGGCCGAGCACCTGAACGCGCCCTGCTACACGCTGAGTGAATTGCGCGCCGAGAATTTGTATCAGGCAGTGAAAGCCGAGCTGAATTCCTGACGGCTATTCGCCGCCACGCAAGTACGCCTCGACCGCAAAGATCTGCACCGAATCGCCAATGATGCCAATGCGGTCGCCGGCCTGAAACTTGGTGGACGATTTAGGATTGGCGTTGAGCTTTTGCTCGCGCACCATCGCCACAACCGAAGCCCCGGTCTTGCCGCGCAGATCAGATTCTGCCAGCGTGTGCCCTACCAGCGGCGAATCGGCCGGCACTTCCACCCAGGTGATCTCGATCTCACCGATGGCGCGCAAGATATTGCGCACCAGTGGCTGAGCGGCGCTGTATTCGTTCATCGCTTCGTAGCGCTTGAGGCGCACTTGCTCGGCGTACTCGTCCACCTCGCGGCGCGGCAGGCCCAGCTCCAACAGGGTGTGGCGCACCATCTCCAGCCCGCCTTCTAACTCCGGATGCACCACAAAGCTGGCGCCTAATTCGCTAAGGCGCTGAATGCCTTCCTCGCTGGCGGCGCGGGCGATGATCGGCAGGCTCGGATTGATCTCGTGAGCGGCGCTGACGATCATCTCGGCGGCGGCCTCCTCGGGTACAGAGACCACCAAGGCTTTGGCGTGCTCCAGGTGCGCGTGCGTCAACACTTCGGAATTGGCCGCATCGCCATACAGCACCGGCACCTTTTCCTGATTGAGCAGCTCCACGCGCTCCACATCCGCTTCGATGACCTTGATGGCGATATCCATTGAGCGCAATACGGAGAGCAGGTGGCCTCCCACCCGGCCGTAGCCCACCAACACCACCGGCTTGCCGGCTGGCTCTTCGGAGGGCGGCGGCGCGGTGTGGCGATCGAGGCGCTTCCACAGCCCCGGGATACTCTTGAGCCACTGCTCGGCCTTGGGGATCAAGCGGAACATCCATGGGTTGACCGTGATCGAGAGTAGTGCTGCGGCCAGGATCAACGAATACTGGTTGCGATCCAGCAGGCCGAGCATCAGGCCGGCCTGGCCGACGATAAACGTAAACTCACCAATTTGGCTCAAGCCCGCGGCGACCACCATGAAGGTTTTGGCCTGGCCCGGGATCACAAAGCCGATCAATAAGTTGATCAGTACCTTGCCTAGTACCACCACCAAGGTCAGCACGAATACCTGGCCCAGGTTTTGAACCAGGAACACCGGGTTGACCAACATGCCTACCGAGACGAAGAACAACACCGCGAAGGCCTCGCGGAAGGGCAGCACGTCAGCGCCCACCTGGTGGCTAAGCGGCGACTCGCTGACGATGGCACCGGCGACAAAGGCGCCCAGCGCCAGCGACACCGAGAAGATCTCGGAGGCGCCCAGCGCGGTGGCCAGCGTGATCACCAGAATGGCCAAAATGAATAACTCACGGGAGCGCGTGTGGGCGATGCGATCGAGCAACCAGGGGATGAAGCGCTTGCCCACCAGGAACATCAGCACCACAAACGCGCCGGCCTTCACCAGGGTCAGCCCTAGCGTACTGACAGCGAAGCCGCCGCTTTGCGGCGCCAAGGCAGGCATCAGGATCAGGATCAGCACGGTGGCCAGGTCTTCAAGCACCAGCCAGCCCACCGCCACGCGGCCATGCGGCGTATTGAGCAAGTTGTTGTCCATCAGCCCGCGCAGCAATACCACGGTGCTGGCAATCGAAATGCCCAAGCCCATGGTGATGCCGGCGGCCCAGCTCCAGCCCCATAATTGGCTAAGCGCATAGCCGGCCAGGGTGCCCAGGGCCATTTGAAAGATCGCCCCGGGTACGGCGATCTTGCGTACTTTCCATAGATCAGCAAAAGAAAAATGAAGGCCCACCCCGAACATGAGGAAGATCACCCCCAGTTCAGCCAACTGGCTGATCGTATCGGTATCGCCTACGAAGCCGGGGGTAAAGGGCCCAATGGCGATCCCCGCCAGCAAATAGCCGACGATGGCGGGCAATTTCACGCGGCGAGCCAGGATTCCGCCCACAAACGCGGCAGCCAAGGCAATCGAGATATTGATTAACAGGGGCAGGTGATGCATGCAGCTTCTTTCTCTGGCGCCAGGCGCTTGGCCGGGCTATGCAGGCGGAAGTTTCATCTAAATGTATCAGACACAAGCATGAAAAGCGTAGTCTAATCTGGGCATGCCAGCCTTGATGCCAGCCGTATTGATCACCGGAGCCTCAACCGGTATTGGAGAGGCTTGCGCGCTGCATTTGGCCAGCCAAGGATGGCAGGTGTTTGCCGGGGTGCGCCGGGCGCGCGATGCGCGCCGCCTGGCTGCCGCCCACGCCAACATTACTGCGCTTCTACTAGACGTGACGAAGGCGGCGCACATTACCCGCGCGCTTAAAACCATCCAGGCGGCGCGGGGCCAGCGAGGGCTGCAGGCCTTGGTCAATAATGCTGGAGTGGCCGTTGCCGGGCCACTGGAATTTTTGCCCATCAACGAATTGCGCCAGCAGATGGAGGTCAACTTCATTGCGCCGGTAGCGCTGACCCAAGGCTGTTTGCCACTATTGCGCTCGGGGCGCGGCCGGGTGGTCAACGTCAGCTCGATCAGCGGCAAGGTAGCCGCGCCCTTGCTGGTGCCATACTCTGCATCCAAATTTGCCATCGAAGCCTTTAGCGATGGTTTGCGCCGCGAATTGCGCCCGTGGGGGCTGCCGGTGGTTTCGATCGTGGCCGGCAGCATCGCTACGCCGATATGGAAGAAGACCGTGGGCAGCGCTGATGCAATGCGCCAGCGCCTGCCGCGCCGGGCGGAGAGCTTGTACGGGCCGATGATGAACCGCGGCTACCGCCGGGCTGAACGCTCGGCGGCGCGGGGCGTACCCGTGGAGGAGTTTGCCGCCCTGCTGGCGCGTATTTTGCAGACGCCACGCCCGCGCCCACGCTACCTGGTGGGCAAGGGCACCTGGCTGGCGGCCGGCATGGCGCGCTTGCTGCCGGATCGCTGGCTGGATTGGCTGCTGTACAAGACCTACTGAGCCCAACGCCCACGTGCCGCCTGCGTATAATCGAAGCGTGCCGATCCTCACTGATGGAGCCAGCGAAGTGTTTAGCAATAGCGCCGAACAAACGCGCCGCTTGGGCATGCAGTTAGGCGAGCTGCTCGGCGTGGGCGATGTGCTCTGGCTAGAGGGCGACCTGGGCAGTGGCAAGACTACGCTAGTGCAGGGCATTGCCGCTGGCTGGGGCTCGGCGGATAGCGTCACCAGCCCAACCTTCGTCCTCGTCAATATCTACCGGCGGCCTGATCGTCAGCAGTTGGCGCACATGGATGCCTATCGGCTGGAGAGCGCCGAGGATGCTGAGCAACTCGACCTGGAGGCGCTGATCGAGCGTGGCCCGCTGATCGTCGAATGGGCGCCGCGCATTGCCGCGGCGTTGCCAGCCGAGAACTTACGCCTGCAACTGACCACACTGGATGAGACCCGCCGCCATATCTTGATGCAACCTAAAGGCGCGCGCTACGCACAAATTGCCCAGGCCTTTAAAGCCACCGTCTACGGAAATCCATGAGCTTACTTGCCATTGACGCCTCCACGCACAACAGCGGCCTGGCCATCTACGATGGCGTGCAGGTGCGCTATGAATGCGCCTGGTACAGCGAGCAGTTTCACAGTGTCGAACTTGCGCCGGCTATCGAGCTGGGGCTGGCGCATGCGGGCATGGCGGCCAAGGATCTGCAAGCAGTGGCGATCGCCATCGGGCCGGGTTCGTATACCGGGCTGCGCATCGGCCTGGCGCTGGCCAAGGGGCTGGTGCTGGCACACGGGCTGGCACTTGTGGCGGTGCCCACGCTGGATGTGCTGGCGCAGGGGCAGCCCGTGCGTACAGAGCCGATGGCGGCGGTGTTGCAAGCCGGCCGCGGCCGCCTGGCGGTGGGCTGGTATCACGCCGAAGGGCCACTCTGGCAGGCTTCTGGGGCGCCGGAGCTGCTGAGCGCTGAGCAACTAGCGGACCGCATCCAGCGCCCGACGTATCTGTGTGGCGAACTCAACGAGGCCGAACGGGCTGTCTTGGGGCGCAAGTACAAAAACGCCATCATCGCCAGCCCGGCGTGGTGCTTGCGCCGCCCGGCGATATTGGCTGAGCTGGGCTGGCAGCGTTGGCAGGCCGGCGAACTGAGCGACCCTGCCGGGCTGGGGCCGCAGTATTTGCAAGCCAGCGACGCGGTTCCGCAATGACACCTTCGTTGCACATCCGCCCGATGCGGCTGCACGATGTAGAAGCAGTGCATGCCCTCGAAGAGCAAATCTTCCCTACGCCTTGGTCGCTAAACAGCTATCGCTTTGAGGTGGAGCAAAACACCGCCTCGCACGCCTGGGTAGTCGAGGTGAATGGTGGCGCCAGCTCCGGCGCGATCGCTGCGTATGCGGTCTGCTGGTTGCTGGCCGGCGAGGAGTTTCACATCGCCAACATTGCCGTGGCACCCGCCTACCGGCGCCAGGGTTTGGGCCGCCGCTTGCTCACCCACGTATTGCAGGCCGGCGCCCAACTCGGCGCGCACACTGCGGCGCTGGAGGTGCGTGCCAGCAACCTGGCCGCCCAGGCACTTTATTCCCAATTTGGTTTTGAAGTGGCTGCGGTGCGCAAAGGCTATTACCAGGATAATCATGAAGATGCCTGGCTGATGGTGCAGCCTGCGCTGGCGGCCTTCGTTGCCTCTGCTTCTGCTTAAAAATTGGCGGCACAATTCAGAGACGACTCTTTCATTAACACGGGTACTATTAAGCGCATTTTTGCTTATAGATAGAGGTTAAATGACCACACTTCGTGCTGAGTTGGAACAAAAATTAAGCGAACGCCGCGCGCGCATGGCCGTGCTGGGGATGGGCTATGTCGGCCTGCCTTTGGCGGTAGTGTTTGCTGAAGCGGGCTTTGACGTCACCGGGATTGACCCTGATCCACGTAAGATGGACGCGCTCAGCCAGGGCCATTCCTATATTGGCGATATTCCCAGTGCGCAGGTGGCGGCGCTGGTCAAGGATGGCCGGCTGCATGCCAGCGCCAGCTTTGAACCACTGGCGGATATGGATGCGGTCAGCATTTGTGTGCCCACGCCGCTGCGCAAGACCGGCGATCCGGATCTCTCTTTCATTCTCTCCGCTACCGAACAACTGGCTAAATACCTGCACCCCGGCATGGTGATCGTGCTCGAATCGACCACCTACCCCGGCACCACGCGTGAGCTGGTGTTGGAGAAGTTGGAATCGACCAGTGGGCTGAAAGCGGGCCAGGATTTCTTCCTGGCCTTCTCGCCGGAGCGTGTGGACCCCGGCCGCGAGGACTGGACCACGGTGAATATGCCCAAGGTCATCGGTGGCATCACCGCGGCCTGCGGCCAGGTGGCGGCGCACTGGTACGGCCAGGCGCTCGAAACCGTCATCCCGGTCAGCTCGGCAGAAGTGGCCGAGATGGCCAAGCTGCTCGAGAACACCTTCCGCATGGTCAACATCGGCTTGGTGAACGAAATGGCGATCATGTGCCAGCGCCTGGGGGTGGATGTGTGGGAAGTGATCGACGCCGCCGCCACCAAACCCTTCGGCTTCATGAAGTTCACCCCCGGCCCCGGCCTGGGTGGGCACTGTATCCCGATCGACCCCTTGTATCTTTCATGGAAGCTGAAATCGCTCAACTACACGGCGCGCTTCATTGAATTGGCGTCTGAGATCAACACCAATATGCCGCGCCATGTGGTGAGCCGCGTGCAGGAGGCCCTGAACGAGCACGGCAAGGCGCTCAACGGTAGCCAGGTGCTGGTGATCGGTGCGGCGTACAAACCGGATATTGATGATCTGCGTGAATCCCCGGCGCTGGATATTATCGGCCTGTTGCAGGAGAAAAAGGCCAAGGTCAGTTATCACGATCCTTACATTCCCCACCTGGAGCATGATGGCTGGGCTCTGGATAGCGTGGCAGATGTGCTCGCCGCAGCGCGCAAGGCCGATGTCGTTGTACTGGTCACCAATCACAGCCAGTATGACTACCCGGCACTGTTGGAGAGCGCCAAACTGGTAGTGGACACGCGCAACGCCTTCGGTGCGGCGGCCAAAGAGAACCCTAAGGTGGTCAAGCTCTAGTGGCTACCTATTTAGTGAGCGGCGCGGCGGGCTTCATCGCCGCGCGGGTGAGCGCACTCCTGCTGCAGGATGGGCATCACGTCGTAGGCGTGGATGACCTCAACGATTCCTATGATGTGCGCATGAAGCAGCATCGCCTGGACGCGTTGCAAACACACAGCCAGTTTGAATTCCATCATATGGATATTGCCGAGCGGGACAAGGTGGCCGCCCTGGGCCGCCCCTATGATGCGGTGATCAATCTGGCGGCGCGTGCCGGCGTGCGTGATAGCGTGCGTGACCCGTGGGTTTATATCGCCGCTAACATGGTGGGCACCACCAACTTGCTGGAGTTGTGCAAGACGCACGGCGTGCCCAAGTTCATCCTGGCGTCCACCTCAAGCATTTATGGCAATGATGCTCCGCTGCCCACACCCGAAACGGCGGAGAGCAGCCGCCCGCTGCAGCCGTATGCGGCCAGCAAAAAGGGCGCCGAGGCGATGTGCCACGCCTATCACTATCTGCACGGGATCGATGTCTCGGTCGTGCGCTACTTCACCGTCTACGGCCCGGCGGGCCGCCCGAATATGTCCATGTTCCGCTTTATGCAGTGGATCAATGAAGGCCAGCCTGTACTCGTGAACGGCGATGGCGAGCAAATGCGCGGCTTCACCTATTTAGATGATATTGCGCGCGGTACGATCCTGGCATTGAAGCCGCTGGGCTACGAGATCATCAACCTGGGCGGGCACGAGACCATCTCGATCAACCAGTTGATCACGATGATCGAAACTGCGTTGGATAAGAAGGCCACGATTGAGCACCGCCCCTTCGATAAGGCCGACATGATGGCCAATTGGGCAGATGTCAGCAAGGCTGGCCAGCTACTGGGCTGGGAGCCGGCGGTGGGCCTGCAGGAGGGCATTGCCCGCATGGTGGCCTGGTACCGCCAGGAGCATGCCTGGGCCAGCCAGATCAACACGGACTGATATGTTTCGCCAGCCCTTCGCAGCCCTCAACAAAATTTACCTGCGCATCTTCGATTCGGAGTTCATGCGCCGCATTTTGCGCAACTCCAGCTACTTGGTCAGCGCCACGGTGGTGACGGCCGGCATTGGCTTTGTGCAGAATGCCATCCAATTTCGTGTGTTGGGTGTGGCCGGGATAGGTTTGTTGGCCGCCATAGTGGCGTTCGCTAACGTCATCAATCGCTTCACCGCCTTTCGCATCGATGAGCTGGTGATCAAGTATGTGCGCCTGTATGTGGAGCGCAAGGAGCCCTTGAAAGCCGCGGCCGTCTATAAACTGGCCGCCCTGTTGGAAGCGGGCGGCTCGCTGCTGGCGTTTGTGTTGATCTATGTGCTGGCGCCGCTCGGTGTGCAATTCTTTTCTGATGTGAGTGGCGTGGAAGCGCTGTTCGTGCTTTATGGCACGCTGGTGCTGATCAACCTCTCGTACGATAGCTCGGATGGCATTCTGCAAGTCTTCAATCGCTTCGATGCCAAATCGGTGATCGATGTGTGCCAGAGCTTGCTGCGCCTGGGCCTGACCGTGTGGGTCTTTTATACGGGCGGCGGGCTGATGCACATGATCCTGGCCGAATTGGCTGGGCGCCTGTTGCGCTCGCTGGCCGTGGTGATCCTGGCGCTGCGCACCGCTCGGCGCGAATGGGGCGCCGCCTGGTGGCGCACACCGATCAACGTGCTGCAGAGCGACCGGCGCAGCCTGCTGACCTTTGCGTTCAGCACCAACCTCAGCGCTACCGTCAGCCTGGTGGCCAAGGATAGCGAAGATCTATGGGTGAATGCGTTTCTGGGCAATCTGAGCGGCGGGATTTACGCCGCGGCGCGCAGCCTGATCGGCTTATTGCAAATTCCCATCAGCCCCTTGCCATCCACCACCTACCCGGAGCTTTCGCGGGCGGTGGCGCAAGACAATTGGCAGGCGGTGCGCGGTGTATTGCGGCGCGGTACGCTGCTGGCGGGGCTCTACTCGCTGCCGGTGGCCGTGCTGCTGATCGTCTTCGGCCGCCAAGTGATCTCGGCCTATCAAGGCCCTGATTTTCTCCCCGCCTATGTGCCTTTGGTCGTGCTCACCCTGGGCTATACCGTCGTGAATCTGTTTTACTGGAGCCGTGCGGCGTTATTGGCCTTCAACCGCCCGGTCTACCCCACCCTGGTCAATTTTGCTGGCATGCTGCTCAAGATCGCCGGGGTGTTTGCTTTCGCCAAGTATGGTGCGGTGGGTTTCGCCGCCCTGCTATCCGGCTATTACATTTTTACTGTGGGCTTATCAGTGTTGCGCATCGAGCAGGATTTGCGCCGCAATCTAGCACGGGTGGCAGCCTAGATGCGCATTGCTCTGGTGGAACCGGGCCGCCTGCCGGCGCAAACCGCCAACAGCATTCAACGCATGAAGATGGCCCAGGCGCTCAGCGCCATCGGCCACACGGTGCGCGTCTTTGCCCCTGGGCGCGATCCCGGCCTGAGTTGGGATAGCTTCGCACAGCATTACGGCCTGCAGCAGCGCTTTGAGTTGGAATGGGTGCCGAGCCTGCCGGCACTGCGCCGCTATGACTTTGCCGTCAGCGTGGTGCGGCGCGCGCGTGCCTGGGGCGCCGATCTGCTCTATTCGCGCTCGCCGCAAGCCGCCACCTGGGCCGCGCTGCGTGGCCTGCCCAGTATCTTTGAATTGCACGACATCCCGATGGGGTCTATGGGGCCATGGTTGCTGCGCCGCTTTTTGGCGGCGCCAGGCGCTCGCCGCCTGGTAGCCAATACGCAGTTTTTAGCCGATACGCTGGCTGCCCACTACCCTTTGCCGCAGCATGCGGGTTTCTTGCTGATGGCGCCCAATGGCGTTGACCTGGAGCGCTATGCCAACTTACCCGCGCCGGCGGCTGCCCGCCAGCAACTAGGGCTGGGTGAGCAGTTCACCGTGGGCTACACCGGCCATCTGTACCCAGGCCGTGGCCTGGAAACGATTCTGGCGCTGGCCGGCCAATTGCCGCAGATGTGTTTTCTGCTGGTGGGCGGCAAACCGGCGGATGTGGCCGCGGCGCGCCAACGCGCCGCCGGCCTGGCCAATGTGACGATCACTGGCTTCGTTGCCAATGCTGAGCTGCCACGCTACCAGGCCGCCGCCGATGTGCTCATCATGCCGTATGGCCAGCAGGTCGCCGGCTCCTCGGGGGGCGATATTGCCCCTTACTTGAACCCAATGAAAATGTTTGAGTATCTGGCGTGCGCCCGCCCGATCGTAACCAGCGATCTACCCATATTGCGTGAGATCCTGGACGAGCGTTGCGCGGTGATCCTGCCCAGCGAGGATACTCAGGCCTGGGCCGTAGCGTTGCGCCAGCTGGCCGCGGATGAGCCACGCCGCCAGGCACTGGCCGCCGCGGCGCGCCAACTGGCCGAGCAGAATACCTGGCAGCGCCGCGCCCAGCGTATCGTTGCTGGCCTACGTTAGAATAAGCGCTTGAATTCCATCTGAGGAGACATACAGTGTCTGTTGCGTTGATTACCGGCATTACCGGGCAGGACGGTTCCTACCTGGCGGAGCTGCTGCTGAAAAAGAATTACAAAGTGATCGGCATGGTGCGCCGCACCAGCACTGTCACCTTTGAGCGCATTGCTCACATTCAGGATGACATCATCATTGAACAAGGTGATCTGCACGACCAATCCTCCTTGGTGGATGTACTCGAACGCTATGAGCCGACCGAGATCTACAACCTGGCGGCCCAATCCTTTGTGCCCACCTCGTGGAACCAGCCGGTACTCACGGGCGAAGTGACCGCTCTGGGCGTCACGCGCCTGCTGGAAGCGATTCGCCAGGTGGTGCCGCAGGCGCGCTTCTACCAGGCATCCTCCTCTGAGATGTTTGGCAAGGTGCTCGAGGTACCGCAGAAAGAAGAAACTCCTTTCTACCCCCGCAGCCCTTATGGCGTGGCCAAGGCGTACGGTCACTTCATCACCGTCAATTACCGCGAATCGCACGACATGTTTGCCGTCTCGGGCATTCTGTTCAATCATGAGAGCCCGCGCCGCGGCTTGGAATTCGTCACCCGCAAGGTGTCTTACAACGTCGCGCGTATCAAGCATGGTTTGCAAAGCAGCCTGCCGATGGGCAACCTGGATGCGCAGCGCGACTGGGGCTTTGCCGGCGATTATGTGGAAGCCATGTGGATGATGTTGCAGCGCGAGCAGCCGGAGGACTTCGTGATCGGCACCGGAGTGACGCAATCGGTGCGCCGCCTGTGCGAGCTGGCCTTCGCCCGTGCAGGTTTGGATTACAAAGACTTCGTCACCAGCGATGAGAGCCTCTTCCGCCCGGCGGAGGTGGATCTGCTGATCGCCGATCCGACCAAGGCCAAGCAGACCCTGGGCTGGCAGCCCAAGGTGGACTTCGAAACCTTGGTGCACATGATGGTAGACGCCGATATGGAGCGCGTCGCCCAGCAGAAACGCTAGTGCCGTCAAGCGCCGCAGAGTGCGGCGGTAAAATCAAGATGATGTCCTCGCTCCGGTGGTATGTACTGGTTTCGTGAAGGTAGCAGCCTGGCGCTGCTACCTTGGCTGGCTGCCTTTAGCTTGGCCTGGTTGGGTGGCTGGCTGCTCGCCAGGCATAGCTTCAATCTCAATAAGAATGAACGCGTGATCGTGGGGCTGGGCCTGGGAATTGTGCTCAGCGCCTGGCTCACCAATCTGTTCGGCCGCGCCCTGCCGGCCACGGCCGCCTTTTGGGCCGCGGCGGCCGGCGTGCTGCTGCTGGGTGCGCTGGCCGCCTGGCGTAGCACGCAGCGGCCGCTGCTCGCGCGGGGTGACCTCGAAATATGGCCCTGGTTGCTGGCGGGGTTGGGCCTGATCGGCTTGTTCCTTTTATGGAGCAAGGGGCTGGCGCTGTTTGATGAGCACAAAAATCTTTCGCTGATCTCGGTGATCGGCAATGGCGATATTCCGCCGCGTTACTCCGCCTATCCGGATACCTATCTCGCCTATCACTATGGCTTTCATTTATTTGCCGCCGGGCTGATGCGCCTGGGCGGTATGTTGCCGTGGAGCGCCTTTGACGCCGCCAAATCCATCGCCTGGGGTGTGAGCTTGCTGCTGGCCGCGGTGCTCGGGCGGCGCATTACCGGCAAGGCCTGGGGCGGCTGGGCGACTGCGGCGGTACTGGCGCTGGTGAGCGGCACGCGCTATCTATTGTTGTTATTGCCGCCGGGTATTTTGCTGCGCGCAGATAGCTTGATTCAATTGCAGGGCACCAGTTCGCTGATCGGGCTGCCCTTTTCGCAAGCGCTGACGGCAGGCTGGCCGGTGGATGGCGGGCCGCCGATGGCCTACCCGTTCGCATTCCTGAATGGAATCTTGCAGCCGTTTGTGATGGCACATCAGGGGCCCAACACGTTTTCGGTGCTCATTCTGCTACTGCTCTGGCTGCTATTCCCGCGCCGTAATGGGCGCTTGGGGCTGGGCGTCCTGGCGATGCTTCTGGCTATGTGGGCGCTGGTGTGGGAGAGCAGCTATGCCTTGTTTGTTTTAGGGCTGGGTGCGTTTGCACTGATCTACTACGCCATCAAGCGTTCGCTGGAGCTGCCGCAGCTGCCGGCTGCGCTGATCGCTTTGGCGCTCTCGCTACCGCTGGTACTCCTCCAAGGGGGCACCTTTACGGAGCTTTTGCCCAGCACAGCGGCGCCGGCCACCGGGCTGGCAAGCATGGGCAGTGCCTTAGCAGGCTGGCTGGTGCCGCCCGCTGCAGAACTTGCCCGGCCGGCAGCCGGCTTTCTGGGTTTCTCGTTGCGCTGGCCGCTGGCAATCGTCTCTTCGCATCTGGGTGCGCTGCGCCTGAGCTCACCGGTGGAGCTGTTGGTGGCCTTGTTCGAGCTAGGCCCGGTGGTTTTGTTTGCGCCGCTGCTGACGCGCTGGGCTTGGCGCCGCAGCCAGGCGGGCGAATGGATCTTTGGCGTCTTGGCCGCCAGCGCCTGGCTGGGTTTGCTGCTGCCGGTACTGTTTGAATACCAGGCCGATCGTGACATCTCACGCCTCACCAGCCAAGCCATGCTGATCTGGTCGCTTCTGCTTTTGTTCGCGGTGCTGGACCGCACGGCGCGCTGGCGCAGGCCGGTGCGTTCCATCGCCGCGGCCAGCCTGGTGCTGGCCTGTCTGAGCGGCGTCTTTGTGGCCGGCATTCAGCTCACTGCAGCATCCACCACCCAACTCGGCGACGGGTTTGATAAGCTTGATGCCCAAGTGGCCCGCCAACTCTGGGGCACCTTCCCGCGCGAGGCACGCGTATTTGGCCCGCTGGGCGCCACCAGCATCCTCACCGGTCACCTCACCGGCCAACTGCTGGACGATGCGCCTGAGGGCTCGGTCTGGTCTATCTTGGAGCAAGAACCGAGCGTAGAGAATTTACAACGTTGGTATTACGATTACATCTATATCGATAATCGTTGGTGGCAGAAGCTTCCCGCGGCGCCGTTTACGTTGGCTGAAATGGGGCTGGAAGCCAGTTGTGTGCAAACGGTGGCAGAAGTTTGGGATAATTCACATACTAACTTCCGCCGTTTGTTGGATATTACGAAGTGTTGAAAAAGATGCCACCTACTAAAAAGAAATCCTCTATTTCAAAAGCCAGCCCTGTGTGGGTCTCTGTGGTTGTGCCGGTGTACAACGAAGTAAAAAACGTACCCCTGCTACACCAGAAGATCAAAGCCGCCATGCAAGCTGCCAAGTACCGCTGGGAATTGGTGCTGGTGGATGATGGTAGCTCGGATGGTAGCTTGCAAGCCATGGAAGTGCTGGCGGCGCGTGATCAAAAGCACACCCGCGTGGTGGCCCTGCGGCGCAATTTTGGCCAAACCGCGGCCATCTCGGCTGGTATTGATTTTTCTTGTGGCGAGATCATCGTCTTGATGGATGGTGACTTGCAAAATGACCCCGACGACATTCCCAAGCTGCTGGCCGAGATCGAAAAGGGCTTTGACGTGGTGAGCGGTTGGCGCAAGTACCGCAAAGACAATTTCATCACGCGCACTTTTCCTTCGATGGTGGCTAACGCGCTGATCTCGAAAGTGACCGGGGTGAAGTTGCATGATTACGGGTGCACGCTCAAAGCGTACCGCCGTGAAGTGCTGACCGGCTTCCGCTTATATGGCGAGATGCACCGTTTTATTCCCGCCTATGCCGGTTATGTAGGCGCCACGATCACGGAGGTGCCGGTACAGCACCATCCACGCAAATACGGCTCCAGCAAGTATGGCTTGGAGCGCACGGTCAAAGTGGTGCTGGATCTGTTCACCGTGAAATTCTTGAGCGGCTATGTAAACAAGCCGATCTATCTGTTTGGCGGGGTGGGCCTCGGGTTAAGTGGCATCGGCTTCCTGGGCCTGCTGTTTCTGTTTGTGCGCAAGCTGCTCTATAGCACGGGTGTGGTGGATTCGCCGATCTTTATTCTTAGCGCGTTGCTATTTGCGATTGGGATCCAATCGGTGCTGCTGGGCTTGATCGCCGAAATGATGGTGCGCACCTATCACGAGTCGCAATCCAAGCCGATTTACCGCGTACGCTACGTAATCAATGAGCTCCCGGAGCGCTAAGCCTCATCCACCGCTGGCGCGCCTGAGTTGGTGGCGCGTACTCTCCACCGCGGCGGCATTGTTGTTGATGGTGTATCTGCTGCGCCAGCATTGGGCAGAGATCACCGAGGCGATCACGCGCATCCAGCCAGCACGCTTTGCTTTGGCCCTGGGGCTGATGCTGGTTTCGCGCCTGGCGGTTTCGGGCCGCTGGCATGTGCTGCTGCGCGGCGCGGGCATTCCGATCACCTGGCGCCAGAGCATACGCATCACCCTGGCGGGCTTGTTCGCCGGCAATTTTTTGCCCACCACGGTAGGCGGGGATGTGGCCCGGCTGGCGGGGGCGATCCAGCTTGGTTTTGATTCGGCGGTGGCGGCCGCCTCGTTGGTGGTAGACCGCCTGGTGGGGATGTTGGGCATGGCCTTGGCGATGCCGCTGGGGCTGCAAAAATTGCTCAGCGCGGGCGCCTGGCCGGCGGCGGGGCAGACCGGCTGGCTGGCGGCGCTAAGCTGGCCCGGCCGAATCGCCGGCTGGCTGCGCGCCGCGCGGCAGCGCGTGTGGGATGCGGTGCGCTTGTGGCTCACCCGGCCGCGCGCCCTGGCGGCCTCGTTGGGCTTCACCTTGCTGCACATGCTGTGCCTGTTCGCCGCCATGTACATCTTGCTGGCGGATCTGCACGATCCCCTTTCTTTTTGGACGATCGCCGGCTTGTGGAGCCTGGTCTATATCATCACGCTGGTGCCTTTCACCATCAATGCGCTGGGCCTACAAGAGATCAGTATCACTTTTGCCTTCAGCCAGCTTGGCGGCGTATCCGAGCCGCATAGCTTGATGTTCGCCGTGCTGGTGCGCTTGCTGTTCATGCTGGCTAGCCTGCCCGGGGCGCTATTTTTGGCGGACGTCTTGCCCAGCCTGGCAAAAGCCGAGCCGCTATCGAAAAAGATCGGCCAATGAAGTCTGTGCGCTTTTCGTTTGCTTCGCTAGATGCCGTATTGGCGCTGAAACTCAGCTTGCCACTTCTGGCGCTGCTGGTGTGGGGTGCCACGGTTCAGTTTGGCGCGCAGATCACCGCGCTGGAGCTGATCGTCACCTCGGCGCGTTTTCGCAGCGCATACTGGGCTTTGCAGGGCCTGGCCTTGCTGTTGGCGGCGCTGAGTGTGTTCGCCTGGGCCGGCGGCGCCGGGCGGCTGCTGGTCGGCCTGCAGGCCGGCCAAGCGCGCCTGGTGCGGGTGCGGCCGCTGGCGTTAGGTATGTTCCTGGCCGCGGGCATAGCGCTGCCGCTGCTACTATTTGGTTTTTACGGCAACTTTTTGCTTAGCACCTATCCTCGGCTGCTGGCCTTTGTAGCCTTTTGGCTGCTTGGCACCAGTGGGCTGGCTGCCTGGCGCCTGGCGTCTTGGCGCTCGCAAGCGTTGCCGGCGGCATTGATCCTGGCGAGCGTGTACTGTGCCGCCACGTTTCTAAACCTGGTCAGTACCTATCCCTTTTCCTTGGAATGGTCTGAGGTCAGCCGTTTTTATCAGGCCTCGTTTTACTTTAGTGAGAAGGTATATGGCGTGAAGTTACCTTTACCGGTAACCCATCCCACGCGCTATTTATTGCAGTCGCTACCTTTTGTGCTGTCCAACTCGCCCCTGTGGTTGCATCGCTTATGGCAGGCCGTGTTGTGGATCGTGCTGCCTTTGCTCACTAGCGTGCTGCTGGTGCGGCGGCTTAAGCTCGGCCCCTGGCGTGGCGCGCTGATCTTGTGGTTCTTCCTTTATCTGATGCAGGGTGCGGTGTTCTACCACTTGCTGCCCTGCATCTTTATCGTGCTGTGGGGCTTTGATGCCCAGCGGCCCTGGCGCAGCCTGGCTTGGGTGGTGCTGGCTTCGGCGTGGGCTGGGTTGAGCCGCGTAAATTGGCTACCGGTGCCGGGTGCGCTGGCCGCCATGCTCTATGTGCTCGAGACGCCTTGGCCGCAGGCCAACCCCCCCTTCTGGCGGTACCTGCTCACTCCGTTGGCGCTGGGCGCGGCCGGCTTGCTCTCGGCGGCCGGCGCCTACGCGCTGTACATTGCCAACTCCGGCGTAGAGGATGCTAGCCAGTTCGGCTCAGCCTTCACCTCGGATCTGCTGTGGCAGCGCCTGTGGCCGAGCGAACAGTTCCCTCTGGGGGTCTTGCCAGGGATCGTGCTAGTCTCTGCTCCCTTGCTGTTGCTGCTGTGGCAGCGCAGCCGCCAGCCGCAACGCGCCCTGGGCTTTGGGCGCGCCAGCTTGATCTTGGTCATTCTGGCGGTGCTATTTGCAGGCGGCCTGGTGGTGAGCGTCAAGATTGGCGGCGGTACTAACTTGCACAATATGGATGCTTACATGGTGCTACTGGGCGTGCTGGCGGCCTACTTCCTGGCCGGGGCGTACGCGCCTCAAGCTGGCGAGATCCAACCGTTGCAGGTGCCTGCCGGGCTGACCCTGCTGGCGGCGGCTGTGCCGGTCGTGTTGGCGTTGTTATTCAACGGCGCGCCGCTCAACCTGCCGGCGCGCGCGCAGGCCGAAGCAGCCTTGAGCGAGATCCAACAATTGGTGGCCGAGCAGACCGCTCAAGGCCACGAGGTATTGTTCATTTCGCAGCGCCAATTGGTTACCTTTCACATGGTGGATGCTCCGCTGGTGCACGAATATGAAAAACTCTTCTTGATGGAAATGGCCATCTCGAGCAATGACCCCTATCTGGCGCGTTTCCGCGATGGGTTGGAAGATCACCGCTTTGGATTGATCATCACCGATCCGTTGCATGACTATATCTATAGTGATGATCAAGACGATCTGGCGGCGGAGAACAATGCCTGGGTGCGCCAAGTGTCTGTGCCGGCGCTGTGTGCCTATGAGACGCTGAAGCGCTACCCCGAACTGGGCATCGAGATCCTGCAGCCGCGCATTCCCAAATGTACTGACTGATGGCGGCGCAACATATTCTGATCCTCAACAGTGAATACCCGCCGATCGGCGGCGGCGCCGGGAACGCCAGCGCCCAGGTGGCGCGCCATTTGGCGCAGTTGGGCCGCCAGGTCACCGTGCTGACGGCGCGCTTTGCCGATCTGCCGCATGACGAAGAACAGGATGGCGTGCGCGTGGTGCGCTTGCCGGCTCTGCGCGCCCAACAAGATCGCTCTGGCTCACTGGAGCAGATCTCGTTCCTGCTCTCGGCGGCGATTCTCGGGCTGCCCTGGTTGCTGCGGCTGCGCCCGCAGGCGGTGCTGGCCTTCTTCGGCGCTCCCAGCGGGCTAGCCGCCTGGTTTTGGTCGCTATTTGTGGCCGTGCCGTACATCGTTAGCTTGCGCGGCGGGGACGTGCCCGGTTTCCGCCCCTACGATTTTGCCCGCCAACATCGTCTGCTGGCACCTTGGCTGCGCCGCGTGTGGCGCCGTGCACATGCCGTGGTGGCCAATAGCCAGGGCTTGCATGATTTGGGGGCGCGCTTTGAGCCGCAGGTGCCGATCGCCATCATCCCCAACGGCGTGGATGCTGAGCGCTTCCAGGTGGCCGATCGCCAGTGGGCCCCGGCCCGCCTGTTGTTTGTTGGCCGGGTGGTGTACCAAAAAGGGATCGATCTATTGCTGGCTGCGCTGGCGGGCTTGACCACGCCAGAGTGGCACCTGACGATCGTAGGTGACGGCCCGCGCCGTGCCGAGCTGGCGGCCCAGGCCGAACAACTGGGAATCGCCCCGCGCGTCAATTTTGCCGGCTGGAAGAGCGGCGCCGAGCTGGCAGCTGCGTATGCACAAGCCAATTTATTTGCCTATGCCTCGCGCCATGAGGGCATGCCCAACGCACTGCTGGAGGCGATGGCCAGCGGCCTGCCGGCGGTGGCCACACGTATTGCCGGCAACGAGGAGCTGGTGGTACCGGGCGAAACCGGCCTGTTAGTCCCCGCGGAGGATGTGGCTACCCTGCGCGGCGCGCTGGCTACGCTGATGGCTGACCCGGCACAACGCCAGCGCTATGGGGCGGCGGCGCGCAAGCGCGCCCAGACACGCTATAGTTGGCAGGCCGTGGCCCAGCAGTACGCAGCTTTGCTGGACCAGGCGACGGAGTAAACCCATGTGTGGCATTTGTGGCATTGCAGACGGGAGCGGACGCAGCCTGGATCAGGCGGCGTTGCATCAGCTTAATACCGCGCTGGCCCACCGCGGCCCGGATGGTGAGGGGTATTACGAGCACAAGGGCGTCGGCTTGGGGATGCGCCGCCTGGCGATCATCGATGTAGCTGGCGGTGACCAGCCTATCTTTAACGAAGATCAATCGCTTGCGATAGTGTTCAATGGCGAGATCTACAGCTACCAGCATCTGCGCGCGAGGTTGCTGCAGCGCGGCCACCAGTTACGCACCAACAGTGATACCGAGTGCATCGTCCATCTCTATGAAGAAGAAGGCCCGGCTTGCTTGCGCCACTTGCGCGGCATGTTCGCACTGGCCCTGTGGGATGAAGGGCGCCAACGGCTCATGCTGGCGCGTGACCGCTTGGGCAAGAAGCCGATCTTCTACACCATCCAAGATGGCAAGCTGTATTGGGCGGCTGAGCTTAAGCCGCTGTTGAGCGTGCTGCCGCGCCAGCCCGAAGTAGAGCTGGCGGCGATCGATCAGTACCTAAGCCTGCAATACATCCCTGAACCTTACACGGCCTACCAAGGCGTGTATAAGCTGCCCGCCGCCAGCTACGCTATTTGGGAGCGCGGCGCGCTGCAGATTGAGCGCTACTGGGAGCCGGACTTCGAGCCCAAGTATACAGCCAGCGAAGCCGAGCTGAGCGCTGAGCTGCGCGAGATCGCCGCCGAGGCCGTGCGCCTGCGCCTAATCAGTGAGGTGCCCTTGGGCGCCCACCTGAGCGGCGGGATTGATTCCAGCATTGTTGTGGCGCTGATGGCCGAAGCCAGCCATGGCGCGGTCAAGACCTTCTCGGTAGGCTTTGAAGAGAGCAAATTCTCTGAGCTACCACTGGCGCGCCAAGTGGCTGAGCGCTACGGCTCAGAGCACCACGAGTTCATGCTCACTTTTGGTGACATCCCCACTACGCTCGAAACCCTGCTACAGCATTTTGGCGAGCCCTTCGCTGACCCTTCGGCCTTGCCGCTGTATCACCTCTCGCGGCTCACCCGTGAGCATGTGACCGTGGCGCTGAATGGTGATGGTGGTGACGAGTCCTTCGCTGGCTACCCGCGCTACTGGCTCGATCCGCTGGCGGATCGCTATCTGCGTTTGCCAGCCGCGGTCACACGCCGCATGGTGCCGGCGCTGGCTGGCGCTCTACCGGATGCGGCTGACCGCCCGGTGGGCCGCGGGCTGACTAATGGCATCAAGCGTCTGCCGCAACTCACCCAGGTAGATGCGCGGGCCAGCCTGCTGCGCTGGTCGTCTTACTTTAGCGTGGCACAAAAGGCTGCATTGTGGCAGCCCGGCCCGGCTGCTGGCTTGAATTTACATCAAGCTGAACAGGATATGGCCGCGGTATATGCTGCTGCGCCGGCGCGCACCCGGCTGGATCGAACGCTATACACTGATATCAAGACCTACCTGCCCGGTGGCCTGTTAGTGAAAGCAGACCGTATGACCATGGCCCATGGGCTCGAGGGGCGCTCGCCTTTCCTCGATCACATGTTGGTGGAGTGGGCGGCGCGCCTGCCGGTGCGCTATAAGCTGCGCGGCCGCCAGGGCAAGTATTTGCTGCGCAAGACTTTTGCCGATAAGCTGCCGGCGGAGGTGCTGGCGCACGGCAAGCAGGGCTTTGGCATCCCGGTGAATGCCTGGCTGCGCGGCCCGCTGGAAGGCTGGCTGCGTGAGCTCTTGCTGGGGCCGGATGCGCCGTTGGCGGGCTGGTTCCAGCGAGATGCGCTGGTGGCCCTGATCGCCGAGCACCAGGCCGGCAAGCAAGACCACGGCAAGCGTCTGTGGGCACTGGCTTGCCTGGCGTTGTGGAAGCGCAACGCCTGAAAAGACGGTATCCCCACTCCCGGGGATTCGGTATAATTGATTTTCTACGGGCGCGTAGCTCAGCTGGTTAGAGCGTTGCGTTGACATCGCAAAGGTCGTAGGTTCGAGTCCTATCGTGCCCACAGTTTTACAAAAGACCCCGTGTGGGTCTTTTTTGTTGAGCCGCAAGCAGCCTTCACGCACTGATTGACCCTACAGTCTTTTTTCTGCTAGAATGCTGGCACGCATGAACAAGCACGCAGGGTACGTGTACGTCTATTATTACGCCGAGACCACTCCGGCTGCTTTGCCCTGCGTTCAACTGGAAGACTAGTTTAGAAAAACAGACTTGTAACCCCAAAGACCACAGGCTAGCAGCCTGTGGTCTTTTTGTTTGCCTGGAGGAAACATGGCATTGCCACGCAGTGAAGTTGTGTCGGTACGGCGGCGCGAAATGGCGTTTAGCGAGGAACAGAATGCGGTATGGCAGCAGCTGTATGCGCGCCAGCTGCCGAATGTGCAGCAATTTGCTTGCCGCCAGTATCTGCAGGGATTGGAGCTGCTTGCCCTGCCCGCCGAACATATCCCGCAGCTCAAAGATCTGAACGCCGTGATCACGCCGCGCACGGGTTGGAGTACGGTGCGCACCACGGTACGCTATTCGGACGCGGTGCCCTGGTACCACCATTTCGCTAAACGCCAATTCCTCATCACGGATTACATGCGTGGCCGCCACGAGATGGACTTTACGCCGGAGCCGGACATGTTCCATGACATCTTTGGCCATTTACCATTTATGGTGCTGCCGGAATACACCGCTTTGCAAGATCTGTTCGCCCCCGCTTTTTTGCGGGCTAGCGCCGCGCAGCGCGAGAACATCAAACGCCTTGCCTGGTTCAGCACTGAGTTCGGATTGATCCAGCAGGCTGGTGAGATCAAGATTTTTGGCGCGGGGTTAATGTCTTCGTTTGGTGAGATCCAACATGTCATGGCCGGCAAAACCCCCCTGCGGCCGTTCAGCGTGGCGAATGTGATCGGCTACGAAAAAGCGATCTATACGTTTAATGAAGTGCTGTTCGTGATCGAGTCGATCGAGGCATTGCAAACCGAGCTGGCTGCCTACTTCGATAGCCTGGGATAAGTGTGCCCGTGCAAGAGTGCATGCTGGATGGTGCTTACTACCAGCAATGAAGCGCCGCTCCAGAACGCAGATGCGCGCCCTGTGCGAGCAATCATCGTCGCGCAACAGGAAGAGATCGATCCTATGAGGGCGTACGGGCACAGCCTAACCGCGCGCTTGGCTGGTAGCATAGCATTGCGGCCTCACGCGCGGTGCGAGGCTGGTTCCGTCGTCGCGCTTTTTGATAACAGCGCCAGCGTGCGCAACAACCCGCCCAATGGCCCAAAGGGCAGATTGAAGCCTAGCCAATAAGCCAGCTCAAAGGGCAACAGGGCAAAGGCCAGCCAGCGCCCGGCGGGCTTGTTAGCCCACAGCAGCCAGCCGCAGGCCACCTCAACTGCACACACCAGCACGAAGCCAGCGATCAGCGGCCAACTGGTGAACAGGCCGAACTGTTCAAAGAAGCGGCTAGTTTCATGGGTGGGGAAGCCCATTAAACGCCAGGCGAAGCCATAGCGGGCGAAGTACCAGCTGCCGTAGGCGGCGGGCAGCCCAAAACCGAGCCCGCTGAGGATGGCCAGCATTGCGGCGAACGTACGCATGCCTCAGTGTACTTGCTCGCGGGCTGTGTGCGCCGTATAATCTATGTACAGCTAAATAACCGCATTGACCGGGACGAGTAGCTGAACCCGTTGCCACCAGGAAGCCGAGGCCACTGACTGAAAGCCTTGGCTGGCAGCCTTCAGCAAAAACCCCCCGCGAGCGGTGAGCCGGAACGTTGCGCAACCCTGCGCAGCCAATAAGGTGAACGGGTGCTCCCGATACAGGGCAATCGAGATAGTCGAGCCAGTCTGCTAGTCACTTGGTCGGCTAAATTAGGTGGAACCGCGGACGAACAGTTCGCCCTAAAAACACGGGCGAGCTGTTTTTGTTTAACTCTCCAGCACTGCATGACCGATCAGCAGACTAACCGACCCGTTGTCCGATTGACTAGTCGACTAATAGACGAGGTTTTATGGCAAAGCAACAAGAGAAGTACGAAGATTCACAACTCTACAAGATCCGCCACTCGGCCGCGCACATCATGGCCCAGGCGGTCAGTGAGCTGTTTGCCCCTGGCGAAGCTAAAGTGGCCATCGGCCCGCCGATCGAGGATGGCTTCTACTATGATTTTGACTTGCCGCGCGCGCTGACCCCAGAAGACTTTCCAGCCATCGAGCAGCGCATGCGTGAGATCATCGCGGGCAATTTTGCATTTCAAAAACGCGTCGTCTCGGCGGATGAGGCTCGCCAGGAATTCAAAGATCAGCCGTACAAGCTCGAACTGATTGAGGGCCTGGACAAAGGCGGCTTTGATGAGAACGGCGAACCGCTAAAGACCAAACCGGAGATCTCGTTCTATACCCATGATGGCTTTACCGATTTGTGCCGCGGCCCGCATGTGGCCAGCACCCAGGCCATCGCCGCAGATGCGTTCAAGCTGATGAGCATCGCCGGCGCCTATTGGCGTGGTGACGAAGCTAATAAGCAATTGCAGCGCGTCTATGGCACGGCCTGGGAGAACGCCGAACAGTTGGCCGATTACCTCTGGCGCCAGGAGGAAGCCAAAAAGCGCGATCATCGCAAGCTGGGCAGAGAGCTTGGCCTGTTCCACTTCGCTGAGGATGTGGGCCCTGGCGTGCCGCTCTTTACCCCCAAGGGCGAGATGTTGCGCCATCTGATGGAGGGCTATGTGCGTGACGTACAAACGCGCTATGGCTACCAGCACGTTTGGACCGGGCACATCGTCAAGGAAGACCTGTACAAAAAATCCGGGCACTACGAAAACTACAGCGATGTCATGTTCCCGCCGATGGTGGATGAGGATGTGACCTTTCGCTTGAAGCCGATGAACTGCCCCAGCCATATGACCCTGTATAACGAGATGGGGCTGCACTCCTATCGTGAGCTGCCGCTGCGCTTTGGCGAATTTGCCACCCTGTATCGTTACGAGAAATCCGGCGAGCTTTCTGGCCTGGCGCGCGTGCGCGCCCTCACCCAAGATGACTGCCATATCTTTTGCACGCCCGAGCAGATCGAGGCCGAATTCACCCTGGCGCTTAATCTGATCCGTGAGGTGCTTGATCGTTATCACTTCTCGGATTACAGCGTACGCCTCTCGCTCAAGGGTGAAGAGGGCAAGTATGTGGATGATGCCGATAAATGGGCGCGCGCCGAACAGGCACTGCGTGCCGCACTGGATAAGAACAACGTGGAGTATTGGGAAGCTGAAGGCGAAGCCGCTTTCTATGGCCCCAAGGCCGACTTCATTGCCAAAGATGTGCTCGGGCGCGAATGGCAACTGTCAACCATCCAGGTCGATTTCATCCAGCCGGCACGCTTGGGCTGCACCTACATCGGCGAAGACAACAAGGAGCACACGCCGGTCTTGCTGCACCGCGCCGTAACCGGTACCACCGAGCGCTTCATGGCTACGATCATTGAGCATTTCGCTGGGGCCTTCCCCGTGTGGTTGGCGCCAGTGCAGGCCACGCTGATCCCGATCGCCGACCGCCATGTGGAGTTTGCCCAGCAGGTGGCTACCCAGCTGCGCGGCGCCGGCCTGCGCGTGGAGGTGGATGCCGGTAATGAGCGCATGGGTGCCAAGATCCGCCTGGCCCAATCGCAAAAGGTGCCCTACATGCTTGTGATGGGTGACAAAGAAGTCGAGGCGGGCGCCGTGGCGGTGCGCCTGCGCTCCGGTGAAGACCTGGGGGCGCTGCCCGTGGCTGAATTTGTGGCGCGCGCCCAAGCCGATATCAGCGCAGGCAACTAACTGATCATAAAAAAAGTGGGCGGCTAGCCGCCCACTTTATGTTTAACCAGGGGCCATACTATAATCAACCTGCCTCGATCAACGGGCGCGGCAAAGCGGCGCTCTGCTATTCCACAAGAGAAAGGGGTTGTTATCCCGTAGCCCAAACCATTTTTCGATTGCCAGCCATAGCGCTCCGTCTGGCTATGGTCGTTTTGATGTGTGGACTGTCAAAAAATTGGAGACCCAGAGACTATGAAGCCGGTTGATTTGCTGGATGGTTTGGTTTACAAGGATGAAGCCCCCAATGCCCAACCCCTGGTTTCGGATGAGAGCGGCCGCGTCATGCGCTTTACGCTTAAGCCCGGCCAGACGCTCAAGCCGCACCGCGGCCCCAAGATCGCGCTGCTGATGATCGTGTTGCAAGGCCGCGGCCTCTTCCGCGGCGAAGAGGATACGCCGCAAGAGTGCGGCCCCGGCACCATGCTGGTCTTCGACGTCGAGGAGCTGCACGGCGTGCAGGCGCTGGATGAAGAGCTGGTCTTTCTGGCGATCCTGCGCCAAACGCCCAACCCCCAACCGCTGCCGCATGGCAGCCCCGTGATCCAAGTTCACTAAGATGCCACCTGTTACGCGTGCCTTCATCAAGGCTTCGCTGCTTTACCTGGTGCTGGCGTTGGCCCTGGCCGTCTTTCAGACGGCCCAGGGCCGCCTGGGCCTGGATCTGCCCGGCCTCTCGGCGGTGTACTTTCACCTGTTTTTGGTGGGCTGGGTCACGCAAATGATCATGGGCGTGGGCCATTGGTTCTTCCCGAAATACAGCCAGCAGTTGCCGCGTGGCCGTGAAAACCTGGCCTGGGCCAGCTTTGCCTTGCTCAACCTGGGCTTGCTGCTGCGCGCGGTGGCCGAGCCGGCGCAGGCGTTGCAGCCCGGCGCAGTGTGGAATGCGGCCCTGCTGCTTTCGGCGCTCACCCAGTGGTTGGGTGGCTTGCTGTTTGTGATCAACGCCTGGCCGCGCATTAAGGAGCGCTGATGCCGCGCCTAAGCGTGATTGGCGTGCGCCTGGCCCTGCTGTATTTCTTGTTGGGCATCACCTGTGGGGCACTCTTGCTGATCAACAAAGCCTATCCTTTGCATCCAGCGGTGTGGGGCCTTTTGCCGTTGCATATCGAATTCTTGTTGAGTGGCTGGATCGTGCAATTGGTGTTTGCCATCGCCTACTGGATCTTTCCACGCTATATCCACGAGCCCAAGCGCGGCCATCCTCACTTGGCCTGGGCCGCCCTGGCACTGCTCAACGCAGGCATCTGGGTATTGGCCGCGGTCAGCTTGGCGGCGTTGGCGCCGCAGCAAGCCCTCCTGGGGCGCGGCCTGCAGGTGGCGGCGATGTTGCTGCTGGCCGCCAGCCTGTGGGGGCGCGCCAAACCCACCGAAACCGGCCTCGCCCGCGCCGCGGCTCAAAAATCCACCCAGGAGTAAGCATGCCTACGATTGTGATCTACGGTGCGCAGGATTGTGACGACACCCAGCGCACACGCAACTACCTGACCGTTCACAACATCCCTTTTGACGAAGTGGATATTGCTCAGGATGCGCAGGCCGAGCAATTTGTGATCTTTATCAATCGCGGCTATCGCAGCACGCCCACTTTAGTGATCGGCGAGGGCCAGCGCAAGCTGATCCTCACCGAGCCCAGCGATGAACAGCTAGCCGCCGAGTTGGCCTAAAAAGCCGGAGCAAATCGCTCCGGCTTTTTCTTTTAATCCATCGTGATTTGCGAACGAGTACAATGCCTGATGTAGCGCCGCAGGATGGCGTATCTGCCCCTCCCCCAACAAACATCCCTAAAAAGATTTTTTGCGAAAGGTTCTGCCTGTATGTTAACGGTTGCCTTGTTGCTTGCTTCGAATGTGTTTATGACCTTTGCCTGGTATGGCCACCTGAAATTCACTGAGGTGCCGATTTGGAAGGTGATCCTGGTGAGCTGGGGCATTGCCTTTTTTGAATACTGCCTGATGGTGCCGGCCAATCGCTTCGGATATGGTCAATTCAATGCCGTGCAACTCAAAACCATCCAAGAGATCATTACCCTGACGGTATTTTCGCTATTCTCGGTTTACTACCTCAAGGAAGAGCTGCGCTGGAACTATCTCGTGGGCTTTGTTCTGATCGTGGCTGCGGCGTACTTCGTTTTCAAGAAGTGGTGAGCAGGCCAGCACCTCTGGTACACTGCGAGCTATGAAAGCCGTCCAATTCAACTTCACGATCCCCCGCTACGCCCTTGGCTTGGCTGTGGCCAAACTGGCGCCTTCGCTACTGTGGAGCGGCCTGTCCTGCACCAGCATGCAAGAGGTGGCTGAACCCAGCTTCCCGACTGCCGAGTGGGTGCGCATCCGCACCCGCTTGGGTGGCATCTGCGGTACGGATCTGGGCACGATCTATTTGCATACCAGCCCCTACTTCTCGCCCTATAGTGATTTCCCCTTCACGTTTGGCCATGAGAATGTGGGCACAGTTTCCGAGGTAGGCAGCCAGGTCAAAGGGATCCAGCCGGGCGAACGTGTCATCGTTGAGCCCACTTTATGGTGCGCCCCGCGCGGCTACGCCAAAGACGAGTGGTGCGAATTTTGCGCCAAGGGCGAGATCAACCGCTGCCAACGCCGCAGCGGTGGCAAGCTGGCCCCGGGGATGTTCATTGGCTCCTCCAAAGACACCGGCGGTAGCTGGTCCGAAGCGTTTATTGCCCACCAGAGCCAGGTCTACCGCGTGCCTGATAACGTCAGCGATGAGAATGCCCTGATGGTAGAGCCGTTCTCTTGCGGTTTGCACACCGTGCTGATCGATATGCCCAGCGATGACGAAACCATCCTGATCCTCGGCGCCGGCACGATGGGCCTGGTGACGCTGGCCGCCTTACGTGCCTTGGGCAACCAGGCGCGCATTCTGGTTTCGGCGCGCTATCCCCACCAGGCCGAAGCGGCCCGCAAGCTAGGCGCCAGCGAAGTGCTCAGCGGGCGCGATCTGTATACCCAGATTGCCGAGCGCACCGGCGCCACGCTGCTCAAACCCACCATCGGGAAACTGGTGATGGAAGGCGGGGTAGACCGCGTCTACGAGTGCACTGGCAACGACAATTCACTGGATGATGCCAACCGCTTCACCAAGCGCGGTGGCACGGTGGTGTTGGTGGGCCTGCCTGGCCAGGCCAAAGGGATTGACTGGTCCGCCATCTTCACTCAGGAGTTGCGCGTACTGGCCGCCACCGAATACAGCCATGCGGACACCTACAAGGGCAAGACCTGGAAGACGTATGATCTGGCCCTTGATCTGATGGAAAAGGGCAAAGTAGACCTGGGGTGGATGGTGAGCCGCCGCTATGCCCTTGGCGACTACAAACAAGCCCTGGCCGATCTGGCCCAAAAGGGATCGCAAGGCATCATCAAAGCCGTTTTCGAATTTCCCAGCGCAAGCTGACGCCAAAAGACCGCCCCGAAGGCGGTCTTTTGGTTTAGGAGAGGAGAGAAAGATGAGCCGCTACTGCACAATCCCTGTCCCGCAACAGCGATTGCCACTCTAAGGAGGAGTTTGCGGCTGGTTCTAACTATCTAGGTTATAGCCCCTGGGTAGCCACTACAGTAGGGCAGATTGTCCCCAATAACAGGGTAGTTTGCCCTATGGAGTAGAATCGCCCGCATGGCACGCCTCTCCCCGCAACCGCCCCCCAAAGGCCCCAGCCGCACGCTCAAGAAGCGCCTGGGCCTGTTTGTTAGTCTATTGGGCTTGCTGGTGTTCCTGCTGGGCGCCACGCCGCAGGCGTTCGGCTTGGATCGCAGCCCAGTGGTAGGCTTCATCCAGATCACCGTGTTCAGCCTCGGGCTGGGCCTGTTGGGCTTGGGCGGCTACTTCACCCTGGATGCGTTGTGGCGGGATACCCCCAAAAACATCCCCGCCGATATTGGCATCCGCTTGGCCGGTACCGGCTATGTGATCGCGCTCACCTCAGGCCTGGCGGATGTATTTGGCCTGGGTACGCGGCCGCTGCCCTCGGTGCCCTTTTTTGGCTACTGGCAAGGGGCTGGCGTACTGATCGGCCAGCTCATCATGATCATTGGGTTTGTCATGTTTTCGCCCTACTGGGCGCGCCGCCCGCAAGCCAACAAACAAAAAAAGCGCCGTTAGGCGCTTTTTTTATCAATCGTGAGCTGGGCTAGCCAGCTTGCTCTAGTTGGCCCAAGCCGATGGCGTTGAGCATCGCTTCATTACTGGCAAACTTGAATTCGGGTAGCCCGTGTTCGGCGGCTTGGGCCGCTTCGATCTCCTCAAGCTTCAATAGGTCCGGCGTGCGCACGACGGGGTTGCTTAGTGTACGCAGCCGTGCTTCCAGCGCGGCCAGCGCACCGGCGCCCTGTGCGGGCTGGCTTTCCAGGTAGGCCAGCACGGCGTGGGCCGCCAGAGTGCCATCCTTGCGGGCGGCGCCTACGACGCCGGTACTGGCTTCGCGCGACCAGCCTGCCAGAAAGACTCCATCCACCGCTTGCTCGGTTGCAGGGTCATACGCCTCGTAGGAGTTCCCCTCCTCCGGGAAGCGCGGCTGCGGGTGCTTGGCAAAATCGCCCCAGCGATCCAAAGGCAGGCCGAAGTTGGCGTCTACCTTGTCACCGATGCAAAACACCACAGTATCCGCGGCGATCTCGCGGTAGGTGCCTTGCCCCTTGGCGCTGGTGCTGCCATCTTCACGCTGCACCAACAGAGTATCTTCCACTTCCAGGGCGCGCACCTTGCCTTGCCCATCGCCCACAATGCGATGCGGGGAGGCCAGGAAATCAAAGCGCATCGTCGATTCAGAGATCTTAGGGTCGGCGTGGCGCAGGGCGGAGAGGATAAAGTCTTTGCCTTCTTGCGGGTCTTGCCCCACCGCGGCCAGATTGGGCGCACAGCGGGCGATCTCGGCTTCCAGCGCGGCGACATCCAGATTGGCCGCCACCGATTCCATCTCTTTGCGGGTGAACTTTACATCGCCGGGGCCGCGGCGCACTACCGCCACCAGCTCCTGCACTTTGAGATCATGAATCGCCCAGCGAGCAATATCCAGCATGACGTTGCCGGCGCCGATGCACACTACGCGCTGCCCAATCGCAAATTCTTGCTGGCTGAAGGGGGGTAGGCGATTGTAGTGATACACCAGGTCTTTGGCATGGTAGACCCCTTGCAGGTCTTCCCCTTCCAGCCCCAGCCACTTGGTGCCCTGTGCCCCCACACATACCAGAATGGCGTCAAAGCCCATTGCCTGAATATCGGCCAGCGCCAAGGCACTGTCCTGCTCGATCTTGACATTGCCAAAGTAGGCAATCGTAGGCAGCGCCAACACCTGTGCAAACTGCTTGCGCAGCGCGGATTTCATTTTGTACTTATCGTGGTAGATGCCGTATTCGGCCAAACCGCCGGCCTTGATATCACGATTGATCAGGGCCACCTGCACGCCTGCGTTGGCAAGCTCACGTGCAGCAAACAAGCCGGCCGGGCCGGCGCCAATAACGGCAACAGTACGTGGAGTAGACATGCGCATCATTGTACGGCAGAGTATGGCCCGGCGCGGGGACAAACGCCTTTATTTCATAGGCAAAATGTCCAAAAGCTGGCTCGCTGTGCTATATTTTGCCCATCCTTTCATACGCTCCGTATTTCTATGCAACTGACTCAACATACCCTGCCTAACGGCCTCAAAGTTTTGCTCAAAGAAATTCATACCGCGCCCCTGGTGAGCCATTGGCTGTGGGTGCGCGTCGGCTCGCGGGATGAACGCCCCGGCCTCAGTGGCGTTTCGCACTGGGTGGAGCACATGCAATTCAAGGGCACGGCCATGTTCCCGGCGGGTGAGCTCGACAAAACCATCTCGCGCGATGGCGGCTTTTGGAACGCCATGACCTATATCGATTGGACGGCGTATTTTGAAACCATGCCGTCTGACAAGATCGATCTGGCGCTGCGGCTGGAAGCGGACCGCTTTGTGAATAGCCAGTTTGACCCCAAAGAAGTCGATTCTGAGCGCACGGTGATCATGTCGGAACGCCAGGGCAATGAAAACAGCCCGATGTTCCTGCTGGATGAGGATGTGCAGCAGGCTGCGTTTGACCTGCATCCCTACAAGCACGAAGTCATCGGCTATATGGCTGACCTAAAAACCATTACACGCGATGATCTTTTTAACCATTACAAGCACTTTTACGTGCCCAGCAATGCGGTTTTGGCAGTGGCCGGCGATTTTGACACCGCCCGCATGCTGGCGCGCATCGAGGAGCTGTACGCCGCCGTGCCCGCTGGCCCCGCGCCGCAGCGCGTGGCGGCCGAAGAGCCTGCCCCGCAGCAGGAGCGCCGCGTGGTGACCCAGGGCCCCGGCGAAACAGTGTTCGTCAAGGCCGCCTACCGCTCGCTGCGCGCCACCGACCCCGATTTCTTCGCGCTCAGTGTGGCCGATAGCTTGTTGGCCGGCCCCAGCAACCTTAACCTGTTCAGTGGTGGCATCTCCAACAAAACCTCGCGCTTGTACCAGCGCCTGGTGGAGAAAGACCTGGCGGTGGGTGTGAGTGGCGGCCTGCAAGCGACGATCGATCCGTACCTCTACGACATCACCATTACTGTGCATCCCACTAGCAGTGCTGAAGCCGCCGTCGCCGCGCTGGATGATGAGATTAAGCGCCTGCAAGACCATGCCCCCAAGCCCGAGGAGTTGCAGCGGGCGGTGAAGCAGGCCAAAGCCCTGTTTGCCTATGGCAGCGAAAGCATCACCAACCAGGCGTTTTGGATGGGCTTCGCGGAGGTGTTTGACACTTACGCCTGGTTCGAGAGTTATCTGGAGCGCCTGGCGGCGGTGACGCCTGCCGATGTACAGCGTGCCGCCCAGCGCTACTTGCGCCCCGAGCGGCGCGTGGTGGGCGTGTACCAGCCGGATGGCAGCCCGGAGGCAGAATGATGCACGCTTCGGCAATCCCAGGAGCTGATGACATTACGCGGGTGGTGCTGGCCAACGGCATCGTGGTGCTGGCGCGTGAGAACCCCAACTCCAAAGCCGTCACCGTACGCGGCTCAGTGCTGGCCGGCGGCTTGCTCGACCCTGATGACAAGCTGGGCCTGGCGGATTTCACCGCCTCGATGCTGATGCGCGGCACGGCCCAACGTGATTTCCAAACCATTTACGATTCGCTCGAATCGATCGGCGCCAGTTTTGGCTTCAACAGTGGCACGCACACCACCGGCTTCGGCGGGCGTTCGCTGGCCGAAGACTTCGGGCTCTTGTTGCAACTGGGGCGTGAAGCCCTGCTCAGCCCCGTTTTCCCTGAGGGGCATGTGGAGAAGGTGCGCGCCCAACTGCTCACCGGGCTTTCGCTGCGCGCCCAGGATACGCGTGACATGGCTTCGCTCATGTTCGATGAGATGGTCTACGCCGGCCACCCGTATGCGCGCGCCGACGAAGGCCACCCGGAGACCGTGGCGGCGATTTCGCAGGCCGACCTGGTGAATTTTCACCGGCAGAACTTTGGGCCGCGTGGCATGCTCATCGTGGTGGTCGGGGGCATCTCGGCCGGCCAGGCGGTGGAGCAGGTGCGCGCCGCCTTTGAGGACTGGCAAAACCCGCAGCAACCGGCGCCGGTGCAGTTGCCCGCCTGGCAACCGCTGGCCGGCCGCAGCTATCGCCGCCTTGAGATCGCTGGCAAGAGCCAGAGCGATCTGATCATCGGCACCGCCGGCCCGCTACGCAAAGACGCCGATTACATGGCTGCCTCGCTGGGCAACAACATCCTCGGCCGCTTTGGCATGATGGGCCGCGTCGGTGACTCGGTGCGCGAGAAGGCCGGCCTGGCCTATTACGCCTACAGTAGCTTGGGCGGCGGCCTGGGGCCGGATCCGTGGCTCGTGGCCGCCGGGGTCAACCCGGCCAATGAGGAACAAGCCACACAACTGATCTTCCAGGAGCTCGAACGCTTCACCAGCGAGCTGGTGAGCGAAGAAGAGCTCAGTGACAGCCAGTCGAATTACATTGGCAGTATGCCGCTCTCGCTGGAGAGTAACAGCGGGGTGGCCGATGCCTTGATGACCATTGAGCGCTTTGAACTCGGCTTGGATTACTACCGCCACTTCCCTGACGAAGTCAACGCGGTGACGCGCCAGAGCGTGCTGGAGGCGGCCCAGCGCTACCTGCAGCCCGAGCACATGGCGATTGCCGTGGCCGGGCCGGCGCGCCCTGAGGCGCTTTGAGCTTACGTACTGGCGTAGACCTGTTTGAGGTGCGCCGCCTGCGTGAGGCGGTGGAGCGCCATGGGGAGCGTTTTCTGCGGCGCATTTATACGCCGCGCGAACTGGAACAAATGAATGGCAACTTTGCTTCCCTGGCGGCCCGTTTTGCCGCCAAGGAAGCCGTAGCCAAGGCCTTGGGCACCGGCATCGGCGATCTGAGCTGGCTTGAGGTCGAGATCCTGCGTGGCGAGCGCAAGGAGCCGGTTTTGCAGCTGCACGGCGCGGCCCAACGCCTGGCGGATGGCCTGGCCATCACCAGTTGGTCGATCAGTATCAGCCACACCCGCGAGCACGTCATCGCCTTTGTCGTAGCCGTCTAGGTTACGCGCCTTTGGCTATATTCCCCGGCTTATAATTCCTCCTGGCATTCAACCTGATGCCAAGGAGCAGATATGGGAAAGATTTTCCGCACGATTGGGCTTGGGCTCTTGGCCTTGGTCCTGATTTTGATTGTGGCCGTGGCGATTTGGCTGCCCGGCCAGCTAAAGGCTTCATTTCCTCAGATTGACGGTGAAATTCAAGTGGCTGGCCTGCAAGGCCAGGTGGATGTGTACCGTGATAGCAACGGGATCCCGCACATCTATGCCAGCAACGAGCACGATTTGTTCTTTGCTCAGGGCTACGTACACGCCCAGGATCGCTTCTGGCAGATGGATTTCCAACGCCACACCAGCACTGGGCGTCTGTCTGAGCTGTTGGGCAGCAATACTGTAGACATCGACAAGTTCCTGCGCACAATGGGCTGGGAGCGCGTGGCCCGCGCCGAACTGGCCTTGCTGGATGACACCAGCCGCGCCATGCTGGAAGCTTACTCTGCCGGCGTGAACGCGTATCTGGCGGAGCACACCGGTACGCAGCTCAGCGCCGAGTACCTGTTCTTGAAAGCGATCAACAGTGACTACACCCCCACGCCCTGGGAACCACTGCACACGGTGAGTTGGGCCAAGGCGATGGCCTGGGATCTGCGCGACAACATGGATATCGAGATCGAGCGTGCCATCCTGCTCAAAACCTTCAGCCCGGAGCAAATTGCCGAGCTGTACCCTGCCTACCCGGCCGACAAGCCGGTGATCGTGCCTGATTTTGCACCGGCCACTGCCGCCGCCCCGGCGGCCGCGCAGGCCAGCGCACCCAGCGATGCGCTGGCAGCGCTGATGCTGGGGCTGGATGGCCAGATCGCCGCGCTCGACGATCTGCTCAAGAGTGACCCGAATGCAGACCTGGGCTCGAACAGTTGGGTCGTCTCCGGTGAGCGTAGCGCCAGCGGCTTGCCGCTGTTCTCGAATGACCCGCACCTGGGGGCCAGCGTACCTTCCATCTGGTACCAGATGGGCTTGCACTGCCAGCCCACCGGGCCGGATTGCAACTACAACGCCGCCGGGGTGTCCTTCGTCGGTGCGCCGGGCATTGTGCTCGGCCACAACGATCGCATTGCCTGGGGCTTCACCAACGTGGGCCCGGATGTAATGGATCTGTATGTCATCAAGGTCAACCCCGATAACCCCAACCAGTATGAAATGAACGGGGAATGGGTGGACATGGAAGTGGTCACCGAAGAGATCGTAGTGGCCGGCAGCGAAACCATCGCCCTGCCGGTGCGCATCACTCAATTCGGGCCGATCGTTTCTGACACCTATGGCAGCCTGAGCGACTTTGACGAAACCTCGGGGCTGGATCTGCCCGAAAGCTATGCACTGGCGCTGCGCTGGACGGCACTGGAGCCAGGCACCACCTTGCAGTCGTTGTTCCATCTCAACCGCGCCCAGAACTTCGCAGAGTTCCGCGAAGCGGCCAGCCAGTTTGTCGTGCCTGCGCAGAACCTGCTCTACGCCGATGTGGATGGCAACATCGGTTACCAGATGCCCGGCTACATTCCCATTCGTAGCGCCGGAGATGGCCTCTACCCCGCCCCCGGCTGGACGGATGAATATGCCTGGCAGGGCTACATTCCCTTTGAGGAATTGCCGTATGCCTACAACCCGCCTTCGGGCTACATCGTCACCGCCAACAATGCGGTGGTGGGCGATGACTACCCCTACCGCATCAGCGATGTGTGGGATTACGGCTACCGCGCCCAGCGCATTGTGGACATGATCGAAGCGGCCCCCGGGCCGATCGACATCGCTTACTACCAGCAGATGCTGGGCGACAACCTGAACCTGGGTGCGCAGCCGGTGGTGGATGCGTTGGTGGCGCTGGATTATGGGGATGCACGCCTGAACAGTCTGCGTGATGGGCTCGCCGCCTGGGATGGGGCGCATGACAAAGAGTCTCGCGGGGCGGCGTTGTTTGCCCCGGTGTGGAAGCACCTGCTGGCTGAGACCTTCAACGATGATCTGCCCGAGATCGCCTGGCCGAATGCCGGCGGTGGTAGCGGCTGGTACGTAGTGATTGAGAACCTACTGGCGCAGCCGGAAAGCCACTGGTGGGATGATGCCCGCACGCCGGAAACGGAAACCCGCGATGACATCCTGAAGCGTGCCTTTGCAGCCGGTGTGGCTGAAGTGGAAGCCACGCTGGGCAAGGATGAGAGCCAGTGGGCCTGGGGTAACCTGCACACCATCACCTATGAGCATGATGTGATGAGCAACTTCCCCCTGATCGACAAGCTGTTCAACCCGGGGCCGTATCACACCTCGGGCGGCAACTCCATCGTCAACGCTACGGGCTGGGGCGGCAATGAAGACTACGCCATCACCACCCTGCCTTCCAAGCGCACCATCTTCGATCTGAGCAATTGGCAGAACGCGTTGCAGATCACCACGGTGGGCCAATCGGGCCATGCCACCAACCCGCACTACAAGGACCTGGCGCCGCTATGGGCGGATATTCAGTTCATTCCGTTGCACTGGGATCTGGCTGCCATTCAGGCAGACGCCGAAGGCCACTTGATCTTGCAGCCGTAACTGGCACACACTACACAATAAAAAGCTGCGGCACATTGTGCCGCAGCTTTTTTGTTTACTGCGTTGGGCGTGATTTGCGCGCCAACTGGGTAAGCGGCGCTTGCAATTTGCGGTTCATCACGGCCAGCACGGTCAGCGAGATCAGCGTGATCGCCGCCAGGGCAAAGCCGCCCAGCTCCTCGCGCCCGGTGATGAAATGTGGGGCAAAGCTTTGCAATACCACCACTCCGTTCCATAGCCCATGCAGCAGGATGGTGAAACCGTAAACCAGAAAGACGCCCAGATAGCGCCCCTCGTTCTTGGCGCGCACCAAAGCCCAGCCCATCAGGCCCGCGGTGGCGATATGGAAGGCGGTGGCGCCAAAACGCAGGCTGGCGGTGAGTGCCCAGCTGGCGCTGGCATTGGCGGAAAACAAATTTTCCAGCAGGGCAAAGCCGGCCCCGCCCAGCAACCCGATCGCAAACCCTTGTGCGTTGGATAAGGGGCGACGCCAGACCAGCAGCCACACTGCGATAGGTTTAAGCAATTCCTCGATCAACGGAGTAAATAGTGCCAGTTGCGCCAAGGCGAGCCCTAAGATCACTGGGTCGTGCACAAAATCGGCAACCAGTTGCAGCATTTCCTCGGCATCTTGCATGCGCGGCAGCGCACTCTCTATGTAGGGCAACTGGGCTGCCAGCGCGGGCTGCGTGAACAGATAGATCCCGCCCAGGATCAGCAAAAAGAAGCCGACCAGCAGCTCCAGCAGGCCGGCGAGCAGCGGCGCTGCCGTCAGGCCGCTGGCCAGCGCGCCCCAGGTGAGGCGCGGGCCGCCCAGGCGCAAGCCGTGTAGCCCCAGCCACACCAGGCCGAGCACGGAAAGGGAAGCGGCCAGCACGTGCACGGGCGGCAGCAGGATCTCGAGCCCTTGGCCAAGCGCCGCCGCGCCGCCCAGGATCACCAGCGGTAGCAGCAGGAAAGCCAGCGCGGCCAGATTGCACTTGATGGCGGGTGGCGGCGCGAGAGGGCGGTTCATCAGTTGGGCCAGGCTGTATGCGGCGGAGGGTAGGAGCAGCAGCCCGGCCCACAGGGCCGCCGCGGCGGCCAGAAGAATGGAGACCGAGAAAGGCTCTGCGAATAGCAAGGGCTGCAGTACGGCATAGGCCAGCCCGCTGAAGGCCATGCTCAAAAAGCCCATCAGCCCCAGGCTACTGCCGGTAAATTGCAAGAGCGTCACCCAAGACGGTTTGGTAGTGGGTTTGGCCGGGCGAGCGACACGGCGCGCGCTCACTGTTCCTCGATCTGCACGCGTAGGATGCGATCGCCGGGTGGCAGGCCCAGCCCTTGCGAGGGATCGCGCGGTGCCAGCGCGTCGACGATGGGCATGCCCTGTAGCACCCGCCCGAAGATCGTGTAGCCTCCGTTGAGATGCTCGGCGGGGGCATAAGTGATGAAGAATTGGCTGCCGTTGGAGGTTGGCCCGGCATTGGCCATCGCCAGCAGCCCGGCACGGTCAAAACTCAGCGTGGGCGCGGTTTCGATGCCGAAGGCGTAGCCGGGGCCGCCGTAGCCGGTGCCACTCGGATCGCCTGCCTGCGCTACGAAACCAGGCAGCACGCGGTGGAAAGTGGTGTCGTCAAACCAGCCTTGGCGCGCCAGGAAGACAAAGCTGTTGACCGCGTTGGGCGCCACTTCGGGCAGCAACTCCACAACAATGTCGCCGTGCTCGGTGGTGATCGTGGCGCGGTAACTTACGCCGGGTTCCAGTTGCATTGCCGGGCAGCGGTTGAATTGGCGCAGCGCCAGCAAATTGAGCTGGATGATCACATCCAGGCTGTCGATATCGATCGGGCCACCATGCGGGCCGGCATCGGTCACCAGGAAGGGCGGCGTGCCGAGTTGCTCGGCCTGGCCCTGTTCCCAAGCGGCTTGAGCGCGTGCCAACGCGCTGGGGTCTTCGAGTGCGCTGGTAAAGGCCGGCACGTCCAGTACTAACGTATGGGCCTGCTCGGTGAGCCAGGCAACAAATGCCTCGCGGCTGAGGCCAGCCCAGGTGTCTTGCTGGGCGAAGAGCAGATCGTGCATTTCCCAGAAGGCGCCTTGTGCCCCGGCGGCTTCGGCGGCGCTGAGCGCCAGATCGGCCTTATCGTTGAGCGGCTGCTCGGCGCTGCCCAACAGTGGATAGGGGCGAAAGATCACGCGCAGTTGTTCAGGGTAGCGCGCTTGCAGCGCGGCCAAGGTTTGGGCAAAGGCCGCGCAGGTGGGGCATTGAAAATCACTATACACCAGCAGGGTGATCGGCGCATCGGCGGGGCCACGCGCCCAATCGGCCGCGCTCAAGGGCGCATAGGGCATGCGCTCAAAATACTTGCGGTTCTGGCCAGCGCTCACCGAGGTGCACTGCATGTCTGGGTAGGCGCTTGGCGTAGTGGAGCTGGGGCTGAGCACCGGCGCGGTGGCCAGCGCAGCCGCAGATGGGCTGGCTGGGGCGCAACTGGCCAGCAACCAGCTAAACAGAATGGCAAGTAGAGCAAAGGAGCGCATGCTGGCGATTCTACCAGCGCGCTATGGCGCCTGGCTGAGCTGTGCCTGCAGCTGCGCAAACGACGTCAGGCTTTGCATCGTGTGCACGAACGCCAACAGGCTGGGGCTGGCGGCGCGCAACTGGCGCACCGCCGCGCCTACCGGATCCTCACCGGCGGGGCCAGTCGGCGTATCGGCGTAGCTGCCATAGAAGGCGAAATAAGCCTGATTGAGCTTGCGAAGCGGATAGCCGTTCTCCCAGAAGATCAGGCGGCGCGCCTCCATGTAGTTTTCGGCCGCGGCCACCTGGCCGGCCGCCAGCAGCGCATCCACGCGTAGCCGGGTGGTGTGCATTTCCTGGCGGAAATCGAAGCGGGGTGGCTCCATCGTGGCGGCGCGGGCTGGGCGCGGCGAGGGCGCCGGCGCGCTGGAGGGGGCGTATTCGGGGTAGTAGCGTGCGATCAGCAGGGCGCCAATTTCCTTGCCAAACAGGTTGGCGGTCGTCTCGTTCATCGTGGTCAACTCAGGGGCTTGGGCATACTGCCAGCCAAGCGGGTGCCAAGCCAGGTAGTTGTGCAACCACTCGTGCGCCACCACTTCGCACAGCCAGTTCAGTGCACTGGTTTGCGCCACCATCGTGGGATAGGTGCCGATGCCGCCTACCGGCACTACCAGGGTGGCGACATCCAGTGTTGCCGCCACCTGCTCCTCGAGCGCGATCTGCTGCTCCAGGCTGAGCTCGGTTTCGAGGGAGATGTTAGCCTCTTGGCGGATGGCGTCACGCGGCGAAACGATCAGCGCCCAGGGCAGTGGCGTGCTGTGATACAGCATCGGCGGGATGGGCTGGCCGCCCAGGGCAAAGCCCTGCTCAGCCAAAATGGTGCTCATCTGGACCTGCAAGATGCTCTCAGCCAGTGGCGCTTCGGCGCGCCGTTGCGCATTCAGTTGCTCCAGTTGGGCGTTGGTAGCTTCGATCTGGCCCGCTACGCGCGCCGGCTGCGGATCGGCGTGTAGTGCGCTGAGCTGGGCTTCCTGGAGCTGGATCTGCGCCACCAGCGCCATGAACTGGCGCACTCGTTGACTTTGTTCTTCGGTGGGCAGGTAACGCGGCAGGCCGAGGGTGGCCGCCTGCAGCTTTTCGGCGGCCGTGCGCAGGGTCCAGCGCACATAATCGAACTCAAGCGGGCGCGTGAAGGCGCGCACCTGCTCTTGCGTGTCGTGCAACGGCAGGCTAGCGCGGCTGAGCGCAGGGGCGCAGGCGGCCAAGAGCAACAGCGAGAGCAGGCGGCGCATGCCCCGATGATACTGCCTGCAGCGCGGTGCGGCGGCCGGGGAAAGCCCCAATGCTATAATCGCTCACCATGAATTTTCTGATCACCGGTGCCGCCGGTTTTCTAGGCTCGGCATTGGCCAACCAACTGGCCCGCGAGGGGCACCTGGTGCGTGGCATCGATAACCTTTCCAGCGGTGAGCCGCAGGTGCTATTCGATGATGTGCACTTCACGCGTGGCGATGTAAACGACCGCCCCAAACTATGGACTCTGCTGCAGGATATTGACTGCGTCTACCATCTGGCGGCGCGTGTGCTGGTGGCTGAGTCGTTGCTCTACCCGCGCGAGTACACCGATGCCAACGTGGGCGGCACGGTGAGCTTGATGGAAGCGATGCGCGATGTGGGCGTGCGCCGGGTAGTGTTTGCTTCGTCTGGTGCGGTGTATGGGGACCAGCAGAGCCAGCCGCTGCAGGAGGACGCCTCGCCCTTTCCGCATTCACCGTATGCCGTCTCCAAGCTGGCTGCCGAATACTACGTGCGCACCATCGGCGCGCTGTGGGGCATTGAAACGGTGTGCCTGCGCATTTTCAACGCCTATGGCCCCGGGCAGCACCTGCCCCCTTCGCATCCCCCGGTGGTGGCCAATTGGCTGCGCCAGGCGGTGCGCGGCGGTTCGCTGGTGGTGCATGGCGACGGTAGCCAGACGCGCGATTTCATCCACGTCAGCGATGTGGTGCGCGCCCTGGTGGCGGCTGCCACTGCGCCGGGGATTGACCAGCGCGTGATCAATGTGGGCAGTGGGCAGGAAACCCGCATGCAGGATCTGGCGGAGATGATCTTGGAGATCACCGGGCGGCGTGGCGAGATCCTCTACACGCCGCACAATGATCGCGGCGTTTCGCGTATGTGCGCCGATACGCAGTTGGCCGCCAAGCTGTTGGGCTTCACGGCGCGCATGCCGCTGGAAAAAGGCCTCAAGCAGACCCTAAAAGAAGACGCTCGGTTTAAGAGCGTCTAGTCTTTTGCTATTCAGTTACGCTTACTTTGAACCCTAGTCCACCTTGAAGCGCTGGATGATCTCCTGATATTGTGCCAAGCGCTCCGGCGAAGGATCCTTACCACCGAAGGTGAGGAAAACTTTGAAGACGGCATGACCTTGGCGGTCAAAGAATTGGAAGCTCAGCGCATCTTTACCGTCGGTGTGGCTGGGCTTCACCACCGCAAAGATCGACCCGAGGCTGCTGGCACGGATGTGCATATCCAGCGGGTCATTCTGCACATTGAAGAACCCCTGGGTGTTGCTGAATTTGCCGAAGGTGCCTACGCTTTCCAGCGTGACGCCAGTATTGGAGACGGCCACATGCACGTCACCCAGTGTTTCAAATGAGCGGATGATCGGCTCCCATTGATCGGCATCCAGCTCGGTGACCAGTTCGCTGGGCATTACACGCACGACTTCAAGCTCGGGCACGCCGAGTTGGCGGGCGAGCACCAGCACCATCTGCTTGCGATCGCGCTCATAGGCCCCGCGAATCGCTTCGGCGCGCTCAATGTCATTCAGTCCGTCCAGGGTGGGCAGGCTATTTTCTAAGACCATCTTCTATTCCTTATATTTGGCGATGATCAATTGTACATCAGGCCCTAGAGGATTTGCAGCACATGCAAAGGGCCAAGCAGGCCGAAGTGGCGCAAGGCCAACAGGAGCGCGGCGCTCAGCGCCCAGAAACCCAACAGGTAGGCCCAATCCCAGCCACTGAAGCGCATGCGGCGGAAGTAGCTGCGTTGCGGCAGGGCGCCAAAGGCGCGGGCATCCATCGCCAGCGCGGTGCGCTCTGCCTGGCGGATGGCGGTGGTGAGCAGCGGCACCGCTGAGCGACGCAGGCGCTCCAGTGTGCCGCGCCAGCCCGGCTGGCTGTCCACGCCGCGCACGCGGTGGGCAGCTTGTACTACCGCCATTTCACTTTGCAGCATGGGGATGAAACGAAAGGCTGCCAGGGTGCTATAGCCAATGCGGTAGGGCAAGCGAGCCTGTTGCACCAGGGCGCGCACAAAATCGGCCGAATCGCTGGAGAGCGAGAACGGCAGCGAGCTGGCCAACAGCGCCAGGATGCGCAGGCCGGTTACCAGCGCCAAATACAGGCCGCCCTGATAGAGCATGATCGGGCCCCACTGCCACAGCAGGCGGGTGTGTTCCACCAGGCTCTGGCGCACCAGGAAGGGATAAAAAGCGGTGAAGAGGATCACCAGCAACAATAGCGGCGCCAACAGGCGCAGGAAGCGGCGCAACGTAACGCGCCCCAATGTCAGCAGGATCAGGCTGGTGAGGGCCAGGAAGGCCAGCGGGGTCCAGGGTTCGCTGACCACTAGCATCAGCGCCATCTGGGGCAACGCCACCAGTAGCTTGCTGAGCGGGTTCAGGCGGTGCAGCGGCGAATCGTACGGTTGGTAGAGCGTCTGCATCAGGAGAGGGCCAAATAGTCGTTCAGGGTGAGCACCTGGCGCAGGTGGGGTTGCTCCGTGGCCAGTAACGCCGAGAGGCGCGCCAGCGGCGGCAGGGTGAGGCGCGCTTCGGATAGCAACGCCGGCTGGGCGGCCAGCGCAGCGGGGGCGCCATCAAATAGGACCCGCCCGGCGCTCATCGCCACGACGCGGTTGGCGTTTTCAAGTACCAGGCGCATATCATGGGTGATCACGATGACCGTCTTGCCTGTGCGGTTGAGCTCCTGCAAGATCTCCAGCAGCGCGGTGGCGTTGCGCTCGTCCTGGCCGAAGGTAGGCTCGTCCAGGATGAGCACATCCTGCCCCAGCGCCAGCATGCTAGCCACGCTGAGGCGGCGCTTCTCCCCGTAACTCAGCGTGAACGGATTGGCTTTGGCATAGCGCACCAGGCCAAAGGTTTCCAATAATGCTTGGGTGGTGCTGGCCAGGGTGGCCTCTTCGGTTTGCATCACGCGCAAGCCGTAGGCCACTTCATCCCACACTGTCTCGGTCACAAATTGGTGCTCTGGGTTTTGGAAGACGTAGCCAATTTTGCGCGCCAGCTCCTGAGTGGGGATCTCGTTGAACTCCACTCCCTGTAGCTGGATCGTGCCCGCCGGGGGGCGCAGAATGCCCATCAGATGCTTGGCCAGCGTGGTCTTGCCAGCCCCGTTGGCGCCCACGATGGCGAGAAAATCGCCCTGGTTGATCTGCACCGAGACATCTTGCAGCGCGGCTTGCTGGCCATAATTGAATGAGAGGTGCTGGATCGAAAGAGCCGGCGGGGTGGGCTGGGCCGGGCTGGCTGGCTCGGCTGGGGCCGGCGGCGTGGCCGCCGCCACCCAGGGGCGGAAGGCGCGCACCGCATCGCCCAGGGTGATGGGGAAGAGCGGCAGGGCTACGCCACGCTGCCGCAAAGTGTGCGCCAGTAAGGCCACTTGCGGCATCCAAACCCCCATTTGTTGCAGCGCCGGGCCGTGCTCATCAAAGATCTGCCGCGGCGGGCCATCCGCCAGGATGCCACCCTGGGGGTTGAGCACCACGACGCGATCGATGAGGTGCATCAACTCATCCAGCTTATGCTCGATCAGCACCAAAGTGTGTTCGCCGCGCGACTTCAGCTCGGCCAGTAGGGCGAACACCTGCTGGGTTCCCATCGAATCCAGGTTGGCGGTTGGCTCATCGAACACCAGCACCTCGGGTTGGATGGCCAACAGGGAAGCCAGCGCCACGCGCTGCTTCTCGCCGCCGGAGAGCGCCGAGACCGGGCGATCGCGCAGGGCCGAGACGCCGACATCCGTCAAGACCTGTTGGATGCGCGTTTCCATTTGTTGCGGAGGATAGCCAAGGTTCTCAAGGCCGAAGACGACTTCGTCTTCCACCTTGAGCGTAGCAAACTGCGCATCTGGATCTTGAAACAGAATGCCGACCTGTTGCGCCAGGTCGGCCACAGAATGTTCTTGAGTATCCAGCCCCGCCACGCGCACGGAGCCGCTGCGTAGCTCGCCTACGGCCTGCGGTAGCAGGCCGTTGAGGGTGAGCGCCAAGGTGCTCTTGCCGGAGCCCGAAGGCCCCAGCAAGAGCACGGTTTCACCATGGCTTACGTGCAGGCTCAACTGGTGCAGCGCAGCCAACTTGCGCCGCGCATACTTCACCGTGAGCGCATTGATTTCAATAATGGGCATTACAAACGTTACGCAAACAGCAGGCGGACATCTTCGACCATGAAGACGGCCAGGATGCTGATCATCACCACACTTAGCGCAACATAGCGCCAGCGCCACGACGTATTCCACAGGCGGCGAATGTTGTAGACGATCATCCCCAGAGCGAAGACATCGATCAGCAGACTGAGGATAAGTGAGATCGAACCGCTTAGGCCGATAAACGGCAGCAAAAATGGAAAGACGATGTATTGCAGCGTGCAACGGATGGCCACAAACACAATGTAGCCCGCCATGCTGCGGTCACTGCCTTTTACTTGCTCGGGGCTGGGGGCCAGGCGCTCTGCTTCCATTGACTTAGATCTCATCCGCGCGGCTTTCGCCCAGTGCTGTGTTGGCCAGCACGCCAGTCTTTACCACGGAGTCAGCCAGGTATTGGGCGATCACACTGCACAAGCCGAAGACGATGGCCGAGACGGCCAGCGCGGCGGCCAGCACACTGGGCGCGAAGGTGGTGGTGTGCAGCATCGAGCCGAGGATGAGCACGAAGACGCTCACGCCGGAGGCAACGCCCAGCCAGAGCATACCGATACGGCTGAAGTTGCGATAGCGCGTCAGCAGCCAGACGAACAGCTCACCCACCAGGCCGATCAGGGCGCCGATCATCACTACGATCAGGCTGTAGGGGCCGAACATGGAAGGCAGCGCACTGAGGACACTGGCCAACAGCGTGGCGCCCGGTTTGCGCATCACATACGCGGCGAACGCGGCGGGCATAAAGTACAAGCCGCCCAAGATGGTGCGGGTGAAGATGCCCCCCAGGCTCAATAGGCCTGCGTAGGCCCAGGTGACGGGGATGAGCAGCACGCCGAAGGCCAGGCCGATCACGATAGTGACCAGTAGGTCGCGCGTGCTCCACGAATTCTTCCCCTTAGCTGATTTCTTAGCCATGCTCACAACCTTTCCTTGCATCCAGGCAAGTTGTACCACTTTCTGGCGGGGCGCGACGTTGACGCCACCCACCGAAAGTGCGTAGAATGATTTTACGCTTGGAAATACCCGCTACGGGCTTTTTCAGGCATACAGGCCGGGATGCCCCCCGGCCTGTACTTGTTACTAATGGGTTGCGGCGTGTTGCCCCTGCGTGCGGCTCTTCTTTTTCAAACCTTCGGCCAACAGATAGCTACCGATCACGATGAAGGCCGCCACACATTGCAGAGCGAACCCTTCCCAGGTGGCATACAAGCCGAACCACATACCCGCCCAATACGGCAGCGCAAAGCCCATGGTGTGCGCCGGCAGCCAGCCGAGCAATTGCAGCGTGTAGGTGGTTTTGCCCACCATCACCAGCAACACCGCACCGATCATAATGCCGGTAACAATCAGCATCTTCTTGTGCGGCAAGCGGCTTTGGAAGCGGAAGGTGAGGAAACCGATGATGCCGGTGAGCAGCAAGCCTACCGCCACGCCCGCCAGCACAATCTGATTGCCGCCGTCGAGCACCAGGGCTTGCAGGAACAGCACGGTCTCGAAGCCTTCGCGATACACGCTGGTGAAGCCCAGCGAGATCAGGCCCAGCCACACACCGGTTTCGCCGGAGAGCAGGCGGCGCTTGCGCCCGTGGAAGGCGGCCAGCCAGTTATCCCAGTAGCTCTTGTGGAAGAACCAGTTGGTGATGAGTAGCAACACCACGATGGCGATCAGCGAGACGATCGCTTCGAGCTTCTCGCCGTAGCGCGCCAGCGAGAGCAGAACACTGCGCGCCAGGCTCCAGGTGAGCACCGTGGCGAGCAGCGCCAGTGCGGTGCCGACCCACAGCGGCTTGCGATACTGCTGGTTCTGTAGCTTGAGGCTGCCCATCAACGAGGCCAGGATCAGCACCGCTTCCAATCCTTCGCGGAAGACGATCACAGCGGCATTGGTGGCAATCGCGCCGGGAGCGCTTTGCACCGAGAGCAGCTTTTGCACCTGCTGCAGCTCGGTGTTGAGCGCCACGCGCACCGTGCGGATCTCTTGCAGGGGTACCTGGCGAGCGATCAAGCTGCTAAGCCCGTTCTTGTTGACAGCATCACCGTTCCAGAACAGGGCTTCCACGCGTAGTTTCAACTCCGGATCAAGCGAGGTGAGGCGTGCTTCAGGGCCACTTTCCATGACGGCATAGGCTTCCAGACGAGCCGATTCGGCCATGGCGTAATCGCCGGCGCGCACTGCGTTCTCCATCTGATCCAGCATCGAGTCGATGACATCAAAATCGCCGGCCACGCTCTGTTGTTTCCATTCCTCCGGCATCAGCGCATCCAATGTGGTGAGCACTTGCTGGGCTTCCTGGTTCAACTGGCGCGGCTCGGCAACGGCGCCGCCGGTGTTGGCCGCCAGCAGGCGCGCGCCGAGCGTATCCAACAACCCGGCGGTGGCGGCGGTAGCGCTGGCGTCAATGCCCGCCAGCACATCGCGCAGATCGGTGAAGGCTGCCACGGCGGCTTCGTGGAAGGTGACGGCCTCCTGGATCTCGAATTGCAGGGTCACCTGGCCGTTGCTCACGCCGCGGCCATACTCCAGCGGCACGAGATAGATGTAACGCAGCAACTGCCCGGCGCGGCGGGCCTGTTCCTCAGGGCTCAGCGGCGCGGCGCGGAAGTTATCCAGCACGGCGTGGGCCGCGTTCAATGCCGGGGTGAGCTCACCGCCTTCGAGGGCGGCGGTTTGCAGGGCGGCGAAGGCGGCTTCGGCCTCGGCCAGGGCGGCGGAGCCGCGTTGCTCGGCATACGCCGGTGCCAAGATGGCGAAATAACCCTGGGCAAAGCCGGCGCTTTCGGCCAGGCGCGTGCTGAAGCCGCTGGCGGCGGCTTGGGTCAGCTCGCGCAGGGCTTCGTTGAGGCGGGCCTGATAGGTATCGTAAAGGTCGGCGCGCACGAATTGGGCCACGGTGCTGCTATCCATTTCGCCAGAGGCCAAGGCGAGCAATGCGACGGTGGCGTCGCCATTGGGGCGCGCAAAGCGTGAGGCGGTGCGGAATTCGCGCACGGGCAGCCAGGCCTGGGCCGTGGCGGCATCGCCCGCGGCGACGGCGTGCTCCACCAGGCGGGAACTGCCGGCTAATACTGCAGTCCAGGCGCTGGCGCGGCCGGCGGCAAACAACGGCACGTCGGCGGCGGCGATGGCGTTTTCCATCTGGGCCAGTGCGGCCTGCATGCGTTGGCCGGCGGCAGGATCGGCGCTGCTTAGGGTTTGGCCCAGGCCCGCGGCCCAAACCGCCTGGGCTGCGGCCAGGTGTGTACTGGCGTCACCGTCACCGGCCAGCAAGTTGCGTTGGGCGTTAAACAGCGCGGCGCGCAGGCTTTCGGCCTGCGCAGCCGGGCTTTCTCCCGCCGCGCGGGCAGGGCTGGCCGTGTGTATCACGGCCAGCCCTGTGAGTACAAGAAGGTAAACGAGCTTGCGAAGTCTCAAGACTGCCTTTTACTCAGCAATCTCCACATTCAGCGCAGCAGCCACCTGGGCTACCTGGCCTGCCACCGCAGTGGCGCGGTCTTGCGCTTCCTGGCCGAGCACATCTGCTTCTTCGGCGGTGAAGGTCTTGCCAGCCTGTTCTTCGGCGTAGACGCCGGCCACAAAGGCTTTCAGATCCACCAGGCCCTGCTCGATCTGCTCCGCCTGGTCCGCATCCACACTGGCAACCTGGGCCTTGATCTCGGCGTAGACGACTTCCAGACTGGTGAGGATGTCTTGGATATCGGCCAGGCGCGAGATGACCACGAAGTCACGCTGGGTGGAGGCATCACCAACTACGAAGCGCGAATTCTTCCAGGATTCGAAGTACTCGCTCATCGTCGGCACCATCACCACCAGGGCGGTGTAGGCATCCGAATCCGTCGGCGTCCAGGCGGCGGTGGCGTCCTTGAGCTCCACGATGTAGCTGTGGGTCAGATCGGCCGCGCCCTTGAGCACATTGGCATCCGGCAGCAGATCGGCGAAACCTTCGCCGTCCGCGTTCACGTCAGCCACCACGCCACTGCTGTAATCGGCATAAGTGCCCCACAGCGTGCTTTCGAGCACACCGAACAGGTTGCCCGGCTGCGGCAGTACGCGGCCATCCGGCAGTTGCAGATCGAACGGCACGGCGCCTTCGGGGTCTTCGGCGCCAGAGGCACCCGCATCCAGGATGACGTCATAGTCGGCCAGGGTGGGCACACCGGCCACAATGCCCTCGGTCTGCTCGTAGAGCGGGCTGACCTTGAGCCAGGCGGCGCGCGCATCCATGATGGCGGCGGCGGCCTCATCCGGCGCCGTGGCCCACAGCGCGGCGTAATCGAAGCCGGCCGCTTCGGCCAGGCTGTAGTACGCATCGGAAGCGCTGACCAGCTCTGCGCTGGCCGCTTCCAACTCAGCCACCTTGGCGGTCAGGTATTCCTTGATGCCGCTCAAATCGGTGGCCACCGGCGCATCCGCGGCGGCATCACTGCTGGTTTGGTCCACCGCGGCAGGCGTGGCTACGGCGGCGGGCTGGCAGGCAGCCAGCAGCACGGCTAGCAACGCGAAAATGAAAACAACTCTCTTCATCTGAACTCTTTCTCCTTTGTCGCGCAAAGGTTGCTAAGGCGAAGGACCAAAGCAATACTGCCCATAGGGCAGAGGTGGATTGGGATGCAGGGGGTTTGGCGTTGGCCCTGGCAGGCAGCCAGGGCGCGTCAAGCGCGCCTACTCCCCATGAATATAGTGAGATGCGGGCCAATAATCTATACACCACGCTCAATTTGCATATCGCCCGGAGTTGATGGACGAACACACCTGGGTTTAACTTTTTTGAGCTGCCACGCGCCACTACACCACGCGCGTACGCGCTGAATCTGCGCCAAAAACGCGTGATTCAGAATTTGCAAAGTTGCTTGGACGCCAGCGTGCACGCGGCGCGCGGAAAAAATGTTAAGGTAGTGGCTGCGATAGAGCGGTATCGATACGTTCGATTTGAATCGCACCACTTGTTGGGTACAGGCCGTGATACCCCCCATGTGTGGGTGGATTCATGCAGCCAACAAATGTTACGGTGCTGCGCTAACGTGACCGAATTTTTAACGCGTGCCTGAAAGACTGCACTCTTAAAGAATGCGAATCTTTTAGGTAGTGGAAGGGGATTCGGCGCCTAAAATGCTTGACCGCCGGGGGTCATTTGTTACAATGCCGCCCCCTGATGCCTGCATTGCCAGACATCAGTATCAACAATCTGTAGCGACAACTGAACATCTCCCCACAGGCAGCGGCTGTGAACGCAAGGGTCTGAATTCGTCTTACGTGGTGATGGGCAGAGAGAGGAGAGCCGTGAACGCAAGCCACGCTTGGCAAGCTGCCCTGGGGCAACTGCAAGTTGAAATGCCGAAGAGCACCTTTGATACCTGGGTGCGCGACGCAGAATTCGTTGCTTACGAAGACGGCTCCTTCGTCATCGGCGTCAATAACGCCTATGCGCGTGATTGGCTCGAAAGCCGCTTGAAGAGCACCGCCACGCGCATGCTCACCGGCATCATGAACCGCAGTGTTGAAGTGCGTTTTGTGGTGTGGCTCAAGGAGCAGGCCCTGGCGCCCACCACGGGCGCGGCACTGCCCTCGCTGGCTGAACCGGCGGTGCTGCCACGCATAAACGAAATCCCCGAAGCCAGCCCAGTGGAGCCCAGCGTTGGCCCGCAGTTTGGCATCAACTCCCGCTATACCTTTGAAAACTTCGTGGTCGGCTCAGGCAACCGCCTGGCGCACGCCGCCTCCATGTCGGTGGCGGAGAACCCGGGCAAATCCTACAACCCCCTGTTCTTGTATGGCCGGGTGGGCCTGGGCAAGACGCATTTGTTGCGGGCGATCGGTTTCGCCTCGCAGCAGCGCGGTTTGCGCGTGCTGTACGTCTCGTCTGAGGAGTTCACCAATGACCTCATCAGCGCCATCCGCAGCCAGACCACGCCCGCCTTCCGTGATAAATACCGCTCGGCCGATGTGCTGTTGATCGATGACATTCAGTTTATTGCCGGTAAAGAGTCCACGCAGGAAGAGTTCTTCCACACCTTCAATACCCTGCACGGTCAGAACAAGCAGATCGTGCTTACCTCAGACCGTTCCCCCAAGGGCTTTTTGACCCTGGAGGAGCGCCTGCGCTCGCGCTTTGAGTGGGGCCTGCTGGCTGATATCCAATCCCCAGACTATGAGACGCGCTTGGCCATCTTGCGCAGCAATGCTGAGAAACTGGGCCGCCCGGTGCCGGCCGAGGTGTTGGAGGCGATTGCCGAGCGCATGCAAACCAACATCCGTGAGCTGGAGGGCGCGCTGAACCGCATGGTGGCCTATGCCTACCTGCGCGATGTGCCGCTGACGGTCGATCTGGTGGACGGTGCCCTGGCGGATATACTGCCGGAGCCGCAAAGCCTCTCCCCCGAGAATATCGTAGAGGCAGTGGCACGCGCCTTCAACCAGCCGCAGGACAAGCTACTCTCGCGGGACCGCTCGGCCCCGGTAGCGCTGGCACGCCAGGTGGCGATGTACCTAATGCGCGAAGAAGCGCGCCTCTCCCTGCCCAGCATCGGGGAGGTGCTGGGCGGCCGCGATCACACCACCGTAATGCACGGCTACGAGAAGATCAGTGAGTTGCTCGAAACCGATGAGCGCTTGCGCCGCCAGGTGAGCGACCTGCGCGAGCAACTCTACGGTGAGCGCAGCGCCGTGCGTGCTTAGCAACTAGACCCCTGAATAAAAAAACGCCGCAACTGCGGCGTTTTTTTGTTTCTAGTGGGCTGGCAAGTGGGCTGCTGGGTCAGCACCGCTGTGTTGCAGCACCGTGGCAATTTGCTGCAGGCTGGGCATATTGTGCCCGGTGCCGATGTTCTGCACCTTGGCGGCGCCGGTGGCGTTGCCAAGGGCGGCCAGTTTTTTCAAGGGCAGCCCATGCAACACGCCGTAGATCATGGCACCAGCTACGCTGTCGCCCGCGCCGGTGGCGTCTTTAGCTTCCACATCCAGGCCTGGCGCCTGCACGCGCTCGTCGCCGCGTGCGGCCAGTAAGCCCAGCTCACCACGCTTAAGCAAAATCAGCTCAGCGCCGATCTTTTGCAGCGCTTGCACCACGGCTTCATCATCTTCCAGCCCGGTCAGGCGCAATGCCTCACGGCGGTTCATGAGCACCACGTTGCTCATGGCAATCGCTTCGAGATGCCAACGGTTGTCAATATCCGGGTTGCCCGGGCCGGGGTCAAAGAAAGTGGTGACACCGGCCGCACGTGCCGCTTCAAAGCCGGCCAGGGCCAGCGCGGGGGTTTCGGGGTACTCAGCCCAGCCATCGGCAAAGAAGGCGGCGCCATGTTCAATGGCCGCCTTCCACTCCGGGAGCAGTGTGCGGTGCTGCAGCGAGCCAGGGTAACCCAGATAGCCGGGCTCACTCGCCTCGTCTACGATCACGCCAGCCACGGGGGTGTGCGCCTCGGCGCTGACATGAAATTGGGACACATCCACGCCTTCGCGGCGCAGCCCCTCGCGCACCACCAACCCGAAGCCGTCATCGCCTACTTCACCCAAGGCGCCCACGGGTACGCCAAAGCGCGCCGCCATGATGGCTACGTTGCAGGCGCCGCCTGGTCCCACTTCCATATAGGACAGACGATGGATGTCACGCGCTTGCACAGGGAATTTTTGCAGGCGCATGCCGATGTCTGCAATTAGATCGCCCAGGATATTGAGCTTCATTTCTTTCGTTTCTTTCGCCATTGTTTGTACTCGTCTACAAAATCCTCTACGGTAAGTGGCACTGCCGGCATCTTCAGCGCTTGTGCCAGGCGCACCAACTGTGGCGGCGCAACTTGCGCTTCATCGAGCGTTTGAGTTTGTGCCAGTATGCTGCCGGCCGGGCCGTCTGCGTGTACCTTGCCCTTGAGCATTACGAGAATGCGTTGGGCGTGCTGTGCACAAAAGTCTACATCATGCGTGATCATGATCAACGTGCGGCCCATGTTGTGTAACTTGCTGACAATGCGGCCGATGGCTTTGCGCCCCACCTCGTCCTGCCCGATGGTGGGCTCATCCAGCACCAGGATGGGCGTTTGCATGGCAATCGTGGCGGCCAGGGCCAGCAGCTTGCGCTGCGGCTGCGGCAGGTCATAGGGGTGTGAGTCAGCCTCGTGTTGCAGGCCCACCATGCTCAGCGCGGCCTGCACGCGGCGCTGTACTTCGCCTTCAGCCGCGCCTTGGTTGCGCGGGCCATAGGCAACCTCGCGGGCGACGCTGCGCTCAAACAGTTGATTGTCTGGATTTTGAAACAGAAAGCCCACGCGGGCGGCCAGCGCGGCGGTGGAGTGTTCGGCCGTGTTCCAGTCGCCAATCCATACCTGGCCCTGAGAAGGCCGCAAGAGGCCGTTGAATAACTTGACCAGTGTGGTCTTGCCCGCGCCGTTTTCGCCCAGAATGCCGAGCACCTGGCCTGAAGGCACCTCCAGGCTTACGTTGTCTAGCGCCAGTACGCCTGAGGGGTAACGGAAAGCAACATCCTTTACATTCAGGTTCATTTGAGCGCTTTCTTGGCCTGCTCCAGGGTCACGGGCAGCTGCTTGCTGCGCAACAGGCGCGCCGCAGCTTCGCTGTACTGAGTGCGCCCGATGCCCAGGCGCAGCATCTGCTCTGAGCTCAGCACCTCTTGCGGGCTGCCTGCGGCGCGCAGCTTGCCGCCGGCCAGTGCCACCACACGGTCACAGAAGGTAGCCAGCCATTCCAGCTTGTGTTCGGCGATGATGACGGTGATCTTGCGTGTGCTGACCAATTTACTGAGCGCCGCGAAGACATCCCGGGTGCCCTCAGGGTCCAGCTGTGAGGTCGGCTCGTCAAGCACCAGCACGCGCGGCTGCATTGCCAGAATGGAGGCGATGGCGATGCGCTGCTGCTGCCCGCCGGATACCGAAAACGGCGAGCGCTCTGCCAGTTCTTGAATGTTGACCAGCTCAAGCGCTTCTTCAATGCGCACTTTTATTTCAGCGCGTGGCAAACCGAGATTTTCCAGACCAAAAGCAATCTCTTCGCGCACCGTGAAGCGCGCCCCGCTGATCTGATTGAATGGATTTTGGAATACGAGGCCAATCTGCCCGGCCAGCTTACCCAGATCAAGTTCGGCTATGGGCGTGCCGTCAAAGCTCAGCTCGCCTTCAAGCTCGCCGTTGTAAAAGTGCGGCACAAAGCCGCTGAGCGCGTAGCACAGCGTGCTTTTGCCGGCGCCGTTGGCGCCCACGATGCCCAGAAATTGGCCCTCGGGGATCTCAAGGCTGATGCGATCCAGCGCGGGCTGCTGGCTGGCTGGATACCAGTAGCTGAACTTCTTGAGCCGAATCATGCCAGGGCGCTCCACAGCCGCCACAACAGCAGCGCCACGGCCGCGGCCAGCAGCGCCCAGCGCAGGCTGCGCTGGGCGCTGCTATCTGCCAGGACGTATAGGCTGGTCTTGGGGGCCGGGCTGCTGAAGCCGCGTGCTTCCAGCGCCATGGCGCGCTCACTGACGTTCATCACGCTGCCCAAAATGAGCGGGCCAACCATAGGGAGCAGCAGACGGGCGCGGTTGAGCGCCCCGGTCTGCAGCTCCAGCCCGCGGGCTTGCTGTGCATCCATGATCACTTGAGCGCGCTCTTGAAAGCTAGGAAAAATCTGAATTGCGGTCAGCACAACATAGGCGATGCGCGCCGGGAAGCCGCGCTCGGTGAGCGCCTGCATCAGCTGCGCCTGATCGGTGCTTTGCATGAGCAGCAGCGTGCCACCCAGCGCTACCAACAAGCGCGCCGCGAACAGCAAGCCGGCCATCAGACCTTCCAGCGTATAGCTGAAGCGGCCCAGCGCAAACAACACGGTGTCGCCGCCGTGGAAGAAGCCTTGAATAATCGAGAGGGAAAGCAAGAACGGGCCAACCACGAGCAGGCAGGCTTTTGCAAAGGCTTTGGTCAGCCGCCCCCAGACTGCCAAGGGAAGGATCACCAGGCCGAACACGGCCAGCAGCCAGGGCAGCGTGGGCAACGCCGCGGCGCAGGCGAAGCACAGGCCACTGAAGGCCAGCTTGGTCATGGGGTGCAGCCTATGTAGCCCGCTGTTGCCTTGAATATAGATACTGCCACCGCGCATAGCCCGATTAAACCATCTTAAAAACAAACGCCCGCTATTTGGCGGGCGTTTGTTGATGGTGAAAGATATGTTACTTGCGGCGGGCCGACTTTTTGGTGGCCGCTTTCTTGGTCGCCGTTTTCTTGGCGGCTTTGCCTACCGGGCGGCGAGTGGCGCCTTGCGGGGCGCGCGCCGTGCTGGCTACAGGCAGGTTGCCAAAGCGGGCCTTCTCGCGTGCGGGCAAGGCCAGCAGCAGCGACCAAACGATGACGAAGGTGACCAGCTTGTCCAGCGGGTCAGAGAAGGTGCCTTGCGCTACGTTGGACATCAGCGCATCGAGGCCTGCGGCGCGGAAGGCAGCCACCAGGGCATCGGTGCCGGCGCCGACCACGCCACCGAAGACGTAGGTGGCGATGGGGGCCGAGAGCACTGCCGAGACAATGCCGGTGATCAAGCCGGCCAGAGCCGCCTTGCCAACAGAGTTAAGCCAGCCAGAGCGAGCAAATACGCCCGCCAGTGCACCAATGATGGCGGCCACGCCGGCCCAGGCGAATGCCTGCGGGTACAAGCCGGTCAGCGTCCATACCAGGTTCGAGAGGAAACCGGTGACGGCGCCAGCCCAAGGGCCAACCAGGGCGCCGACCAATACGGTGCCGATCGAGTCCAGATACAGCGGCAGGCCCAAGCGCAGCACAATCGTGCCCAAGGCCAAGTTCAGGGCAATCCCGACTGCAATGAGCGTGATGCTGAGAGTGGTGAATTCTTTACGCAAATTATTCATTCGTGCTCATCTCCTTAGTTGTGAAACGACGAATTACGCGTGATTATACGAGAAAGCCACCGGCTCAACTGATAGAATGCCGCACAGAATGGCAGACATTGTGGAAATTTTCTCAGACGGGTCGTGCGAAGGCAACCCCGGCCGCGGCGGCTGGGCCGCCCTGCTGCGTTCCGGCGCGCACGAGCGTGAGCTCAGTGGCAGCGAAGCGCACACCACCAACAACCGTATGGAGCTCACCGCGGCGCTACGCGCCCTGGAAGCCTTGCGCGGGCCAAGCCGGGTGGTCTTCTACACGGACTCTGAATACCTGCGTAAGGGCATTACCGAGTGGCTGCCGGGTTGGATGGCACGCGGCTGGAAGCGCAAAGGCGGCGCGTTGGCCAATGTGGACCTCTGGCAGGCCTTGGCGGCGGTGATCAGCCAGCATGAAATCGACTGGCGTTGGGTGCGCGGCCATGCCGGCCACGCCGAGAATGAGCGGGTGGACCGTTTGGCACGTAGTGCCATGTTGCGCGCCTGATACGTACGCACGACTAAACAGCGTAGAGATAAAAAAAACGGCTGGCAACATGCCAGCCGTTTTTATATGAGAGGCGACGACGGGATTCGAACCCGTGGTCAGGGTTTTGCAGACCCTTGCCTTGCCACTTGGCCACGTCGCCAGAAGGGGCATTATACCTAGCCCCGTGGCATAAAGAAAAACAGGCCAGTGGCCTGTTTTTCTTCGTCTGAGCGGGCGACGGGACTCGAACCCGTGGCCTTCTCCTTGGCAAGGAGATGCTCTACCAACTGAGCCACGCCCGCAATACACCTATTATAGCTAAATCCCTTGTTCTTGTGGAGTCTCCCAGGGATCTGCCTAGAGAAACGTCGCTCGGCGTCAGCCGAGCAGTTTCTCTATTAGCAAGGGCGTAAGCCCTTGCGTAGGTGCCGAGGGCCGGGATCGAACCGGCGACACCGCGATTTTCAGTCGCGTGCTCTACCAACTGAGCTACCTCGGCAAGTTGCCTTTAGCAGGCGAGGGCTGATTGTACAGGCGGGTCAGTAGCCTGTCAAGAAAGCAACTCCTACGTCTTTGCGAGGCCGCCTTAGGCGGCCTCGCAAAGACGGCTAGCTGCTCCAGCCTTCACGCTGGCCCACCTTCTTGGCAGGCAGCCCAGCCCAGGTTTCGCCCTCGCCGGTAGATTGCAACAACACCGCGTTGGCGCCCAGCACCGTGCCGCGGCCCACGCTCAGCACGCCCTGCTTGCACAGCACTTTGCTGCCGGGGGCCAGAATGGCGCCGTCGCCGATCGCAATGCCCTCAAACTTGGATTGCGTCGCAGGCAGGTGCACATCGGCGCGGCCGAGGGTGACGCCCGGGTAGATCTTTACATTGGCGCCGATGACGCTACGCGGGTGGATCACTACGCCCACCCCGCCATGCACCAGGTCAAAGCCAGAGCCGATCGCCACGCTGCGGGGGATCTCCACGCCCAGGAGTTTGAGCGCGTAATAGGCCAGCACGCCAATCACGGGAAGGCGGCGGGCGGCGACGAGCAGGTTAGGAAAGGACATGGGCGGCCAGGAGTAGCGCAGAGGTGTAGACGAAGGCGTGTAACAAGTGGAGTGAGACAGGAAGCACGGGGAGATGCAGCATGTGGCTAAAGCTCCTTCACCATGTAGGTGCCCTCGAGCTGGTAGCCGCGCCCGGCGTAGTAACGGCGCGTGCCCACCGCGGCGATGATCGCCACGCGGCGGTAGCCAGCCGAGCGCGCCTGCTCTTCAGCGTGGGCGATGAGCTGCGTGCCCAGGCCGATGTGCTGGGCGGCACCGCTCTGTTCGGCGCCGACCTCGAGCGATTGCCCGTACACGTGCACCTCGCGGATCAGCGCCGCGCCGGCCAGCTCGGCCAGCCCAGTGTGTGGCGCATTGGCTGCTGGCAGCGAGAGGCGCAGGAAGCCGGCTAGCTTGTCTTCTGGCGTGACGAAGGACAAGAAATGCTCCTGCGCGTGCGGCGTGCGGTAGGCATGGTCGTGCAGGTTAAGCTGGGCGGCGTCCACGGCGCGGCCGCGCACCTCGCGGCAGCGGATGCAGCGACAGCGCTGGCCGCGCGCCTGCATGCGCGCGTGCACGTCCATGCGCAGGCTGGTACGCTTGTTGCCTTCCACAACGTTGGTGGAAGGGATATCGCGGATCACGCGGTTGACGCGACAGTACTCCGGGATCTGGCTTTTGATCTCGGCCAGCAGCTCAACTAGCTGTTCGGTTGTATAGGGCTGGTACTCACCGCGCTGCCAATGTAGATACAACTCGGCATTCTCGAGTAGCTGGGTAGGGTAGATCTTGAGCTCGTCGGGGTTGTGGCCGGCCCACAGTTTTTTGAAATCTTCGCGGTCGGTCTGCGGGGTGGCACCGAGCAGGTTGGGCATCAGGTGCAACACGATCTTGAAGCCCGCCGCACGCAGTTGGTCTACGGCGCGCTGGGTTTCGGCGGCGCTGTGACCGCGCTTGTTGAGTTCCAGCACGCGGTCGTCAAAACTTTGTGCGCCGAGCTGCACCTTGGTGACGCCCAGGCGGCGTAGCCAGGCGATCTCGGCCGCGTCGATATGGTCTGGGCGGGTTTCGATGGCCAGGCCTACGTTGCGATGCGCGGCGGTCTCGTTGTAGGTATGCGCTTCTTCCAAGCTAGCGAAGGGCACACCGTTGAGCGCCTCGAACATGCGCAGGATAAATTCTTCCTGGTAAGCACGTGTGTATGAGCTCCAGGTGCCGCCCAAGATCAGAAACTCGATCTTGTCTGTGGGATGGCCCACCGCTTCCAGCGCGTCGAGGCGTGAGCGCACCTGGGCGTAGGGATCAAACTGGTGTTGCAGCGCGCGCATCGCGCCGGGCTCATCGGGCAGGTAGCTCTTGGGCATGCGCACGTCTGTGGGGCAGAACACGCACTTGCCCGGGCAGGGATAGGGCTTGGTCAGCACGGTGACCACGCTGACGCCGGAGAGCGAGCGCATCGGCTTGAGGCGGATGCGGCGCAGCAGCGCCGGGTCTTCGGCCATTTCACCGGTGGCTACCAGTTGGCGGTAAGCGGCTACGAGAAACTGCTTGCCAATGTAGCCGCCGCCCTCGCCATCCAGCGGATAGCGGCGCAGCGCCTCAGCCGGGCTGGCGCCGGCGCGCACATCCTCTAGGATCTGGCGGGCGCGCTGCATACGCTCCTGGGTGGGGAGCTTGGACTCCTCCCAGGCGTGGATGCGGGGTTCTTGGGGTGTCAGTAAAGTCATCTTTATCTACGGCCACCTATAATCAAGCTATGGAAGCCGCCGTTGCTCAGCAATTGATTGCGCTGAATAGAGAATTCTATCAAACGCACGCCGAAGCGTTTTCGGCCACGCGCGGCCGGTTGCAGCCCGGTTTGCTTCGCTTATTGCGAACGCTGGCAGGGATTGACCTTGAAGGCCATGTTGAGAGCAGCGTTCGCAATACCTTGGCCCCTGCTCGGATACTCGACCTGGGCTGTGGCAACGGCGGGGTAGCGGCGCACTTGGCGGCCAGCGGCCACCAGGGCGGCTATGTGGGCCTCGATTTTAGCGAGGGGCTGCTGCAGGCTGCCCGCCAGCGGTTGGCTGCGCACCCCGGGTACCCAGCCGAGTTTGTGCCGGCCGATTTAAGTGGCGCATGGGCCGCAGGGTTGGAGGGCAGATTTGATGTGGTGCTGGCGATGGCGGTGCTGCATCACATCCCGGGCCGTGAGCTGCAGCTGGCCTTTTTGCGCCAGGTGTGCTCAGTGATGAAAGCCGGTGGGCACTTTATTCACTCCAACTGGCAATTCATGCGCAGCCCCAAGCTGGCCGCACGCGTGCAATCGTGGGCGGCCGCCGGCCTGCACGAAAGCCAGCTGGACCCGGGTGATTATCTATTGGATTGGCGCAGCGGCGGTAGCGGGTTGCGCTATGTGCACCAGTTTAGTGAACACGAGCTGGCCGAGCTGGCGGTAGACGCTGGCTTCAGCGTGGCTGAGACGTTCTACTCCGATGGCCGCACGGGCGATTTGAGCTTGTATTCAGTTTGGCAGCTGGCCTAGTCTTGGGCCAGATCACCTACTCGCTAAATGCGGCTTCCAAGCTGCGGCGATAGCTGGCAAGTGCCTGGCGCCCTTGCGGAGTCAGGCTGCACACGGTGAGCGGGTACTTGCCTTTAAAGGTCTTTTCTATGGCTACATAGCCCGCTTTTTCCAGCTTGCTTAGATGGGCTGAGAGATTGCCTTTGGTCAGGCCTGATTCACGCTCCAAAAAAAGGAAATCGGCGCGCTTGACCGCCGAGAGCAGCATCACCAACATCAGGCGCGCCGGCTCATGGATCGTACGATCCAGAGTGGCGAGGGCTTGTACATGCTTTGCCACGGTGGTCAGTTCTCTAACGGATTGTGGCGCAGATAGTGGCTCAATACCAGCCCGCCCGAGACCAGTAGCGCCAGGCCCATCAGCGCGTAATAGCCGCCGATGACATAGCCTTCAGCCAGCGTGCTGGCGGCCAGTAGCAGCCCTGTGGCAAGCGAGAGGGCGGCCAGCAACAGCAGGCGTCGTGCTCCACTGAACTTGAATTGCCCGATGAGCAGCACTCCCGCGCCGAGGATACCGGTCAGCGCGGGGATTGCCTGCAGCGTGGGCAGCCGCGCCGCGCTCACCACCAGCGCGGCGGCCAACACGCCTGCCGCCAACGCAGCCAAAACCCAACGGGGCGCTTGCGGCTCACTGACGTTGTATTCCACATAGCCACTGCGCGAGTAGACCAGGCGGGTCTTGAGCGCCTCGACCACCCAGCGCCCAAAGGCCAGCAAGCCGATCAGCACCAGTACCAGGCTGGGTTCCAGCAGGCTGCCGATCAGCGAATCAGCCCCGAAATACTCGCTCATGCCAAAATAGGCGCCCAACAGAATGAGTACCAGGCCTGCGGCCAGTTCACCGATCCCGTCGCGATACCACGCACTCTTCACGCGCTTTTCCACTTGTGCCAGTTGATTGCTCATCGCATCCTCCAAATATGGTTTGTGTTACAAACCTGTTTGTATGGTATGCGCGAAGCGTTTGCGCGTCAAGGGCTTATGGCAGGCGAGTTACTTCACCGGGTGCCTGAGCACGGTCTTGAGTTTGGCTGGTGCCGTGCGGCGCGGATCGCCCAGGTAGATCTCGTGGTGCTTGCCGTTGGGCTTGAGGTTGTGCTCATCGCTGAAAGCGACCATGCGCGCAATGCTGGCCGGCTCTTCAGAATAGGGGCCTAAGTGCATCAGTTGCACGGCTTTGCCTTCGGCAAAGGCTTCGAAGCGCGCCGCATCCAGCATCGCCAGATCCTTCTTGGCGCGCACGGCCTCAACCCCCTGGGCGAAGGTGGCTTTGGTGACCGGCGCGGGCTGCATGATCATGGCGGTGAAATACCATGCCTCTTTGCGATCGGGCGTGAATGCTTTGTTGCTGCTCTTGCTCCACCATAGGCCTTCGAGCGGCATCACCGCATAGTCGCTGGGATCGGCCTGGCGCTTCTTGCAGATGAATTTGATGGTGTACGACAAGCTGAAAAGCGCTTCAACGGCGTTCTGGTAATCCGGGGCATCGTCTACTTTGATGTGTGCCGGCACGGTGCCGTCGATCATGATGAAGTTGAAGCGCGGCACGCTGACCAGGGCGACTTGCTTAGCACTGGGGTTGAAGAGGTGCTTGTATTCCTTTTTGAGGTCTAGCTTGTCCATGTGCGTATCCTTTGGGCGATTGGTCCCCATGAGTGGCCCGGGGGATTATTCGGGGTCTTCGTCGTGGTCTGTGATCTGGCTTTCAAAGCGCGGAATGTAACGGTCGAGCCAATCCAACTCGGTTTGCAACACGTTGGCACTGTACTCAAACATGCCTTGCAAGAAGGCTGGCAAATTCTCGGCGCCCTGCCAGGCTTGCTCCACTTCGTGTATGCGCTCAAGCACATGCCGGCGATACTGGCGCAGCGCCGCCACCGCATCCTGCGGCCGTACGCCAGGCAGCCCGGCCAGCCCGGTGAGAAAACGCGTATTGGCCTGGCCTGGCCCGCTGAGCGCAGCCAGCGTGGCCTGATACCAGGCCTGCTGCCCGGCCGTGGTGATCGTATACACCTTGCGCGCCGGGCCCTTGCCTTCGGCCGGCTGGGGTTGGCTGCGGATCCAGCCCTTGGCCTCCAGCTTGTTGAGCAGATAATAGATTGAGGAAAAACCAATATCGGCCCAGCGGCGCATGTTGCGCTGCTCCAGCACCTGTTCGATCTCATACCCGTGGCGCGGGGTTTCGGCGATCAAGCCGAGGATGGCGAGTTCTGCGTCTGTCATTGCTCTAGTAATAGAGTACTCTACTACTAGAGCATAGTCAAGCGGCCTGCACTCTCACGAGTGCAGATAAAATCAATCTATGGCGCGCCCCAGCCGTACCCAACGCGTAGAAGCCATCGTGCTCAAGCATGCAGATTTTGGCGAGGCGGACCGCCTGGTGACCTTGTTCACGCGTGAAGAAGGCAAGCTGCGCGCCCTGGCCAAGGGGGCGCGCAAACCCGGCTCACGCAAAGGCGGCCATTTGGAGCCATTCACACGGGTGAGCTTGCTGCTGGGCAAGGGGCGCGAGATTCCGCTGGTGGAACAAGCCGAAGCTGTGGAGCTCAATAGCGCGCTGGGTGAAAACCTGGAAGCGCTTGGCTATGCGGCCTATGTGGTTGAGCTGGTGGACAAGTTCAGCGCGGACCACGATGAAAGCCGCGGCGTCTATCGCCTGACGCGCGATACCTTGCAACGCCTGGCCGCCGGCGAGAATCTGCAATTGGCCGTCCGTTTTTTTGAAGTACATCTGCTCGATCAGGTCGGTTTTCGCCCGCAGTTGCAGCACTGTGCCCATTGCGGGCGAGCGCTGCAACCAGAGGATCAGTACATTTCCTTTGAGCTTGGCGGCGCGCTGTGCCCCAGTTGCGGCAAGCGCCTGCATGCTACACGCATCAGTCTGGGGGCGCTGAAGGTGCTGCGTCATTTACAGCGCAAGACGTTTGGGGAGGTGCGCAGCCTGCAACTGAGTGCCAGCGTGCAGCATGAGCTGGAGCGCTTGATGAATGCCTATGTGGCCTACCTGGCGGAGCGCAAACTGAACACGCCGCGCTTTTTGGAACGCGTGCGCCGCCACTTGCCCGATTAGAATGTGCACCCAGACGGAGACGCCATGCTCGCATTGACCCATGTACGCTTACTGCTGAATGATGTGGATGCCAGCTTGCCTTTCTATCGTGACCAGTTGGGCTTAGGCGAACCGGCGGTTGCGGTGCCGGGCATCTACTATGAATTCGCCACCGGGTCTGCCCGGCTGGGGCTGTACGACCGGGCGAGCATGCAAACGGTGGGCGGCGTGGCGCAGGCACGCCGCCAGGGCGATCAGGCGCTGCTAACCTTCGCAGTGGATGATGTGGATGCCACCTATGCCCAGTTGCGCGCCCAGGGCGTCGAGTTCCTCGGCCCGCCGCAAGACCAGCCTGCCTGGGTATTGCGCGTGGTGCACCTGCGTGACCCCGAGGGCACCTTGATCGAGATCAATGCCCCCTTAACCACCTAACCAAGGATCAGAACCTCAATGAAAACCACACTGGCCAAAGCCCTACTCTTTTCTGTCGTCATGGCCGGGGTGTATGCCCTATTGCATGACTGGCTGCAAACCAACACCTTCATGCCTGAGGCCAATACCCTCAATGGTTTCCTGACCGTGTTTGGCTCCTTGTACAGCATCCTGACAGCCTTCGTCATCCTTGAAGTGTGGAAGCAATACAACAACATTTCCGAGCTGATCGAGCAGGAAGCGCAAAGCTTGGAGCAGTTATACGGGCTGACCGTGTACTTTCGAGACGAGAAGATGACCGCGGAGATGAAAACGGCCATTCAAGAATACGCTTCGATCATCATCGAAGGCAAATTTCAAAAACTTGGCAGCCGTGATCGCACCACGCGCAGCAGCAAAGCCTTCGAGCGCATTGCCGAGATCATTAGCCATGTGCATTTCAATGATGATCACGATTCGGTCGTCTTTAATCAGGTGTTGGAGCACTATCGCCAACTGGCCTGGACGCGTACCGAGCGCGTGGCCAAAAGTGTGCGCCGCCTGCCGTTGCTGCTCAAAGCATTTATTTACATTGCTTCGTTCTTCACTCTGGTCACGTTCTCATTCATGCCGTTTATGACCTCACAATACGGTGTATTGGCCATGCTGGTGATTAGCTTCCAGCAGATTATGATCTTCTTCATCATTGAGGGCTTGGATAACCCCTTCGTGGGTCATTGGCGCTTGACGCCGGAGCCTTATCAACAGATGCTGCAACATCTGGATGGCAAGTACTAGCCAAACAAAAAAGCCGCCCAACTCGGGCGGCTTTTTGTTAGCAGGCCAACGGTTACTTGCTGGCCTTTTGGTCATTTAACTCAGTAAGCTGGCTGCTGTGCTCCAAGGCGTGGCGGAACTGGGTTTCGTATAACTCTGCGTACAAGCCATCCATAGCCAATAGCTGCTGGTGGGTACCCTGTTCCACCAGCTTGCCAGCATTCAGCACCAGAATGACATCTGCGGCCAGGATGGTGGAAAGGCGGTGGGCGATGACCAGCGAGGTGCGCCCCTTCATCAGCGGCTGCATCGCCGCCTGGATCAACGCCTCGGATTGCGAGTCGAGCGAGGAGGTGGCCTCGTCAAGGATCAAGATACGCGGGTCCTTCAGCACCACGCGGGCGATGGAGAGCCGTTGCTTCTCGCCACCGCTCATGCGGTAGCCGCGCTCGCCCACCAGCGTATCGTAGCCTTGGGGCAGCGCCATGATCATGTCGTGAATGTTGGCGGCTTTGGCGGCGGCTTCCATCTCGGCCTGCGTGGCGTCAGGCTTGGCGTACAGCAGGTTGGCGCGCACCGTATCGTGGAACAGGTAGCTCTCCTGCGTCACCATGCCGATCTGTTCAGCCAGCGATTCCTGTGCCAAATCACGCAGGTCGTGCCCGTCCAGCCGCACGCGGCCCTCGGTGGGGTCATACAGCCGCGGCAGCAGATAGGTAGCCGTGGTCTTGCCCGAGCCACTGGGGCCCACCAGCGCAGCGAGCTGGCCAGGCTGGATCTCGAAGCTTACATCTTCCAGCGCAAAGCGCCGCGTCGGCACGATCTGCTGGGCTTCCTCTTCCTGGCCGTGGCGCGGCGGTGCGGTGAGCAGCGGCTCTTCATTCTCTTCAACATAGCTGAAGGAGACGTGCTCGAACTGGATATGGCCTTCGGCGCGCGTCAAGTGCACCGCCTTCGGCTTATCCTGGATCTCAATCGGCAGATCCATAAACTCAAACACGCGCTCAAAGCTCACCATCGAGGTGGCGAATTCAACCTGCACATTGGAGAGCGCTGAGATCGGCCCGTAGAGGCCGAAGATATAGGCCACGAAGGCCACGATACTGCCGGAGCTGATGCTGCCTTGCAACACGAAATAGCCGCCGCCCCAGAAGATCAGCACCATGCCGATCGATCCGGCCAGCTCGAGCCATAGCGAGAACCAGCGCCCGATCATGGCGCGGCGCAGGCCGATATCGCGCACGTTTTGGTTGACTTGGCGATACTTTTCGCGCTCTTCAGGCTGGCGCCCAAAGGTTTTGGCCAGCAGTGCCCCGCTGATGCTCAAGGTTTCGCCGACAATCACTGACATATCGGCGTTGTAATTCATCGCCTGGCGGCGCACATCGCGCAGCACGCGGCCCACGCGGCGCGCCGGCAGCATGAACAGCGGCACCACCGCCAGCGCCATCAGCGTCAGGCGCCACTCGATGGCCAGCATGATGCCCAGGGTGCTGAGCAGGCGTACGGCGTTGGTGAGGATGCCGGGCACCGTGCTGGTGATGGCGTTTTGCGCGCCGACGACATCTTCTTCAAAGCGCGAGATGATCAGGCCGGATTTGGTGCGCGTAAAGAAGCGCAACCCCATGCGCTGCAAATGCTCGTACATGCTCTGGCGCAGATCAAAAATGATGCCCTCGCCGATGGTGGCGCTTAAGTAGCGTTGGCCTACGCCGATCAGTCCGCTGATGAAGGGCACCGCCAACATCAGCAAACCCAGTATCAGCAAGCGGTGATAGTCCTGGTTGGGTAGCACATTGTCGAACAGATCACGGTACAGCAACGGCGGCAGCAGATCGATCGAGGAGGTCACCACGATCGCCAGCAACATCAGCGCCAGACGTTTGAAGTATGGGCGCGCATAGGCCCACACGCGGCGCAGCAGCTCGCGATCGATCGGCGCCTTGGCCTGCTCTTCGTCGTAATTCAGGTAGCGGCGCCAGCCGCCGCCCCCGCCTCCGCCGCGCATCAGGCCGTCTCCTTATGCAGCACCACCATTGGGATGGTGCGCCGGGTGTTGCGCTGAAAGTTTTCGTAATGTGAGTTCAACTGGTTAAGCTCCTGCCAGAGTTGGGCGCGCAGTTTGGGGCCGGCGATCTTGGCCGTGGCCGGGTAGCTGTCTTTGCCGATCTTGACCGTGACGGCCGGGTTGGCTTTGAGGTTCAGGTACCACTGCGGGTGCTGATCCTTGCCCCCATAAGAGGCAACCACTACGGCGTGCTCTTCATGGAAGAAGCAGTACAGCTCCACCCATTGCGGCTTGCCAGTAACCCGCCCGGTGGTGGTGAGATGGATGACTTTCATTCCTTGCATAGTCAGTATTCTATCCAGCCCTTCTACAGCACCAGCAAGCCCAGCCGGGCGGCGCGGCGCACCGCCTCGGTGCGGTTGGTGACGCCCAACTTGGCATAGATGGATGAACTGTGAAATTTGACGGTGTGCTCGCTGATGTTCAATTGCAGCGCAATCTGCTTGTTGGCCATACCCTCGGCCAGCAGTTGCAGCACATCCAGCTCGCGCTCGGTGAGCTCTTCGTCCAGCGGGGCCTCGCTGCGGTTGGCCGGGGCCAGCAGCGCTGTCAGCATGGGCGGCGCGGCGGCGATCAAGCCCTCGTGCAGCGCCAGCACGGCCGCGGCCAGCTCCTGCGGGCTGCAATCCGGCGGCAGCCAGCCCCAGGCACGCGCCGGCAGGCTGGCTATTGGCTGTGCCGCCTCGGGAGCCTGGCTGAGCAGCAGTAGCGCCGGCGGCTCCTCGGAGGCGGCCAGTGCTTCGGCCAACTGGGCCAGCGGCAACTCCTCGGCCAGCAGCACTACATCCAGCTCGGCCTCCTGCTCCAGTAAGCCCGCCAAGGTGGCCGCTTCGGCGGCCACCTGGATGCGCGGGTCGTAAGCCAACAAGGCGCGCAGGCCGCTGCGCAAAGCGGGCGCAGCGGCCAGAATGGCGACTTGTACGGATGCAGCCGGAGGCTTGTTTATCGGCCCCCCCAGCGTTTGCGCTGCAGGCGGCCCGGCCCCCAGCCGCCGTGGCCGAAGCGCAGGCCCATGCGGCCCATTGGGCGATGGCCGAAGCCATGCCCGCCGAAGCCGCGCCCGCGGCGGCCACCGCCGTGGCGATGATGGTGCGCGGCTTCCGTGCGCCCGGTGACGCTCACCTGGGCGGTGTGCAGGGCACCGCCGCGCAGGTACTCCAGCGCAGTTGGCGTGCCCACGATGCCGCTGTTGAGTTGCAGCATCAGCGCATCGTGGTCTGCCACCGCTTGCCCGGCCAGCCCGACGATGATGTCACCCACCATCAAGCCAGCCGCGGCGGCGGGGCTTTCGGCTTCGATGCTCGCAATCAGCAGGCCGGTGTCTTGCCCTTGCTTGGCATCCGCGGGCAGCTCAGCCAATTGGCTGCGCACGCCCAGGTAGCCGCGCTGCACGCCGCCATGCTCCTGGATGGATTTGGCAATCTTCCAGGCTTGCTTGGCTGGGATGGACATCAAGCTGCCCCAACCCAAGCCGGAGGTGTTGATGCCCAGCACCTGGCCCAGATCGTCTACCAGCGGGCCGCCGGAGAAACCGGGGTAGGCGGTGGCATCCGTGCGCAGCGTGCTTTCCACCAGGCCGCCGCCGTGCGTGCGCACTGGCCCCCCGATGGCGCTGACGATGCCCAGGCTGGCTTCGATAGCCTGGCCGGGGCGGCCCAGCGCGATGGCCAGTTGGCCCACCTGCGGCTGCTCATTGATGCGCGCCGGCGTGCCGAGCGCATCGACGAGCTTGAGCACGGCGAGATCGCTGTGCGGGTCACGCCCCAGCAGCTCGGCACCCAAGGTGGTGCCATCGGCCAGGCTGACCTGGATGTCACCCTCTTCGCGCAGGGTGTGGCTGGCGGTGAGCACCAGCCCGGGCTCCACAATCACGCCCGTGGAGGGCAGGCGCCGGCGGCCATGCACCGTAACGATGGATGCGCTGGCCGCCTGGGTGGCCTCCACAAGCGAATGGGAGAGGGCGCTAAGGCCCTGTGTGTTGTTTGCGTCTTTCATAAGACTTCCTTTCATCATAGCGGGACTTTGCTAAGGCTGCCAGCCAACCGGTATAGCGGCAGATGTGTTGTGTCCCAGCGATACCAGTCTATAGTTTTTGGCGCGGCGCCACATCCGCCGTTTGGGTAGGTGGCGCCTAGACATGCGGGTAGGTGTTTTTTGCGCATGTTAGAATCGATTCACGGTCGGCACACCCGGCTGTTGTGCTGGCGCACAGATGCGCCAAAGGAGACCTGATGAGTGAACCGACTGCGGTAGACAAAGATGTAGTGGTGAGCCTGGCTTACAAGCTCACCGTAGAGGGTGAGATCCTGGATGAGGCGGGGGCCGAGGATGCGTTGCAGTATCTGCATGGCAACCAGAACATCATTCCTGGCCTGGAGAACGAGCTGACCGGCCTGAAGATGGGCGACAGCAAAACGGTGAGCGTGAAGCCGGAAGATGGCTACGGGCTAACCGATAGCGAAGAGATCGAAGAAATTTCGCTGGAAGACTTTCCCGAGGGCATCGTGCCGGAAATTGGCATGGAGCTGGAAGTAAAAGATGAGGATGGGAACGATCTGTATGGGCGCATTCTGGCGATCAGCGAGGATAGCGTGACCATGGATTTCAACCATCCGCTGGCTGGCAAAACGCTGGACTTTGAGGTGACCGTGGTGGGGCTGCGCGCTGCCACCGCCGATGAATTGGCCCACGGGCATGTACATGGGCCCGAAGGCCACCACCATCACTAAACGCGGTATCGACTGAAACAAAAAACTCGCCATTCGGCGAGTTTTTTTATTGTGTGGTCTACGGAACGATGGGACGGCAGGCCGCGATCAGCCCGCCGAAGACATCGCACCATAGCGAGTTGGCATCGACGTAAAACAGGAAGGCGATCAGCCCGCACAATCCCAACAATACCAGGCCGCCACAGCCCAGCATCGCATTGCGGCTGAGGCGCATACCCTTTCGGCGCGGCCGGCGGCTCACCGGGCCTTGCGGCGCTTCGGCATAGGGGTCGATATCCAGCGGGTCCACAAAATCACGCTGGGCGGCCATGCGCACGGCGATCGGCTCATCCGGGCGGGTGGGCGGCGGCAGCGGAGCTTGGCTGGCGGGAGGTGCGGCAGGGCGCAGCGGCGCGGCGGGTGCGTCGAAGGCGTGCCGTGCGGGGCGCTCTTCCAGCGGCGGCAGGCTGGCGGTGGGCGGAGGCGGCGCCACCGAGCGCCGCGGTGGCGCGCTGGGGCTGGGCGGCGTGGTTTCCAGGCTGTTTAGATCCAGCTCGTAGCGCAGGGTGACCACTTCGCCCAGGCGAATCTCATCGCCAGGGCGCAACACGCTGACGCCGTGCACGCGCTCGCCGTTGACGAAGGTGCCATTGGTGGAGCCGAGGTCTTCGAGCACGAAGCCGCCGCTCTGGGCGATCAGGCGCGCGTGCCGGCGCGAAACTTCGATATCCTGAATGTGCAGATCGCTGGACGGGTCACGGCCGATGAGCAGGTTTTCCTTGGAAAGCGGGGTGCGCTGACCGGGGTTGGGGCCAGCCTGAATGACAAGACTGAAATGATTCGCCATGCGCGTGAGTGTATAGGAAGTGCTTTTGGGCTGTCAAATGAAACTATCGACAAGTTTGTTTGCTAAATGAGCAGAATGCCTTCGTGTAGCTCCAATTCGTAGCTGAACACCTGGCTGAAGACGGTTAACAGCTCGTGCACCACGCGTTCCATGTCGGGCGGCTGGTTGAAAATATACTCCAGGCTGATTTGGTTCTGGTTCTCCAGCCCGCAAGCCACGATGCCCTGCCAATAGTTCATATCTGGCATGACGTTGAGCGCAAAGCCATGGCGCGAGACGCCCTTGGCATCCACCTTCACGCCGATCGAGGCGATCTTGCTGGGCGCCTGCAGCAGATGCGGCGGGCAGTGCACGCAGCGCGAGGCTACATCGGGCTGCACCCATACGCCGGTTTGGCCGGGCACTTGGCCGGCGGGCACGCCCAGTTGCGCCAGGGCCTTGATGATCGTTTTTTCCAGGTTGCGCAGGTAGGCAATGTAGTCGACTTGCGGGATGCGTGGGTTGCCGCTGGCCGGGTCTGGCTGCACCTCGCCGAGGGGCAGCAGCGGGTAGCCCACCAGTTGCCCCGGGCCGTGGTAGGTCACATCGCCGCCGCGGTCCACCCAATGCACGTCCACCTGCTGCTCTTGCAAGCGGGCTTGTTCCCAGAGCAGGTGCTCGGCCTGGCCGCGGCGGCCAAACGTGTACACATGCGGGTGCTCCAGCAAGAGCAGCGTGGGCGGGTGCTCGCCGCGCGCAATTTCGTCGGCCAGCTGGTTTTGCAAGTTCCAGGCCTTTTGGTACTCCACCAAACCCAACCGGTAGACCTGGCAGGTGCTCATACAGCCTCCTCGGCCAGGCAGCGGCGGAACAGATCGTGCTGCAACAGGCCCTCAGGATCGCAGCGCTGTTTGAGTTCTTTGAGCGTGCTCAAGGTCTGCTCACCCAAGAATTGGCGCGCCCGTTGGCCATCCAGCAACGCATCCTTGGCGAAGTAATAGCGCCCGCCCGCCGCCAGCAGCATCGCATCCAGCTCGCGGGCCAGCGCCACCAGGCGCGCGGGCTGGCGCGGCACCTTGAAATCCAGCGCCAGCGAAAAACCGTCTACGGCGTGCGAGAGCAAAAACGCATCCGGGCGATGGCGCTTGAGCACCGCCAGGTAGGGCGGCAGGCCATGTTGCTGGCAGCGTTGCAACACTTGGCGGTAGACGCTGGGCGCCGCAGCGGCGGGCACGAAGCTTTGATGCTGCACCAGGCCGCCGCGCCCGTAGATACGCTCCCAGCCGGGGATGTAATCCAACAGGAAGTTGAATTCCACCAGCGATTGCGTGTAGCTCTTGTGATGCTCCAGTAGCCGGTTGGCGCTGTATTTGGCGAAATTCACCAGCCCCACGCCGAGGTTGTTTACGAACGGTGCCATCAGCGGCGGCAGGGCTGCTTTGGGGATACCCAGAATGCTGGGCGGCAAATCGAGGCTGGGCGCCGGCCGCTCCGCCTCGGCCGCCTGGTAGCTGGCACGGTGCAACTGGCCACGGCCCAATGCACCGCCGGGCGCGGTGGCGTCGAGCCAGCCCACGATGTAATCTTCGTCCTTGTATGCGTCCACTTCGGCCAGCATGCCGGCCAGCGCCGGCTGGGTCCATCCGGTGACGCGTAGCTGGGCCGAGTGCACCTTCTTCAATTGCAGCGTAATGGAAGTGAAAATGCCGAGCAAGCCCATCCCGCCGATCAGGCTGTAGAACAACTCAGCGTTTTGCTGCGGGCTGCAGGTGACGGTTTGCCCATTGGGCAGGGTAGCCTCAAATTCCACAACATGCTCGCCAATTGGCCCGGCCTGCCAGTTGTTCTTGCCATGAATGTTGGCGGCCAGGCAGCCACCCAGCGTGGGAAACATGGTGCCAGGCACCACTGGCGGCCACCAGCCGAAAGGCAGCGCATGGCGCCACAATTGTTCGATGGTGACGCCGGGTTCCACGCGCACGATGCCACTTTCCGCATCCCAGGCGAGGATGCGGGTCAGCCCGCGCAGATCCAGGATGATCTGGCCGGCGTTCAGCGCGGCATCGCCGTAGCTGCGCCCGGCGCCACGCAAGCCGATGCTCAACCCGGCCTGGCGCGCCTGGGCGAACAGGGCGGGCAGTTCATCGGTATGCTCTGGCCGAAACACATAGGCCACGCGCTGCAACGAATGGCCAAAATTCTCCAGACGGGTTAGCGTCTGCAAAGGCAGCGGCAGATGGCTCAAAAAGACAATCTCCGAAAAATGAACGAAGGCACGTTGCGCACGGCCAGCATCAGCCAGCGCCACCAGCCTGGCACATAGACGATCTGTTGGTGGCGGCGGATGGCGTGCCAAATTCCCGCGGCACACTGCTGCGGGCTGATCACGCCAAAACTGCGCGGCGCATTCGCCAGGATTTGGGTATCTACGAAGCCGGGGCGCACGGTGAGCACTGTGATGCCGTGGCGGCTGAGCCGGTTGCGCAACGCTTCCAAATAGGTATCCAGCCCAGCTTTGGAGGCATTGTAGGCGGGGTTGAGCACGCGGCCGCGGTCGCCCGCTACTGACGAGATGCCTACGATATGCCCGCGGCCCTGCTTCTGGAACAAGGCCGACACCTGGCCCAGCCAGGCCACGCCGCCGGAGAGATTGACCGCCAGCATGTGCTGATCTTTTTCCAGATCAAATTCATTGATCTCTACCGCGGGCATCACCCCGGCACAATAGACAAACAGATCCAGGCCGCCCATCTCAGCCAGGAGCTTCTGCAGCGTAGTGGGGATCTCCGCCAGGTGGGTTACATCGTGGGCGTGCGCAATCACGCGGCGCTGCCCAGCGCCATTGAGTTCGTTGGCCAGGGCCTGCAGCGGCTCGGCGCTGCGCGAAAGCGCCGCCACCAGGTAGCCTTCGTGGGCCAGGCGGCGCACCAGGGCAGCGCCAATGCCGGAAGAGGCGCCGACAACGATGGCGCGCGGGCGGCGGGTAAGCGCGGGTTCGGAAACGTGAGGAGTGGTCATGGTTTGCGAATTATGCCACCTCTGCGCGCCGCACTTCGCCGCGGAGTACAATCAGCAGGTGCCCCACGGGCACAGCACTCACGATTTTGGAGGATGGATGGGCCATTTGTTTATTCCCGGACCGGTGGATGTAGATCCTGCGATCGCCGCCGAGCAAACGCGGGCCATGCTGCCGCACCGCAGCGCACAATTTGAGGAGATCTTCCGCCGCGCCAGCGAAAATGCGCAGAAGCTGTTCTACACACAACACCGTGTATTCATCAGCGCCTCCTCCGGCACCGGCTTTCATGAAGCGGCGGTGCGCAACTTCGTCAATCAGGATGTGCTGTGCTGTGTGAACGGCGCTTTCGCTGAGCGCTGGAAGCAGGTGGCCGAGAGCAACGGCAAGCAGGCGGATGTGCTGAGCGCCGATTGGAAAGAGCCCATCACTGCCGCGCGCGTAAAAGATGCGCTGGGGCAGAAGAAGTACGAAGCTATTTTGGTGGTGCACAACGAGACGTCAACCGGTTTGGTGAACCCGGTGCAAGAGATTGCCGCGGTGGTGAAACAAACCAGCCCGGATACGCTGATCTGCGTGGATGCCGTCTCCTCTTTGGGTGGCGACAAAGTAGATATGGACGGCTGGGGCTTGGATATGGTGCTGACTTCAGCACAGAAAGCCTTGGCCCTGCCGCCGGGCATCGCCCTGGCGGCGGTGAGCGACCGCGCCATGGCCAAGGCCGAGCAGGTGGCCAACCGCGGCTGGTACTTTGACCTGGTGCGCATGGAAAAGCACCGCCTGAAGGACAGCACGCCAGCCACGCCGGCCATTGGCTTGGTGTATGCGCTGGATGCGCAATTGCAGCGCATGCTCGCCGAGGGGCTGGAGGCACGCTTTGCCCGCCATGCGGCCATGGCCGAACTGACCCGCACCTGGGCTGCCAGCCGCGGCCTGGCGCTCTACGCGCCCGAGGGCTTCCGCTCGCAGACGGTGACTACGATCGACAACACCCTCGGCATCGAGGTCAGCAAGCTCAACGGGTTTTTGAGCGAGCGCGGCATGCGCATTGCCAATGGCTACGGCCAGCTCAAGAATCTGACCTTCCGCATTGGTCACATGGGTGAACTGACCGTCACCGATATGGAGGAGCTGTTGGCCGCCATGGATGATTATCTGCACCAAGCTGCGTAAATAAAAAAAGCCCCGCATCTGCGGGGCTTTTTTTTTATGCGTGTTGAAACCTGCTTAGTTGGGGCGCTTGGCGTGCGGGCGGGGGCGCGGGCGGTCGTCGGGCAGAACTGCGAACAGCACCATCTGCACCAGGCTGACGATCAGCGCCCCGAGGAAGGCGGCACCAAAGTCAGAGATTTGCAGCGGCACGCCGAACAGATTGCTCAACCAGCCGGTGGCGTAGAAGAGCAGGGTGTTGACTACCAAGCTGAACAGGCCCAGGGTGAAGACGTAGATCGGGCAGGTCAGCAGCTTGAGGATGGGCGCCAAGAAGGCATTGATGATGCCGAAGAACAGCGCCAGCCACAGGTAGGTGGTCCAGCTTTCATTGACCACTGAAAGGCCGGGCACGATGGCGATGGCGGCGTATAGCGCCACCGCATTAACAACAAAACGAACGATCCATGAATTCTTCATAATGTATGGGTAACTCCTTACCTATCTCCTAGAGTGTCACGTAATTATCAATACGATGTTTTACCGCATAGGCGGCCGCTTCGGCACGGGTCGAAAGCGCCAGCTTGCTCAAGATCGAACTGACATAGTTACGCACGGTTTTCTCACTAAGGAAAACTTGATCGGCGATCTCTTTGTTACGCTTGCCCTGGGCCACCAACGCCAGCACTTTGAGCTCTTGCTCGCTCAGCGCGGCAAATGCTTCGGATTCGGCCTTGCGGGTGGTCTCGCGCATGCGCTTGAACACCTGCTGGGTCACTGCCGGGTCCAATAGCGATTCGCCGCGGCCAATGCGCTCCAGGGCGCTGATCAGCTCCTGGCTGTCGATCTGCTTGAGCACATAGCCGGAGGCGCCAGCGGAGATGGCATCGAAGAGCAGCTCATCATCGGCGAAGGTGGTGAGCATCACTACCTTCGTATCAGGCTGGACGGCCATGATCTCGCGCGTGGCGTCGATGCCGCTTTTGCCCGGCAGGCGGATATCCATCACAATCACATCCGGCTTGAAGTCGGCGGCTTTTTGGATGGCTTCGTCGGCGGTGCCGGCTTCCGCCACTACTTCAAACTGCGGATAGTGGCTAAGCAACGACTTAATGCCGAGGCGAACGACTTCATGGTCGTCGACGAGGAGAACCTTAAGCATGGGGCACTCTGTATAATCCCTTTTAATGATTATAGCATTGCCGCTTTTTTCACTTAGAAATCAAGGGGTGCAATGAGTACGCGCACCCTCCGCTGGATGGCGATCGTGCTGCCTTTGGTGTTCATGGTGGCCGTGATCTATGTACGCGTCACCCACGTGCCGCCTGAGCGCAGCGCCGAGGGCAACGTGTTTGCCGTGTTGGCTGTGGGCTTGGGCGCCAGCTTGTTCTCGATCTTCTTTTTCAACATCATCGACCGGCGTGAGGAAGAGATCATCCGCCGTGGCCAGCAGTTGGAGGCGTTGCATGAAGCCGCCCTGGCGCTGACCGTGGAGCTTGACCTGCAGGTGGTGCTGCAAAAAATGGTGGATATCAGCCGTACCCTGCTCGACGCCAAATACGGTGCCCTGGGCGTGGTGGCGCGCGGCACCAGCCAGATCCAGCAATTCATCACCTCCGGCATTGCCCCTGAGCAGCGCGTGCGCATCGGCGCGCCGCCGGTGGGCCTGGGCTTGCTCGGCCAGATCAGCCAGCACGGCGAAGCGGTGATCGTGGATGATATTGGCAAAGATGCGCGTTCGGTGGGCTTCCCGCCCAACCATCCCCCGATGCATAGCTTGCTAGTGGTGCCGATCAAATCCAAAGGGGAGATCTTCGGCAACCTATACGTCGCTGACAAAATTGTGCGCCTGGGGCCGGATGGCCGTGAAGGCATCTTTGGCTTCAGCAAAGCGGATGCCGAACTATTGCAGAAGTTTGCCACCCAGGCGGCGATCGCCATCGAAAATGCGCAGTTGCTGCGCAAAACGCAAGAGATCACCGTGCTGCAAGAACGCGAGCGCTTTGGCATGGCGCTGCATGATGGCATTATGCAGTCGGTGTACGCCGCGGGCCTCTCCCTGCAGGAAGCCAAGTATGAGATCAATGGCAACACCGAGCACGCCAGCCGGCGCATCGACCAGACCATCGAAAACCTCAGCCAGGTGTTGCGCGATCTGCGCAACTACATCATGGGCTTGCGCACCGGGCGCTTTCAGGGGCAGGATGTGGCCACCAGCCTGGGCCAACTGACCACTGAGCTGCGCGCCAACACGTTGATGACCGTAGTCTACGACGCGCCTACCAAGCTCAGCGTGATCCGGCTGGATGAGGAGCGTACCGAAGAAATTTTGCTGATCGCCCGCGAGGCGCTCAACAACATTCGCAAGCATGCCCAGGCACGCAATGTACTGGTGAGCTTGAAAGAAGCCGGTGATCTGGTGGTGCTGCGCATTGTGGATGATGGCATTGGATTTGATTTCGCCACGGCCACCGGGGGCGATGGCAACGGCTTGCGCAATATGCGCGAACGGGCGCGCAAGCTGGGCGGCGAATTGAGCATCGATAGCGTGCCCAGCCAGGGTACGCAGTTGCACGTTACGATGCCGTTATCGCGCGCCGCTACCAGCCCTGCTGACGCATAAAGTAACGCAACTCTTCGCGGTGCTCCGGGTGAGCTACGTTGATCAGCTCGCTGGCGCGCTCGCGCACGCTCTTGCCGTGCAGCGAGGCGGTGCCGTATTCGGTGACCACATAGTGCACATCGCCGCGCGAGGTCACCACGCCGGCGCCTTCGCGCAGGCGTGGCACAATCCGCGAGATGCCGCCTTTGGCCAGGGCCGGCAACGCCACGATGGCCTTGCCGCCCTTCGAGCGCACCGCGCCACGGAAGAAATCCACCTGGCCGCCGATGCCGCTGTAAAAATAGCCGCCTAACGAGTCGGCGCATACCTGGCCGCTCAGGTCCACTTCGATCGCCGAATTCACCGAAGTCATCTTGTAATTTTGGGCGATCACGAACGGATCATTGACGTAATCAGTCGGGTGCAGTTCGATCATGGCATTGTCTTGCACGAAATCGTACAGCCGCTTGGAGCCGAACAGAAAGCCGCCGACGATCTTGCCAGGGTGCAATGTTTTGGCGGCATTTGTTACCACACCCTGCTCTACCAGATCGACCACGCCGTCAGAAAATAGCTCGCTGTGGATCCCCAGGTTGCGCTTATCGCCCAACTTGGCCAGCACGGCGTTCGGCAGCGCACCGATGCCTAGTTGCAGGGTGGCCTCATCGGGGATCAGCTCTGCGACGCGTTCACCAATGGTTTCCTGCTCGGGCGTGATGTGCTTGTGCACTGCCTCGGGCAGCGGGTAATCCACCGCCACCATGAAATCAATATCGCTGACGTGAATAAACGCATCACCCAGTACGCGCGGCATCTGCGCGTTCACCTCGGCGATCACCAGGGTGGCTGCCTCCGCCGCCGGCTTGGTGACGCCGACTTCCACGCCATATGAGCAGAAGCCGTGGCGATCTGGCGGCGAAACCTGGATGAAAGCAATATCCAGCGGCAACTGCCCATCGCGAAACAGGGCCGGTACCTCAGACAAGAAGATAGGGATGTAGTCGGCGCGGCCTTCGTTCACCGCTTGGCGCGCCGGCGCACCGATGAACAAGGCGCGGTGGCGAAAATTATTGACGTAGCGCGGCTGCAAATACTCGCCGCCCGCAAAGGTTAGCACGTGCACCACTTCCACATCTTCGAGGCCAGCGGCGCGTGCCACCATGGCACGCTCGATCTCCTGCGGAAAGCCCGCGCCGCCGCCGAGGTAGATGCGCGCTCCGGAGGGAATACGTTGGACGGCTTCCTCAGCAGAAATATATTTTGGGGCGAAAAGGGTATCCGCGGCGTTCATAGGCAGATGATACATAGAGTTGCCTTGTTTTCCCAGATGACGAATGTACAAAAATCCTGTAAATTGTCCCTAATCTGTCGTAGGGAAGGGCCAGGCTTCCCAAGAAACTTGGGACACTGGGTAGGCAGAATGTCCCTAGTGCTAGCTGGCGAGAACGCGTACAGTAGGCCTAACTTTGGTTGACGAGTTTGCCAGGAGCAAACTCAGGAGGAAGAAATGAGCTCTGTTTTGCAAAAGGGTCGCCTTATTCAAGACCCGCCGTTCGCTAAGTTCTTATTCAATGATGTTCGTATGGCTTGGTTGTGGCTGGCAGTGCGTGTGTGGCTCGGCTACGAATGGCTGGAATCCGGCTTGGGCAAGCTCAGCAACCCCGGCTGGACCCAGACCGGTGAGGCCCTCAAGGGCTTCTGGAGCAACGCGGTGGCCATCCCCGAGACGGGCCGCCCGCCAATCACCTTTGATTGGTACCGCGATTTTCTGCAGTTCATGCTCGACTCGAACAGCTACGTTTGGTTCGGCAAGCTGATTGCTTACGGTGAAGTTCTGGTCGGTATTGCCCTGATCCTGGGCGCCTTCACCGGCATCGCCGCCTTCTTCGGTGGTTTCATGAACTTCAACTTCATGCTGGCCGGTTCCGCCAGCACCAACCCGCTGCTGTTCATCGCCTCTCTGGGCTTGATCATGGGTTGGAAGATCGCCGGTTACATCGGCCTGGACTACTTCTTGCTCCCCTGGATCGGCACCCCCTGGGGGCGGGAACCAGCAAAGAAAACAAAAAAGTAGCATCCGCTAGATAAAAAAAAGAGGCCCGCAAGGGCCTCTTTTTTTATGGCTTGGTGTTTAGCCCAGCAGACTGCGATGATCCACCATGATGCAGCGATCCATCACAATGGGCAGGCCGGCCGCTTCGGCGGCGGCTGCGGCCTGGGCATCTTCCACACCCAGTTGCGCCCATACCGCTTTGGCGCCGGCTTGGATCGCTTCGGCCACGATGGCCGGCAGGTGTTCGGAGCGCCGGAACACGTCGACGATATCAATTGGTTCGGGCACCGAAGCCAGATCCGGATACGAGGGTTGGCCATCGATCTCGCTCACCGCGGGGTTGACGGGATAGACGGTGTAGCCCGCCTGGCGCAGATACTGGGCAATGCGATAGCTGGTGCGATGCGGTTTATCCGAATGGCCTACGACGGCAATCGTGCGCGCCGTTTGCAACAGATTGCGAAGCTCCTCTTGCGTGTGTAGCGTCAAAACGAATCCTCCCAGGGAAAGCGCATCCAGATCAGGGTGCGCAAAACAGTGAACCCGGCGGCATCAAAGGCCGGGATGGCCAGACCGGCGGGGTAATTCAGCGCCAGCTTGCGGTCAGGCTCCAGATGGCGGCTGGCCGCAGCCAGCAAGGCCGCCAGGGGCGGCTGTGGGTCATCGGCGGCGGCGGCCAGCCATAAGCGATCGGCTTCCAAATTCGTGCGTTGCCAGGTGAGCACGGCCCGCAAGCTGCCGGCAGCCTGTGCGCTCCATTGTAGCGTGCGCGTGGGGCCGAACAGGCGATGCAAGCTGCCTTGCAAACCGGGCTGCAGGGCGGCCAGGTTGAGTGGCAACTGCCAGCGCACATCCGCCGGGTAGCTATGCTTCAGCCACGCGGATTGCTGCGGCCAATCGTGCGCCTGGCGGCTGCGCACCCCCGCCGCCGGTCGTGCCGGGCGATCGGGCGGCCAGCCGCGCCAACTGGTGCGGCGCAATTTTTCCACGAAGCCCAGGCGCTGGTAGAGATGCACCGCGGTGGCATTGGTTTGGTCTACCTGCAACCAGGTTTCTGGGCCGCCGCGGGCGCGTAAATCGTCCAGGGCGGCCAGGGTGAGTTGCTGGGCAATGCCGCGGCGCTGGTAGGCCGGGTGCACCGCTACGTTGGCGATCAAATAGCGCGTGTGGCCGCCGCGAGGTTGCGGGATCAGGTTGAGATTGCCCACCAGCACGCCATCTTCGACCCAGACCATGCCCATCAGTGGGGCATCGCCCTCCAATGGTTGTGGCAGCCAGCGCCCGGCGCGGGCAGCTTGGCGCATCTGGCGGATGTAGGCGTGGCCGTCAGAATCCAGCGAGGGGGCAAAGCACAGCTCCACCAGATCGGCCACCGCCAGCAGATCGCGGCGCACATAAAAGGGGCGCAGGTTGGCGGGGCGGGGCTGGGAGGCGAGATGGATGGTTTGGGCGCTCATAGCCGCGCGTCAATTATAGTGCCGCGTTGATATAATCCGTTTTATGCACACCCAACAGCCGCTGCTGAGAAAACTCCCCCTGCTTTTGGTGATGGCCAGCTTGCTGGCGCTGGTCTTGCTCTCGGCTTGGCCCGGCCAGGCGGTTGCCGCCCCTTTGCTGCAAGCCACACCCCAGCCGCTGCCTGAGCCTGGCGCGGATGGACGCGTGCTCTACACCGCACTGCCCGGCGATTCACCGTGGTTGATTGCCGGCAAGTTCAACATTCCCATCGAGCAGTTGCGTATTTTGAACTCCTGGGGAGCTGACAAAATCCTGCAAGAAGGCGAAACCGTGGTGTTGGCCGTGGTGACCGACCCCGCGCCCACCAGCCAGGCGACCTCTGAAGTTGTGGCCACCTCTACACCGGAGGGCATGCCCGGTACCGGCACGATTTGTGTGCTGCTCTTTGAAGATGCCAATGGCGATGCGATGCGCCAGGATGATGAATTTGGTATTCCCGGCGGCGCCGCCAGCGTGAGCGAGCGCACCAACCTGGCTTCACGCACCGGCGATACGGTGCAACAAACCGATGCAGATGGCTTGCCGGTGCCCATGTGCTTTGATGATCTGCCCGGCGGTGAGTACACCGTCAGCGTAGCCGCCCCGGCGGGCTATAACCCCACCACGGCGCAGAATGCGACGATCCAGCTCAACCCGGGGGATGAAACCAGCCTCAACTTCGGCGCGCAACCCGGTTCGGGCAGCGGGCTCAACCTGCTCACGCCTGAAGAGGGTGGCCCGCCTTCCCCATTGATGGGTTTGCTGGGCATCGTGTTGGTGATTGCTGGCGGCGGGCTGGGCGTGTATAGCTGGCAGCTCTCGCGGCGGCGTTTTTAAGCCAACTACGCGGCCAGCGTTTGGTAGGCCGCATCCAACGCAGCTTCAAAAGCGCCCGCGTCCCAGCTGGCGCTTTTTTGTGCCGCTTGCTGCTCCAGGGTGGCGCGCAGGCCCTCCTCCACCACCAGGGTAATGATCGCCGCGCCCAGGCGGCGCGCATCGCCCGCGGGCACCAAGTACGCCGCGGCGCCGGCCATCGCCGCGCTGCGCGGCTCTTGCAGAGCCACCACCGCTTTGCCAGCTGCCAGTGCCTGGCGCAGCGGGCTGCCCCAGGCCGGCGGAACCTCCGGATGCAGGAACGCGGTGCATTGTTGGATCACATCGGGCAGTGCGGCCGGGCTGGGCTGGATCAGCTGCACGCTGTCTTGTAGATCACGGATGGCAAGCTGGTTTTCCAACCAGGCTTGCTGCTTTGCGTCCAAGCCGGCAATGTGCAAGGGATACAGCTCGCCGATCGAGCCGGCGGCCCAGCTCCATGCGTTGAGCAAATGCGCTAACACCTGTGCATCGCCCGAGCCTTGGTACAGCAAATACTCCTGTGCTGGGTTGGCGGGCTCATGGGGCGAGGGTGTGGCAAAAGGTGGCAGGTTGTGTACCTGGCGCTCCGGCGCGGGCAGATCGTGCGGCCACAGCAGCCTGGCGCGTGCCAGGCCGCCTTGCGCCTGAGCCGCCGCCATGCGGCTCCGGCCAGCGGCCTCCGTTGCGTACTCTGCCGGGCTGACCAACGTAGGCAGCTTGCCCAGCAGGGCCGCGGCGGCCGCGGTGGTGTGGATCGCCGCTGCGCCGTGCTCGGCAGCCAGCACCTGCAGGGCGCGTTGCTCCCAGTCGCCGCGGTTACGCGGCGTCAGGTGTAGCGGATGCACACCGCTGGGCAGCTCGCTGGCGACCGCTGCCGGCAGCGCCAGCAGCCGCTCGACCCTGGCGGGTGCTGCGGCGAGTAGCTCGCGCAGGTGGGTTGCCGCCGGGCTCAGCGGCGCATAGGCCAGCGGCCAACCGTCGTAGAGAATACGCATGCGAAGATTATATGTGAGTGAACGTATAGGGAAGCGGGCATCTGGCCTGGCCGGGCGCAGTGTGGGGCAAGCGGCCGTTTATAATTAGCGTTCAATGGCTAAATCAACCTCTAAAAAAGCGGCAACAAAGAAATCAGTAACCAAGGCTCGCAAAGCCACGCGCTCACGCGCCACCGCCCCCAAGGCAGCGCCGGCGCCGCGTGACTTTCAATCCATTGTGATGGCCTTGCAACAATACTGGATGGCGCAAGGCTGCGTGCTGTGGCAGCCGTACAGCCAACAGGTGGGCGCCGGCACGATGAACCCGGCCACCTTTCTGCGCGTGATTGGCCCAGAGCCGTGGAACGTAGCCTACGTAGAACCTTCGGTGCGCCCGGATGATGGCCGCTATGGGGAGAACCCCAATCGTTTGCAACAACACCACCAGTTTCAGGTGATCTTGAAGCCTGACCCTGGCAACCCGCAGGAAATGTATCTGCGTTCCTTGCAGGCAATTGGGATTGATGTGCACAAGCACGATATTCGTTTTGTGGAAGACAACTGGGCTTCGCCGGCGCTGGGCGCCTGGGGCCTGGGCTGGGAAGTATGGCTGGACGGTTTGGAGATCACCCAGTTCACTTATTTCCAGCAGGCGGGCGGCATCACCCTGGAGCCCGTCTCGGTGGAGATCACCTACGGTCTCGATCGCATCGCCATGGCCCTACAGGATGTGAGCTATGTGGGCGATGTGCGCTGGAATGCGCAACGCAGCTGGGGCGATCTCAACATGCAGGCCGAGCGCGAGCAGAGCAAGTATTACTTTGAGTTGGCCGATGTGGATCGTTTGCGCCAACTGTATGATCTCTACGAAGCCGAAGGCTTGGCGGCGCTGGAGGCTGGCTTGCTGTTGCCCGCCTATGACTACATGCTGCGCACCTCGCATACCTTCAATATTCTCGATGCGCGTGGGGCCATCGGCGTGACCGAGCGCCAGGCCTACTTCCGCCGTATGCGCGCGCTGGCCAGCCGCGTGGCCGAGGCCTACGCCGCCGAGCGTCAGCGCGAAGAGTACCCCTGGATCCCCGCGGTGGACGAGACCAAGGCCGCCGCCAAGCCGCCAAAAATCGGCGCGCCGAAAACCGCCAGCGATTTTCTGTTGGAAATTGGCACCGAAGAGTTGCCGCCGGATGATCTGACCAGTGCCGTGGCGCAGTTGAGCGCCAGCTTGCAGCAACTGCTCGCCAGTGAGCAGTTGGCGCACAAGGATCTGCGCGTGCAGGGCACGCCGCGCCGCCTGGTGGCCCTGGTCAGCGGCCTGGCGCCCAAGCAGCCCGATCTGAAGCAAGTGGTGAAGGGCCCGCCAGCGGCGCGCGCCTTTGGCGCGGATGGCACGCCTACCCCGGCGGCCGCGGGCTTTGCCCGCGGCCAGGGGCTGCCGGTCAGTGCGCTCGTCGTGGAAACCATCGACGGCGGGGAATACGCCGTGGCGCGCGTCGAACGCAAAGGCCGCTTGGCTACGCAGATCCTGGCTGAGAAACTGCCTGCCCTGATCGGCGGGCTGCGCTTTGAAAAATCGATGCGCTGGAATGAAAGTGGCGTTGCCTTCTCGCGCCCGCTGCGCTGGCTGCTGGCATTGCATGGCGATGTGCTCGTGCCGTTTGAGTACGCTGGCCTGCATTCCGCCACGCGCAGCCGCGGCCTGCGCCTGAGCGCCGGGGAGCAATTCACCGTGCGCAACGCCAAGGAATACTTCGCCAAGCTTAAGCAGCAGGGCATCTTGCTGGATGGCGAGCAACGCCGCGAAACCATCCGCCGCCAGGTGGAGAAGCTGGCCAGCAAGGCCGGTGGGCGCACGCCAGACGATGCTGCGCTACTGGACGAAGTGACCCATTTGGTAGAAGCGCCCACTGCGCTGCTGGGCGATTTTGACCCGGCCTATTTGGATCTTCCGGCGGAAGTTCTGATCGGCGTGATGAAGAAGCACCAGCGCTACTTCCCCATTGAAAAAGACGGCAAGCTGCTCAATCATTTCATTGCGGTTGCCAACGGCGATATTGACGCCAAGGCCGTCACCGCCGGCAATGCGGCCGTATTGCGCGCCCGCTTTGCCGATGCAGCGTATTTCATCCGTAAGGATCGCGAACACCCGCTGGCCTACTACGTGGATGGGCTCAAGCAGCTCACCTTCCAAAAAGAGCTCGGCTCGATGTGGGATAAGACCCAACGCATGGCCGAGCTCACCCAGATCTACGCGCCGGCACTGGGCCTGAGCGCCGCGGATGAAATTGCCGCGCGCGCCGCCCAGCTCAGCAAGGCCGATCTGGTGACCAAGATGGTGATCGAGATGACCTCGCTGCAAGGCGTGATGGGGCGCATCTATGCATACGAATCAGGCGAGCCGGCTGCCGTAGCCGATGCGATCTTTGAACATTACTTGCCGCGCTACGCCGGAGACCGCACACCCAGCAGCCCGGCCGGATTGGTGGTGGGCGTAGCGGACCGTTTGGATAGCCTGGCGGGTTTGTTCGCCGTGGGGCTGGCGCCCAGTGGCGCCAAGGATCCCTTCGCCTTGCGCCGAGCGGCCATCGGCCTGGTGCAGAATCTGATCGCTGGGGAACTGAGCTTTGACCTGCGCCAGGCGATCCAGCAGGCGGCGGTGGTGCAGCCGGTGAGCGCGAACGAGCAAGTGCAAACCGAGGTGCTCGAATTCATCGTGGCACGGGTACGCGCCCTGCTGCTGGAAAATGGTGAACGCCACGATGTGATCGACGCCGTTTTGGCGCAGCAAGGCCATGACCCGGCGCGGGCGGCCCGCGCCATCCGCGAGCTGACCGCGCACAGCGCCAAGGCTGATTGGCCGCAAACCCTGGCCGCCTTTGCGCGTTGTGTGCGCATTACGCGCGATCTGACCGAAACCTATCGCGTCGACGAAGCCGCGCTGATCGATGCCGCTGAGCGCGGCCTGCTGGCCGCACTGCAGCAGGCCGCGGCCACCCCACGCCTGCCAGGTTCGGTCAATGAGATGCTGGCTGCGTTCGCCCCGCTGATCCCTGCGATCAACACCTTCTTCGACAAAGTGATGGTGATGGCGGAAGACGAAGCCGTGCGCCGCAACCGCTTGGGCTTGTTGCAGCGCGTGGCCGCCCTGGCGCACGGCGTGGCAGACTTTTCGAAGATCGAGGGTTTTTAGGCCATGTTCATTACCCTCGAAGGGCCGGAAGGCAGCGGCAAGACTTCGCAGCTTCCTTTGCTGGAGCAGGCACTGCTGGCTGCTGGCTACCGCGTGCGCACCACGCGTGAGCCGGGCGGTACCCCCATCGGGGATCAAATTCGCAAGGTACTTTTTGATCTGGGCAACAAGGCGATGCAGCCGCGTACCGAGATCTTGCTGTTCCAATCTTCACGCGCCCAACTGGTGGAAGAGGTCATTCGCCCGGCCCTGGCCGCCGGCGAGGTAGTGCTGTGCGATCGCTACGCCGACAGCACGATGGCCTATCAGGGGTATGGCCACCAACTCGAGCTGGCGCCGTTGGCGGAGCTGGTGCGCTTTGCCACCGGTGGGCTCACGCCGGATCTGACCCTGTTTCTGGATATTCCGCCGCGTGACGGTTTGCGCCGCCGCGATGCCGGGGGCAATTGGAACCGTTTGGATGATTACCAGGTGGAGTTTCACGAGCGCGTGTATGCCGGCTACCGTGAACTGATCGCCGCTGAACCGCGGCGCTGGGTAGTGGTGGATGCCACGCGCCCGCCTGCCGAGGTAACGCGTGACTTGGCCGAGATTGTGCTGGCGCGCGTACAAAGCCGGTAGCGCCTTGTATAATCGGGCGCAATGAGCAAACCGAGCCCTGAATTTGGCCCCGTAGTCGAACCGCTGCTGATCGTAATTTCCGGCCCGTCTGGTGTTGGCAAAGACAGCGTGCTGGAGTTAATGAAGCGCCGCGGCCTGCCCTTTCATTTTGTTGTTACTGCCACCACCCGCCCGCCGCGCCCCGAAGAACGCGATGGCGTCGATTATCTTTTTGTCAGCCGCGAGGAATTTGCTGGCCTGATCGAAAAAGAAGAGTTGTTGGAATACGCCATCGTCTATAACGATTACAAAGGCATTCCCAAGGAGCAGGTGCGCAAAGCCCTGCGCAGTGGCGTGGATGTGGTGATGCGCGTGGATGTGCAAGGGGCGGCCACCATCCGCAAGATCTCTGAAGAGGCGATCCTGGTTTTTATCACCACATCCAGTGAAGACGAATTGGTGGAACGCCTGGAACGGCGCAAGACCGAAACTCCTGAAAATCTCAAGCTGCGCATTGCTACGGCACGCCAGGAATTCAAACGCATTGATGAATTCGACTATGTGGTGGTGAACCGCGATGGCGAGCTGGACGAGACGGTGGACCGTATCGAAGACATCATCTCGGCCGAGCATCATCGCGTTAAGCCTCGGCGCGTGCACCTGTGAGCGAACACCCTGAAGGTGCCGGGCCACCCGAGGCCCAGCCAGCCCAGCCCTTGGGGCGCATCCAGCCCCGGCGCGTGCCGGTGCGATTACCGCAGCGCAAGCCAGTGGTGGTGTATGCGCTGTTGGCGCTGACGCTGCTGGTGTACGCGGTGCAAGCGCTCACCGCCCTCGGCGTATTGGCCTGGGGCAACTGCCCTTACTTCCTAAGCCCGGATTTGCCCGCCTGCTATGGCATGAAGGTCAATGAATTGATCTTGCAAGGGCAGTGGTGGCGTTTGATCACCCCAGTCTTATTGCATGCCAGCTTGGTGCATGTAGCTTTCAATATGTATGCCTTGTATGCCCTCGGGCCGGAGCTGGAGCGCATGTTTGGGCATGCTGCGTTCCTGGCGCTGTACCTGGTGAGCGGCTTTGCGGGCACGGTGGCTTCGTTCCTGATGAGCGCGGCCGCCTCATTGGGCGCTTCAACAGCGGTGTTCGGCTTGTTGGCGGCGCACGCCGTCTTTGCCTACCGCAATCAGCGCGTGTTTGGGCGGCGTGCCCAGGCGGTGGTGCGTAGCATTTTGCAGATTGCTGCGATCAACTTCCTGATTGGTCTTTCCCCTGGCATTGATAACTGGGGCCACTTTGGCGGCTTGCTCGGCGGGCTGATCTTCACCTTCCTGAGCGGCCCCGTCTTTGAGCTGCGCGAGCGCCCCGAGGCGCTGGAACTGGTGGATCGCAATGCGCCCAACCGAATTTGGCTGGGTGCATTGGCGGTCTTGCTGATCTTTGGCGCGGCGGCGGCCGGCAAGCTGCTGGCCTAACCGGGCGCGGCGAGCTGCGTGCAGCTAGTTGCCCGCAGCCTTGGCGTAGTCCGGCGCGCGTTTCTCCACAAAGGCGGCCAGGCCTTCTTTGTGGTCACTGCCCTCGCCGGCAACTTCCTGGTTGTGGGCTTCGTAATCCAATACGTCTTCCAAATTGGCGAGTAAGGCTTTGTTGAAGGCGCGCTTGGTGAGGCCCATGGCGTTGGTGGGGCCTTGTGCCAGGCGCAGCGCCCACTCCCAGGCACTTTGCGGCAGCGCGTCAGCCGGCACCACGGCGTTGAGCAGGCCCCAGGCCAGCGCTTGTTCCGCGCTGATCGGCTCGTTGTAGAACGCGGCCTGGCTGGCGCGGCCAAGGCCGATGATCGCCGGTAGCATGAGCGAGACCGCCGAATCAGGCGCCAGGCCAATGCCGCTGAAGCCGATGACGAAGCGCGCGTCGGGTGAACCGATGCGGATATCGCAGGCCAGCGCCAGGCCGAGCGCGGCCCCGGCGGCGGCGCCCTGGATGGCAGCCAGGATCGGCTTTTCCAGTTGACGCATTTGCAGCACCAGCGGGTTGTAGGTTTTTTGCAGATGCTTGCGGAAAGAGACGTGGCCGTCTCCGCCAAACTCAGTTACATCCTGCCCGGCGCTGAAAAGCTTGCCATTGGCCTGCAGCAGAATACTGCGCACCGCCTTGTCACGCTTGGCATCCTTAAAGGCGTTTTGCAGCTCCACCGCCATCGCGGTAGTGAATGCATTCGCCTTGGGCCGGTCCAGCGTGAGTACCAGTACGCCTTCCTTGAGTTCGCGCGCGATCATTGCATCTGCCATGCTGCCTCCGTATGAGCGATATTCAATTGAATTGTAATGGAGCCGGGTGAGCCAGCAACGCGATTAAGGCAGCGCCTCGAAGTCGTCGCCATCCTCTTCGTCATCGTCATCAAAATCAATGGCGAGTTCGATCTCTTCGTCAGGCAGGCGTACCCACAGCATCAACATTTCACCTTCATCGGTGTTGGCGCTGCGCGCCGCCAGGATCGGGGCGGTTTTGTTGTTGCCGTCTTCGTCGCGGTATTCGAGGGTGATCGCCTGGCGGCCCTTCCAGGCGCGATAGCAACGCTCCACCAGCTCACCGCCGTTAAAGGTGCGTAAATGGGTGAGCGCTACGCCGTATAAAGTTGGGCCTTCAAGCACGCCGGTAGACCAGCCATCGTCTACCACTTCAAAGGTAGGTGGCGGCCCTTCGATGATTGTTATCTTGTCATCCATAGTTGCTATATCACTTGCGCGCGTAGTTTACCATACGCAAAAATCGATTGGGTGCCAGGTTGAAGGGCATTAAAGAGGCGGGGGTTATAATCCCGGCGCCTATGTATAAATTGGTCATTTTGATCGAGCCGCAGGACGATGCGGCTCATTTTGACAGCCGCTGGCCACTATTTTTGGCCGAGGCCGAGCGCATGCCCGGCTTGCGCCGCGAGGTTACCAGCCATATTGATCGCGTGCTGCACGGCAGTTACCCCATCCACATGATCCATGAGCTGTACTTTGATTCGCTGGCGGCAGTCGCCGAGGCGATGGGCTCCCCGGCGGGTGAGCGTGCCGGCCAGGTGCTGCAGGAGATCACCGCGGGCAAGGTCACTTTGCTGTTTGCGGACCATTTGCAGGATGATCTGGCTCATTTTCGCCGCGGCGCGGCGGACGATGCCCCGCCCGGAGACCGGGCGTGAGCCGGCGCGTGGTGCTGGGTTTGGCGGCGGTACTGGGCCTGGCCCTGGCTGTGCTAGCAGGGGTGTATATCTACAATCGTTATGTGCCAGCCGCTGGGCGTTGGGCGCTGTTTCAAGATCTGCATACCGACCGCAGCTTGTTCACGCGCTATGCGATTGCGCCCGGCAGCCATTGCGGCACGGCCCCCTTTGCCTTCCCTACGCATGGCGTCATTCTCGGCCTGTGGAACCAGTCGTACCGTTTTGGGCACACGCATACCGGGCTGGATATTTTCTCTGGCACGCAACCAGGGGTCACCCCGGTGTATGCCGCCTATCCGGGTTATCTCAGCCGGTTGCCCGATTGGCGTTCCACGGTGATCATTCGCATCCCCAGTGACCCTTTGCAACCGGGCCGCCAGATCTGGACCTATTACACGCACATGGCCGATGTGAACGGCGAGAGCTTTATCTCTGCCGAGTTCCCCGCCGGCACCGCAGAGGTGTATGTCGCGGCCGGCACCTTCTTGGGCTACATGGGCAACTTCTCTGGCGAAGCGGGCGTGCCCACCGGCTTGCATTTACATTTCTCGATCGTGAAAGATGATGGCGAAGGCCACTTCTTGAACGAGAGCCGCATTGGCAATACCTATGATCCATCGCCGTATTTCAATATAAACCTTAACCACCCGCGTAACCCGCACGAAGTACCACTGTGCGCCGGCACCAGCACGGTGGAGAAATGGAACCTGGTAGGCAACGATGAGTGAGCGTGTAGTACTTGTGACCGGGGCTGGTACCCGACTGGGCCAGGAGCTGGGGCGCGGTTTTGCCACCGCCGGCTGGCGCGTCGCACTGAATGACCTCTTACCCACCCGGCTGGATCCGTTGGTGGCTCTGATCCAGCAGGCGGGCGGCCAGGCCGCGGCCTACCCAGCCGATTTGACACGCAAGCTGGCGCTGCAGACGATGCTGCAAGCCGTGCTGGAACACTGGGAGCGCGTGGACGCTTTGGTGTTCATTCCCAGCGTGCATCCAGAGAATGGCCTTCTCGATCTAGACGAGTGGGATTGGCACCGCACCGTGGATGCTACGCTGACGGCTGGCTTTCTGATCACCCAGTCAGTCGGGCGCGTGATGCGCCAGTTGGGTGGCGGGGCGATCGCTTATGCCGGCGTGCCCGCCGCGGCGGCCCCGGTGTACACCGCCGCTGCCGTCGGACTGCAAACGCTGGCGCAGGCGGCCGCGGCCGAATTTGCCGCGCATCACATTCGCCTGGCTTGGTATCCCGAAGCCACGGCAGCTACGCTGCTGGCGGAGCTGGCCGGCTAGCTCCAGTACAATGTTGGCAAGTGCAGCCAAGGAGTACACAGATGATAGACGCGAATAGCCCCCTGATTCGGATCGAACGGCGCGAACGGGTTGCTTTGCTCATCCTCAACCGGCCACAGGCGATGCACGCCTTGACGCGTGATCTGATGGTGGAGCTGACGGATGCGTTGGAGCAACTGGACGCTGACCCAGGGGTGGGCGCGTTTGTGATCACTGGCGATGCGCGGGCCTTTGCCGCCGGCGCCGACATCAAAGAAATGGCAGATGCCTCTGCGGTTGAATTGCTGCTCAAGGAGCATATTTCACCGTTTGATCGTATTCAGCATATAACCAAGCCGATCATTGCGGCAGTTTCCGGTTGGTGTTTGGGCGGTGGCAATGAATTGGCCATGTCGTGCGACATGATCGTAGCCTCCGAAAGCGCCCGCTTCGGCCAGCCCGAGATCAACCTTGGCGTGATCCCCGGTGCGGGGGGCACCCAGCGTCTGACGCGTGCGGTGGGCAAGGCACTGGCGATGGAGATGGTGCTGAACAATCGCACGCTCAGTGCCGAAGAGGCCCAGCGCTACGGCTTGGTAAACCGCGTCGTACCAGTGGAGCGTTATTTGGATGAGGCGCTGCAGTTGGCGCACGAGATTGCCGCGCGGGCCCCGTTGGCTCTGCGCCTCGGCAAAGAGGCGGTCAACCGCGCCTTTGAAACTCACTTGGCCAATGGAATTCAAGAGGAGCGCCGCGCCTTCTACTTCTTATTTGCTTCGGAAGATCAGAAGGAAGGGATGCGCGCTTTTGGTGAGAAGCGCAAACCAGACTGGAAGGGTAAATAGAACCTGCTTCTATAGCGATACACTATTAGGTAGTTGCCTGAACCGGCCCGCCGGCTCGCTGCAACACAAGTCCGCCCGTTGAGCGGATGTAAGCCCCGGTAGCTCAAATGGATAGAGCAGAGCACTCCTAAGGCTAAGGCTGTGGGTTCGAGTCCCACCTGGGGCACCTTACAAGACCCAACACGAACCATCTAGCAAGGAAGATAGCTTACTGCTAGCGTTTCAATTTAAGCAACGAGAAAAGGTTGCCGAGTTATCTTCTAAGGACAGAAAACAACGGGCTGGAACTTGAATAAACCAGACAGCAAAGAAATTCTTGAAACTATAGTAGAAAAGTATAAGGTCCTGAAAAGTTTCGGTTTTTTTGAACATGTTGTTGCAGTGGGGCTTGGTTTCAGAACGACCAAAGAACAAGATGCAGAACATTTACAGTCGAGTTTGATTTACCAGAGGAAGAAAAGGTACATGCCTTTGTTAACACCCTGCGAATTTTTACTCTTGAAAAACAACCTGTTTCAATACCCGCCCTCAGGCATTTACTTTTGGATGAATCGATTTCAAAAGAATGGAGAAACAAAGCCAGCGACCTCAGAACTCAATATATTGCATTCATGGAAGCGTTTCCGCCTTCTGTTAACGATCTTTGGGGGAAGCGACCAACACATCAAGAAATATTTGACGTCATGGTATATGGCAATCTAGTGAAGGTGAACAACCCTGATAAGAGAGCTAAATATAAAGAGTGGACAAAAGATGATATTCGTAAGTTTGTACTTCAGCAGGAATTCACAAAGGTAATGCTGGCAATTTACGCATTTGTTGCCGATTTAGCAGATATTACAGTTCTAGAATTATCAAAGCCTAACAAGGATTCAGCATCTCTTGCATAAAGACCAAGGGCTTATGAGTTCGACCCACGCTCTAAAATTTTATGGGAAATCCAGTTTTTAGGAAAAATAGGGGGAAAATTGCGTTTATAGAGTATAAGGTTTCTATCTCATCCAAGCTGGTTGCACCCGCGTTGCACCCGAAATGGAGCTAGGAAAAGACGACCCTATTTTTAAGACCGAGGTTGACCTATTTAAGTAACCTTTACAGTGAGGCGAGTTGAGCACTCCGATTTTCATCTTTCGACCGCCGCCGTTGCCTGGTCAAGTTCGGGAACGCCTCGGAACGCAATCTGATTATTTATCAAGGTGACGGGAGTAGAGAAGATATTATTCTCATTTGCTAATTGACGCCCCTCACGGCTATTGAGATCTCGCAAAACTTTCTGGATGAGTATATTGCGACGGAGTAATCTGGCTAATTTAGGCTACGCAGCAAGAAAGCATAGCAACATCTTTTTCAAAAGCAATTGCTGCTAGTTTTAGCCCCTCAACCTGGGTTAAGTACGGGAATAGGGTATCTGTTAAGTCATCGACTTTGAGACCAAACTTGATCGCCAAGGTTGCGGATTGAATGACCTCGCCCGCTTCAGCGGCAAGAATATGCGCGCCTAGAAGCCGGTTGGTTGTTTCATCTGCTACTAGCTTGATAAAACCGCGTGTATCGCGGGCTGCCTGCGCCCGAGCTACATACTCAAGACTGACAGTACTGGTTTTGACTTTGATTCCCTCAATTTTGGCCTGGGCCTCCGTCAATCCAACGGTTGCAATTTGTGGGTCGGTAAAAATAACGCCTGGTACAGTTGACAAATCAAGGGGCTTTTTTGTGTCCGTGAGAGCATTTTGGGCCGCTATCGATCCTCCGGCAGCGGCCACGTATACAAATTCTGGATTAGTGGTCACATCACCGGTAGCATAAATCGCCGGATTGGAACTTTGCATGTATCTGTCTACAACGATTGCGCCGTTTTGCTCCAGCTCAACATCCCTGTTCTCCAACCCCATACCCTTTGTGTTGGCTTCTCGCCCAAGGGCCATCAGGATTTGATCGGCTTTGAATTCTCGCTCCTGCCCCAGCACGCGGGCATGAACAGATCGAGTGTCGCCATCTTGACTCAAGCGCCCAACTTCAACACCAGTGATAACGCTGACCCCCTCTTGCTCCAAATAATCTTTTATTGCCCGACCAATCTCGGGCTCATGGTCCGGCACCAGGCGAGTACTGCGTTGAAGGATCAAAACATTAACACCCAAGCGCGCCATTGTTTGCCCTAATTCCAGAGCCACAGCTCTCCCTCCCAAGATGATGAGTGACTTTGGCAACTGCTCTAATTCCATCAACGTAGTGCTATTCAGTGGTTCGGCTTCCTCAATCCCTGGAAAGTTGACCATACGGGGTTGCGCGCCTGTTGCGATCACGTATCGATTGGCCTTATAAAGCGTGTCTCCTACCTGCACCTTTCCCCCTTCGGTAAATTGGGCAAAGCCTTCAATGTAGGTGATGTTGGGATAGGCAGCCAAAACATCTGCATATCTGCTTTGGCGCATCTGCGAAATGAGTTCATCTTTTTGGGAGCGAACAGTTTCCCAATCCAGATTGCCTTGCTGAGTATTAATGCCTTTGAAGGGATGGTGACCTGCGTTGTGCCAGGCTTCGGCAGCTCTAATCAGGGTCTTGGAAGGTACACAACCCCTATTGACGCAAGTTCCCCCAATAGTGCCATGGCCGACCATGCCGACTCGAAATCCTAGGTCTGCGCCCTTTATCGCTGCGGCAAATCCGGCTGATCCAGCACCAATGACCAGCAAATCAAAGTTGTTTTCCCCGTGTCCGTTAGAAAAAGTGGAACCACTTTGTTCCACGTTGTCATCAACTATTGAAACGGTTTTAACCCTAGCGTGGTACCCGGCTCTCTCTACGGAAGCTGTTAGAGCTTCCTCGGACACTTCAGCTTCTGCGATAACAGTTGCCTTGCTCGACTGCCAATTAGGTATATCTACAGACTTAACCCCTTCAACCTGACTGAGTGCCCTTTCGACATGGTTAGGACAAGTGGCACACGTCATGCCGCGAACATCTAAATCAAGCTTTTTATATTGCGCCATCTTCACCTCTTGTACGTACTTTCTAATTCAGCTTGTTGGCTGACTAAATGACAAACACAATTTTTTCCTTCTACATCATCAGCTGGAAAGGTGAGGCCAAGAGAAAAAAGCTGTTTTAAATCTTTCTCCAAAACCTGCAACTCGATTATTCTTTGATTTATCTCTTTGGCTTTGTTATCTAGCAAATCTAGCAAAACGCCACACGGGGCGATTTGTCGGTCCCGCAGATCTAAGATTTCTTTGATGTCACCAAGGGACAAATCCAGACGCCTCGCACCTGTTACTAACTTCAGCCGATCTACATCGACTTCAGAATATTCTCGATAGCCATTAGGCTTGCGTGATGGTGACGGCAATAAGTTAATTTCCTCGTAGTAGCGAATTGTTTTTGCCGGGACACCAGTTCTTTCTGCCAACTCGCGGATTTCCATAATGTCTCCAATTCGGGCTTTCATCGTCCAAGTCTATACCTTCCAGCGACTGGAATGTCAAGAACCGTTACAGAAATTGTCATATGAAATTTGGAAAATTAGGTTGCTTTGATCTTGTCAAGGCATTGGACAGAAAACACTCTTGACTTAATTAGAACATGTGTGCAATTTTATTGGCCTCAATAAGAACTCTTGTCAAGGGAGGTGATGCCAGAGAGAGCCACTAGGTAGAAAAAATCGGGACTGCCGCTGCGGTAACAGCAACAGTCCCTAACCGTCGAAAAGGCGTTGGTGACGGATGTGTTCACCTCCGACAAGACCGGAACCCAGTTCGCCACTGTGCAGACCGAAAATGGCACGTTCAAGTTCTCGTCCCGAAAGGGCGGATATGACCTGGGCAAACTGCCGCGTATCGAACCCATGAAGATCCGCGCCACGCTTCACGGCCGCGTCTTCCAAAAGGGCGGGCAGGCAGTTCGAAATCTGTTTTTGGAAAGGAGGTAACAGGGCATGACAGCAGCTGAGCTGATCACAGCTGCAACGGGTGTGATCACCGCCACGGTCTATATCACTTGGAAATAAACAGGTAATTCCCAAAAGCAAAATGAATTAAATCCGGCGAGCAAGGCGTGTTGGTGCTTTCCCAACCGCTGAGCGAGGCGGACACGCACCGTTTACCAGGTGCGTAATGGCGGAAGCCATTAACTCTCATCAAGTAGAGATGGCGTTAAATAGTTGTCATGGTCAGCCTTTGTTTCTTTGACGATGACGACTATTAGCCCAAAAAAAGCCGACCCAGAAAGGGTATTGAAAGCGCAATGTGGAAAAGAAGGTTCTCATTTTTGAGTGTGGCGTTTGGGAGGGGTACCCGCCGCCAGGGCGGGGAGGGTGCCCAAACGCTCACTCTCGAAAATTCAAATTTCGCTTTCCTTTGGGAAGGCATGAACCCCCCGATACTAGCAGGGGGGTGAAAGTTTCAAAATAAGGTAACCAAGGAGGAAAATGGCAGTATTGTTCCGCGTGCATTGGCTCTCAGTCACGATCTGGGGCACCAAAGAGTATGGCCTCAAAATGTGGCAGGAATGGTTCGAGGGGGTATTGGGGCCAATGCAGGCAGTAGGACACGGAGGGAGAGGATTTAAGAGCTTGTTCAAAGCTCTCCTGGAAGCGAAGTTGTACGCAGACCCCATCGCCCAGGCAGGAAATGAGGGGAACCCATATTTTGGCCTTGAATTACCAGGCTCGGCCTGTGATGCCGTGCCGGATAAGCTGCTGCAAGAATTTGTCATCGTATTAGAGCGCTGGGAGAAAGCCAGGATCACCAGGTTGGACTTGGCCTGGGATGGTACTCCCTTCACGCCAGAGCAGGTCAAAGAAGCCGTTGAGCTGGAGCAGATGCGCTCCTATCTGCGGCGCGAAAAGATGCTGTACTCCATCTCCCCGTATGAGAAGCGTGAAGACGGTCAAATCGGCACCAGCTCCCTGCGGTTGGGCTCCAGCCAATCCACCAGGATGCTGCGCGTTTATGACAAGCATGGGCCTGTGAGGCTGGAAATGCAGACCCGTGCAGAACGGGCAGACATGATCGCCAGGGATGTGCTGGTCAAACTGCCTCAGTTGTGGGTGGACAGGGCTATATCTCATCTGCGAGATTATGTAGATTTCATCGAGCAAGAGACGGAGAAGCTTCTGCCTTGGTGGAACGCCTTTGTAAACAACCAAGCCAGAGCGATGAAGACCGTCTCGGATGCCCGCACCATCGAGCTCAACCGCATGCTGGCCTGGGTGGACAACCAGGTGTCGCCAACATTGAGCGTTTTAGCAGATGTAGTTGGCAGCCAGGCGATTGAAGCCTTTGTGGTGTCCGGTAGAAGGAAGCGCGGCCATAAATTCAATGCCTTGCTGGAGGCCAGTGCCAAGGGAGGGAAAGCGCATGGCAGCTCAGAAGAAGAATAAGACCCAGCCCTCCAAGCTGGACAAGGCTGCCGTTCAACGCCTGCTGGACCTGGCTCGCATACTGAAAGAAGTTGCCAGCACAGAGGACATCGAGCGGATCAAGCGTAGCCTGGCCACCTTTCAGAACCGTGAATCGCCAGTTTCTTGACTTGCGATTCGGCGGAGTTTAAAATTTCCTCATGAGCGAGATCGTGATTTCTCCAGGCTGGGCCAGCTACCTGCGCGTCAGTGATGAGGACAAGCAAACGCCGGAACGCTCGTTTGCCTTCCAGCGCAAGCACATTCAGGACAGCTTGCTGGCCAGCTCGAATGTCGAATTCAAGCGTGAATATTGTGACATGCTCACCGGCACCAGCCCGAACCGCGCAGACTATCAGCAGATGCTGAGCGATGCCCAGGCTGGGAAGTTCTCCCACTTGGGTCTGTATCGGGCAGACCGCTTTGGCCGCAATGCAGTGGAGGGACTGCAAGCGGCCACTAAGCTGATTAGCTGGGGTGTCAAGGTTCGGGTAGCTAATATGCCCACCCTCCAGCCGGAAACTCCGGATGGCTTCTTCATGTTCCTGTTGCAGATGGGCTTAGCGCAGCGAGAAGTGGATGTGTTGCGTGAACGCACCCGGGATGGGATGGAAGCCAAGATGCGTATGGGCGGCTGGCCTAACAAAGCTCCCTTTGGTTATGTCAACAAAGAGAAGCTAGTTTCCAGTAACAAGTATGACCGCTGGGTGGAGCAAGACCCCAACAGTATCCAAGTGTTGAAGGATGCTTGGGATTTTCTGCTCACTGGCCGCTATACGCTGGACCAGATATGCGAAGAACTCACCCAGCGCGGCTACACAACCTACAGCGGCCGTCCCTGGGCCTGGAATGACCCTAAAACGGGCCGCAGGGAATATGCGGCCAACCGCCTGCACAAAATCCTGCACAACCCGTTCTATGCAGGCTGGGTCACTTCAAAGCGTTTTGGGATCGTCGCTGGTGAAGTTCGAGGCTCCTGGGAGGCAATTATCACGCCCAACCAATTCCAGAAGGGCGTAGATATTCTCAGGAAGAACGGCTCCGAGAAATCCTACGAGCGCAAGAACTTCTACCTGCTGCGTGGCCTACTCTGGGCAGAAGTCGGTGGTGAACGCTACAAGTTGCACGGCTCCACACCGAGCGGGCGTTCACAGAGCTACTCCTACTACATCACCCATGCCAAGCCAGGCGGCACCAGCCTGCACATCCCTTCCAAGCTGGTGGATGGGCAGATGGTGGATTTGCTGCAAGGCATTGAAATAGACGCGGACTTGATTCCAGAAATCCGCAAGATCTATGTTCAAGAAGTCCAGCAGTTCACCAACCAGGATAGGGACAAGCAGGTGGCCGACATGCGCCAGCGGCTGTCTCAGCTCAAAGAGGAAGAGGCGCGGCTGGGTCGCTTGCTTATCACAGGCAAGATCACGGAAGAAGCCTATGACCAGCTGCGCCTGGAATGGCAGGAAAAGCTGCGGAATGTAGAGCTTGGTTTGGCAGAGATGGAGCGGGATGCCAAGGTTCACCTTGACGATCTGGACTTGGCCATTGGGCTGCTAAGGGAGTTGGTGGATTACTACTTCTGGCTGGAGGACAAGCAGAAGAGCACCTTGCTTCAAATTCTGTTCAAGCGGCTGATAGTTGACGAGAAGGGCCGCCTGGTAGACTATGAGTTGAACTCGCCTTTCGTGTATCTGCGCTCCCTGGCTGACCGTTTCGGGCCGCCCTCGGAGCCTTCAAGCGGTTCGGTACAAGTCCGCGAAGGGGCATTACTGGAGAGGGAATGTGCCCTTTGGGCACATTCCCTCTCCAGTTTAGGGAGTTCCTACTCGGTTGTGCCGAGTGACGAAATTCCACGCATTGGAATCGGTACACATCCGCGAAGGCACATTCCCTCTCCAGCTAGGGAGTTCCTACTTCGCTGCGCCGAGTGACGAAACTCCACGCGCTACTCCCCATGGCCCACTATCCCGACCGGAATTTTAAAACCCCTTGACACAAGTTTCACAAACGCTATAATCTCACTTGACGAGCGTCCGGGTGCCCCCCTCACCTGGGCGCTTGTCATTTAATCTAGTAATACCCTCCCTGCTGGTAGCATCTATAGCGTATGGACTTCACCGCCGCAGAAATTGCATATATTCGTAGCCAACACCTGGCGCGTATTGGCACAGCATCGGCGCAAGGCGTGCCCGATGTGGCCGCAGTGGCCTTTGATTTTGATGGTGAAGTCTTCTACATCAGCGGCTATCGCAATCAGGCCACGCGCAAGTATCGCAACACGCGTGCCAATCCGCGGGCTTCGTTAGTCATCGACGATCTGGCCAGCCTGCAACCGTGGCGGCCGCGCAGCATCAAGATCGATGGCTCTGTAGATTTTGTGCATCGCCAGGGGTATGCTGGTGAGAAGGAGTATCTGCGTATCACTCCGCTTAAGAAACGTTCCTGGGGGCTGGAGTAAGCAGGCACAGTTTGCGCCCGCCCGGCCTGCAGATTGGAGAGATGAATGGCAACAACGCGTAACGCAGCAACGATCTGGGGGGGTGCAGTACTGGGTGGCCTGGCGGCCGCATTGCTGACTGGCTTGTTGGCCCTGGCCGAGCCATTGCTGGGGATCCCCTTTCTGCCCTTCGCCATCTTTGACTGGATGGCCCGCGTGCTGCCCGGGGGGCTGATCCGCTTCGTGATCGAAAATATGGTGGCGATCATCCAATTCGTGCAGCGTATTGTGCCCATTGGTGATACGTCCACTGCGGCCAAGCTGGCCGAGCAAGTCATTGCGATCGTGCAGTTTCTTGGTCTCGGTGCAGTGCTGGGCGCCTTGCTGGCGGGTTTGCCGCGCCGCCAATCCCTGCGTAGCTATGGCCTGGCGGCCGGTTTGCTGCTGCTAGCGCTTACGTTGGTGATACACACTCAACTGGGCATTGCCGCGGGCTTGGGCAGCCTGGTGTTGGGCCTGCTCTACCTTGCCTGGGGTTGGGGGCTGGCGCGCCTGGTCGAAGCCTATCAGCAGCGCGCCAGCGATGCGACCCCAGGCCAGCTTGATCGCCGCCAGTTCCTGGCGGTGAGTGGTGCCGGCCTGGCTATCGGCGCCCTGGGCGCTTGGGGGGCTAGCCGCCTGTTCGCCGCCCAGGCCATGCCGCCGCGCAGCGCCAGCACGCCCGTGCCGCTCAATCCCGACGATCCCTTCGGCGCGCGGCTCACCAGTGGGCCGGCGGCTTCGCCGTCGCCGGAGGTCTTGGCGGCGCGCCCGGCCGCAGTGCGCGGCACGCGCCCAGAGCTGACCGATAACGCCGATTTTTATCGCATTGACATCAATACGCGCCCACCGCAGATCGATGCGGCCACCTGGCGCTTGCAAATTGCCGGTATGGTCAATACGCCCCTCACATTCACCCTCGCCGAGCTGCAGCAGATGCCAGCCCAAACGCAGATCGTCACCATGCAATGTATTTCCAACACGGTGGGCGGTGATCTCACCAGCTCTTCGCGCTGGACCGGTGTGCGTTTCAAAGACGTGCTGGCACGCGCCGGGGTGCAAGCCGGTGCGGCGGGGGCTTACATCACCTCGGCGGATGGCTTTTACGAATTTGTCACGCAAGCCGATATTGAAGACGAGCGCACCCTATTGGTATATGCCATGAATGGCGGGCCGTTGGTGTATGAACACGGTTTCCCGCTGCGTGTCTACATCCCCAATCGCTATGGCATGAAACAGCCTAAATGGATCGAGCGCATTGAGCTGGTGCCCGAACGCCTGGATGGCTATTGGGTTGAGCGCGGCTGGGATCGTGAAGCCTTTGCGCACACGGTGTCGGTGATCGATACCGTGGTGGTGGACCCGGATGTGGGCGCGGCAGGCCAGGCCACCTGTGGCGGCATCGCCTGGGCGGGCGATCGCGGCATTGGCCGCGTAGAGGTAAAGGTGGACGAGGGCCAGTGGCAGGCGGCCGAATTGCTGGCGCCGCCCCTCAGCGCGCTGAACTGGATTCTATGGCGCTATCACTTCCCCTATGCGATGGGGCGGCATGTGCTGCAAGTGCGTGCCTATGATCGGGCGGGCCAGCCGCAAGAGACGCGTAACGCACCGCCGGCACCCAGTGGCGCCACCGGCATCCATCAGGTGGTGGTGACGCTATAAACAAAAACGCCTCTCACATGAGAGGCGTTTTTATGTTCTTCAGGTGGGTGCTATTGCACCATGAAGTTGAGGGTGGTTTCCAACTCGCCGTTGAGGTACAGATCCACCTTGTAGTTGCCGCTGGGCCACAGCATGCTGTTGTTGGCCAGGTCGAAGGTTAGCACGGCGTCGCCGCTTTCAATGCTTACTTCGTCGATCACGGTGTCCGGCTCCTCGCCCACCACGTTCACCGCAGTCCACACCGCACGTACTTCGGTGCTGTCGGTGGCGTTGGCCAGGTCTACGATGGCGTAGAAAATGTCCGAGGCGCCATACACGCTGGTGCGCGTGGTGCCCGCCGAGTCAGCGGCCATATAGGCATCCTGGAAGTTGGCTGTGCTGGCGCTAAAGCCACAGGCCAGGGCGGCGAGGGCTAAAACGGCCAGCGCGAGCAAAACTTTGAAATTCACGTTCTTCATGGGTCTCCTCAATAGGTGATATTGACACGGTTAACTTATTTTGTAGCCGGAGTGTTACTGGGCGGCGTGGGTTGTTCGGCTTCTTGCGACGCGTCGTTTTTGGCAGGCGCCAGGTTGAGCTCTACCTTGTCTTCCATTTGGATCTGGCCGCGCAGGAAGGCGCCTTCTTCGGTGGCCATCGAAACCGTGACGACATCGCCCCACACCCGGCCGGTGGAACGGATCTCCACCTTCTCCGCCAGAATGTCGCCGCGCATCGCCCCGGCCACGATCACATGGCGAGCGCGTAGCTGCTGGCAGGTAACCCGGCCGGTGGGGCCGATGACCAGCAGGCCATCCAGCTCAATTTCGCCTTCATAAGCGCCTTCTACGCGCACGCCACCGCTGCCGGTGAGCTTGCCGCGCAGGTTCACACCATCCGCCACGACGGAGGTAATGCGCTCCGTGGGCGGCGGGGCGGCTTGTTGCTGCGGAACGCTGGCTTTGCGGCGGAACATCAGGCGGCGGCCGGCCCCTCTTCGCCGTTGCTATCGGCAATGCCGACGGTATTGAAGCCTGAGTCGACGTACATCACTTCGCCAGTGATGCGCTTGGAATGGTCAGACGCAAAGAATAGCGCGGCGTTACCCACATCTTCGATGGTTACGTTCTCGCGCAGCGGCGCGGCCTCGGCAAACTTGCTGTACAGGCCCTTAAAGCCCGAGACGCCTGCCGCGGCCAGGGTGCGGATCGGCCCGGCGGAGATGGCGTTGACACGGATTTTGCGTGGCCCGAAATCGCGCGCCAGATAGCGCACCGAAGATTCCAGGGCGGCTTTGGCGACGCCCATTACGTTGTAGCTGGGTACCGCTTTTTGCGAGCCGTAGTAGGTCATCGTCATCAACGAGCCCCACTCCGGCAGGTAGGGCGCGAACGCACCCGCCAAGGCCGTGAAGGAATACACGCTGATGTCCATAGCCGTGTGGAAGCCGGCGCGGCTGGTGTTGTAGTACGGCCCGCTCAGCTCTTCACGATTGGCAAACGCCACGGCGTGCACCAGGATGTCAATCTGCCCGTAAACGCTGTGCGCCTTCTCGGCAATGCGGGCAATGTCCTCATCTTTGGTCACGTCACAGGCTTCGATGAACTGGCTGTTGATCGATTGGCCCAGCGGTTCCGCACGCTTTTTCAGCACGTCCCCGGCGTAGCTGATGCCCACGTTGGCGCCATTGTCGTGCAGGGCCTTGCACACCCCCCAGGCGATCGAGCGCTCATTGGCCACACCGAACACCAGGGCGTTCTTTCCTTGCAGTAAGCTCATTATTGTCTCCTCAGTTGTTTGATGGCAGCGCTGCCGCGGGCAGATCTGCGATGTAGCGCCAGGGCTGGCTGAGCCAGGGTTCCGGAGTGGCACCCAGGCCGACGCGTGGCCCGCTGCGTACCAGGCTGTCTGGCACCGGCTTGGCGCGCTCCACGAAGATTATAGCTTCGCGAGCGGTCAGGCTCAGGCGGTTGTGCTCGCCGGTAATGCCGAAGGCTTGGGCCAGTTTGCCTGGCCCATCGGTCCATATACGGGCAGGGCGCCCCTTGCGCCGCCTGGCAATCAGTTCTAACCCCTCAGTGGGCTGCACGGCGCGGATCAGAACCGCATGCGGCGTGCCCTCAGGTTGGGTGACGAAGTTCAACATCCAATGATTGCCGTAGGTGAAATAAACGTAGGTATACCCGGCCGGGCCATACAGCGGCGCCGTGCGTGCCGTGCGCCCGGCACGCGCATGGCAGGCCAGGTCAGTTTCCCCGCAATAGGCTTCGGTCTCGGTGATCAGGCCGGCAATGCGCTGGGTGCGGCCGCCGATGCGCTGCACGTGCACCAAGCGCTGGCCCAGCAGCGCACGCGCCACTTCGGGAGTAGGCTGCAAAAAGAAGGCGGCCGAGATACGACGCGCCGCCATCGCTACGCCGCCGCTGTGCCCGGCAGTAGCGCGAGCAACTCATCAATGCGGCGGATCTGATCACAATCGGGGTTGTGGTACAGCTCGTTCCAGTTGAGCAGAATGCACTGCAAACCTGCCTGCCGTGCGCCAAGGATATCGGCGTAGTAATTATCGCCAATGTACAGCACGCTTTCTGCCGGGGTATTGAGGAATGCTAGCATGCGCAGAAAGATCTGCTTGTCCGGCTTGTAAGCGCCCAGTTGGCTGGCGGCTAGAAAGAAATCCATATGCAAATCCAGCGCCAGCGCATTCATTTCGGCGTGGACTGGCCTGGGGCGATTGGTGAGCAACCCAATGCGGTAGCCGCGCTGGCGCAGGCTGATCAATGCGGCGCGGGTCTCCGGGAGCACATGGCTGATTGGGGAGTAGTTCTCGCGCATATAGGCGTGCACTTGGGCGGCATACTGCTGGGCGTCCGCGTCGGCGAAGCCCAGCGCCAACAGGCTGCGCACGCCGTAATTGACCCAGAATTCCTGCGTGCCCTCTTTATAGGCGGTGATATCCGCTTTCAGCTCCGCAGAGCTGGCCCAGTATTGGTGTTCCCAGCGCTGGCCGGCCCGGCGTTCCTCCTGTGTGAGCGGCCGGCCCCGCAGCGTCTCCGCAAAATCGGAAATGAAGGCGTGCGCATGCGGTTCGTTGTAGCGCAGCGTATCGTCGAGATCAAAAACAATCGTTTGAATCGGCCGTACGTCTAAATCCTTAACCACCAATGTAAGACATCTCCACTTTGGGCAGGGCCACCGTATTGGCCGAGCGTAATTCCGAATAGCGATCCTCGCGCTGGCGCCACACCGCCGCGATCGCCTCTTGCAGCGCGGCCGCATCGGCGCCGCGGCGCAGCAGGCTGCGCAGGTCGGCGCCGCCCACCGCGAACAGGCAGGTGAACAAGCGCCCATCGGCGGAAATGCGCGCCCGTGAACAATCACCACAAAACGGCTGCGAAACCGAAGCGATCAGCCCCAGTTCGCCTTGCCCGTCGGCATAGCGGTAACGGGTGGCCACTTCGCCGCGGTAGTTAGGCTGCAAGGGTTCCAGGGGCAGCTCACGCTGGATCAACGCCACCATTTGTTTGGCGGTGATCACATCATCCAGGCGCCAGCCATTGCTGTGGCCTACATCCATGTATTCGATCAGACGCAGGATGTGGCCGCGCTGGCGGAAGTAGTGCGCCATGGGCAGAATGGCATGCTCATTTACGCCGCGTTTGACCACCATATTGACCTTGATCGGGGCCAGGCCGGCGGCCGCGCTGGCTTCGATCCACTCCAGCACACGCGCCACCGGAAAATCAACATCGTTCATGGCTTTGAAGGTAGCGTCATCCAGCGCATCCAGGCTGACGGTCATGCGGCTCAGACCGGCGGCCTTCAACGCCGCCACGCGTTCGACCGGGAAAGAGCCATTGCTGGTAAGGGCGACATCTTCCACGCCGGGGATGGCAGCCAGCCGGGCGATCAGCTCGTCCAGCCCCTTGCGCATCAGCGGCTCACCGCCGGTGAGGCGCACCTTGCGCACCCCCAGCGCCACGAAGGCGCCCGTCAGGCGCTCAATCTCATCAAAGCTGAGCAATTGTTCCGGCGGCATAAAAGCATGCGCTTTACCGAAGATTTCCTTGGGCATGCAGTAGGTGCAGCGGAAATTACACCGGTCAGTTACCGAGATGCGCAGATCATGAAGCGGACGGGCGCGTGTATCGAGAAGAGTGCTCATAAGGAACAAAAGAGGCGTAGTGAAGCACTACGCCTCTGGTGATGCGTCACTACAAGCGATTATATCGCGCCGGATTACTGGATGATCTCAGGCTTGCGCGGCGTCTTGCGGTTGCGCAGCAACATCGAGATGCCCGCCACGATCAGCAGCACCGGCCAGAACCGTGTGAGTATGTTCGGCCCGCCGAGCACGCCACTGAAAAAGATGAACAGCGCGGCGCTGAGCAGGATCGAGCTGGCCGCTTCGCGCAGCCCACTGAGGAAGTGGCCCTCAAGCAGATTTTTTACCAGGCTGCCGATGCCCGCAAAGCCAGGGATCAACGCCCACATGTAGGACCAACTGCTCCAGTCGCCCGACTGGTTTTGGTAAAAGAAGATGCCACCCAGGCCAGCCAGGATGGCCGCTGGCACCGCCATTGAGGGTGAGCGCAAAACGACGCTGAGTACAAAGAACAGCGCGCCCAAGCCCACGATCAGGATCGGCCAACTGAGATCGAGCTGCAACTGGTCAGCCAGTTCAGGATAGAACTGGCCCGCCAAGAACCAAGCCCCGGCTGCCAAAAGAAGCACGCCGAGCACGGCATTGTTTGTGCGTTGATTATTCACATCGTCCTCCATCTACTGCTATACGCAAAATACCGCCATGCGTTTCACTGTTTAGGTGCGTGGCTGTGGCGGTCGCGAAACACCCCGGCCACGCCCAGCAACACCAGTGCACTGCCCACCAAGGTATGTATGGTGATCGGTTCATGCAAGATAAAGTAACCTAGCAGCATGGCCAGCACCGGATTGATGTAGGCATAGGTCATCACGATGCGCGTGGGCAGCAGCTTAAGCGCGGTGACATACGCGGTGAAGGCCAAGGTGCCGAAGATCACCAGATAGAGCCAGGCCAGCCAGGCTTCTTGATTGGGCGTGGGCGCGGGCTCGTTGGTCAGCACCATCATCAGCGCAAAACCAATCGCGCCGAAGAGCATCTGGTAGCCGGAGCTGACCCGTGGGGTGAGGCTGAGCTGGTTGCGCGCCTGGTACACCGAGCCAGCGGACCAGGCCACCGAGGCGATTTGCAACAGCAGGATGGCGATCACATCCGCATGAATCCCGGAGGTCAGCGAGGGCAAGGTGAGCACCACGATGCCCAGGAAGCCGATCACCAGCGCGGCGAACAGCCGTGGCGAGGGCAACTTGCGGTCCCAGATCGCTTCGATCAGCGCGGTCCATATCGGGGTGGCGGCCAGCAAGAGCGCCGCCAGGCCTGAGGCGGTGCGCTGCTCGGCAAAGGCCACCAGGCCATTGCCCAGCATCCATAACAGAGTGCCCGAGGCAAACAGCACCAGCATTTCGCGCCGGGTGATGCGCACACGTTGCTTTTGTAGATAGGCCCAAAGGATCAATAAGGCCCCGCCCAGCGCGGCGCGCATCAACCCCATGGTGAAGGGCGGGAAGCCGGCGCCTTCGCGCACCGCAATGCGAATGGCCAGGTAGGTGCTGCTCCACACCAGGTACACCACCGCCAAGTTGGCGAGCCCGGCTGGGTTGAGTGCACTGGGGGAGGGAGATTTGTTTTGCATTAGTGCCTTTCCGCGGGTGCGCTGCGAGAAGGGGCCGCTGCCCGGCTGCGATGCACGATGACCACACCGAGCAAGACCGCCATGGCACCCAGCCATTCGCGGCGGGTGAGCCACTCACCCAGCAGCGGGCCGGCAATGATGGCGGTGATCAACGGTTGGGTCAGCAGCGTGGGCGAGACCATCGAGGCTGGCAGGTGGCCCTGGGCATAGGTAAGCGCCATCCAGCCACCGCCTTGCACCAGCAAGCCCAGCACCAGCAGGTAGAGATAGGTTTTTTGCGAATAGCCGAACAGCGGGATCTGCAATGCCAGGCAGATCAGTAGCAAGAGCACGCTGGCCACCGCGGCGGTGAGCCAGAAGAAAGACAGCGTATCCAACTGGTCGCGCCCGCGTTGGGCCGTGAGCATATAGCCGCCATAAAAGAACGAGCCGATCAGGCCCAGCATCCCGCCCAGGTTGAGATCAATATGCGCCTGCAGGTCGATCCCCAGCACCACCAGTGCGCCGGCCATGGCCAGCAGCAGGCCCAGCCAAAAAGTGGGCTTGAGCCGCTCGCGGAAGATGAACAGCGCCCCCAGGCCCACCCACAGCGGCGCGGCGTTGCCCAGCAGGGTCGGGATGGTGGCGCCGCCATAGGCCACTCCGCTTGACCAGGCGGCCAGGTCGATCGCCAGGAAAATGCCCGCCAGCGCGGCAATGCCAATCCCGCGTCGCGGCAGGGCTGGCTTGTGGCGCCGGCTGGCGGCAAACGGCACGGCGAAGGCCAGGGTGACGATGGCCATGCGATACAGGCTGACGATGCTGCCGGGTGCCTCGGCGAGGCGCGTAAAAATCGCCGAAAGACCGATGATCAAAGTGCCGCAGATCAGGGCGGCATACGCTTTCCATTTGGGTTGGGTGCTGGGCATAAGCCTCAATTCTAATCGATGGCGTTCGATAGAAGAAACAACCCCAATCCACGCGCCGCGTGTCTTTTCTATACTAATTTCGTTCTGATAGTTGACTACTAAAATGTAGGCAACACACGCTAGGTATAATCCTCAGGCGAGTGTGGAGGACCCATGGAAGACAAGAACAATCAACCCGAAATTCTGGAACGCGATCCACGTGGCGCCCCCAGCGGCCTTGGCACTCAGTTCAAGTTGCTGCTGCGTTTGCTGCGCGATCCGCGCGTCAGCCCGCTGCTCAAGATCCTGCCGGTGGCGGCGGTGGTCTATATGATCTCCCCCTTGGATGCCGCGGTACCCGTCATCGATGATGCTGTAGTGCTCGGCCTGGGCTGGTATGGCTTCCTGGAGCTGTGCCCGCCGGATGTGGTGGCAGAGCACCGCGCCGCCCTGGCCGCCGAAGCGAGAGGCTAGCATGCAATACCTGCAAAAATTTCTGCCCCCTGGTGGCGGGCGGGTATCTGATTTCCTTAACCAGTTTCGCCTGACCTGGCGCCTGTTGCGGGATCGCCGCGTCAACACGCTGTATAAGCTCATCCCCATCGCTTCCCTGCTGTATTTGATCTCCCCGTTGGATTTTGCCATCCCGCTGCTGGATGATGTCGCCGTGCTGTGGGTTGGCAATTCCATCTTTACCGAGCTGTGCCCCGCCGATGTGGTCGAAGAGCACCGTGCCGCGCTCGAAAAAGGCGGCCGCCGTGCCCAGATCAAGATCGATGAGGGCGATGTGATGGATGCAGACTATAAGGAGATGGAATAAAACGCCTGGCGCTGCTCCTGCCCTTGGTGTTGCTGCTGGCGGCGTGTAACAGCCGCCCAGCGCCAAACACCGCGCCGGCCGAGCCCACCATCTCCACCCCGCAGCCTGCGGCTAGCAATCCTACTCAGGCTGCGGATGCCACCCTGCAAATCGAAAAATCAACTCAGCCCCCGGTGGGCTTTGCTGACCCGGCCGCCTATAGCTGGAACCTGGTAAGCGATGGCTTCGCCCAACCGCTGCTGGTGACGCATGCCGGTGACGGCAGTGGCCGCCTGTTTGTGGTTGAGCAGCAGGGCATGATCATCGTGGTGGAAAACGGCCAGCGTTTGGCTACACCATTCCTGGACATTCGCTTTGAAGTGGGCAGCGACGGTAACGAGCAAGGCTTGCTCGGTCTGGCCTTCCACCCAGACTTCGACAACAACGGGTACTTCTACGTAAACTACACCGGCTTGGGCGGCAACACGGTGATCTCGCGTTTCCAGGTATCGGCGGATGGCACTGTGGCCGATGCCAATAGCGAAATGCCGATCCTGTATATTGCCCAGCCCTACAGCAATCACAATGGTGGCCACTTGGAGTTTGGGCCGGATGGCTACCTCTACATTGGTAGCGGTGACGGTGGCTCCGGTGGGGACCCGCAGGGCAATGGCCAATCGCGTGAAACCTTGCTGGGCAAACTGCTGCGCCTGGATGTGAATGTGGATGGCCCCTATGGCATCCCGGCAGACAATCCTTTCGTCTCCGGCGGTGGCTTGGATGAGATTTGGGCCTATGGCTTGCGCAACCCCTGGCGCTTCAGTTTTGACCGTGCCACTGGTGATCTCTACATCGCCGATGTGGGCCAGGGCGAATGGGAAGAGGTGCATGTGCTGCCCGCGGGCACTGGCAACGGGGCCAACCTGGGCTGGAACTACTACGAAGGCACCCACGCCTACGAAGGCACCCCGCCCGGCGAGCAGGCCTTTGAATTCCCGGTTGTCGAATACACCCACGGGCAACGCTGTTCGATCACCGGTGGCTATGTCTACCGCGGTGCGGCGCTACCCGCCTGGAACGGCATCTACTTCTTTGGTGATTTTTGCTCCGGCGAAGTGCTGGGTCTGTATCAAGCAGCCGATGGCCAGTGGAACAACCAGGTGTTGTGGGATAGTGGCGCGCTGATCACTTCGTTCGGCCAGGATGAAGCCGGCGAGCTGTACCTGGTGGATCGCAACGGCGGCATCTACCAACTACAAGCCACCCCCTAAGCCAGGCTGAATGGCGGCTCCCTCGGCTCCCCTTGCGGATATTGTTGTCGTCTATAACCCGCAATCCAGCGCTGCCAATCTCGCGCGCCTGCGCCAGGTAATTGCCGCAGCCTTCGGGGCGCGCCCAGTGGATTTTTGCGAATGCAGCCCGCAGGCCGATATGCCAGCCCGCCTGGCGCCCTGGCTGGCCGCCGGCGTGCGCCTGGTGATCGCCGCGGGCGGGGATGGCACGATTTCCGATGTAGCCGAGGCGCTGGCCGGGCACGCCGTGGTACTGGGCATCCTGCCGCAGGGCACCAGCAATGTGCTGGCACGTGAACTGCGTTTGCCGCTGCGCATGGAAGCCGCGGCGCGCATCCTGGCTGGTGAGTACGCCGTGCGCAAGATCGATGTGCTGCGCGCCGGGGAGCGCGTGTGCGTGCTGGGGGTCAGTGTCGGGCTTAGCGCTCTGGCGATGAAGGATACCGGGCGCAAGCAAAAGCGCGCCCTAGGCCCGTGGGCCTACTGGCTCACCTTTGCCCGTCACTTTTTCAGTTTACGCTCACACCTGTTCACGGTGGAGTTAGACGGCTACGCCACGCAACTACATTCCACCGATGTGCTGGCGATGAACGTCGGCACGATCGCGTTTCGTGCCATCCGTTGGGGGCCAGACGTCAAGCCAGATGACGGCTGGCTGGATTTTTGCTTTCTGTGGGCCCGCAACGGGTTGGAATATGCGCTCACCATCCTCAGCTTTGCGGTGCGCCGCTACATTCGCAACGAACGCGTAAACGTGGTGCCGCTGGCGCACAGCCTGCGCATTGTGAGCCCGGCGGGCTTATTGGTGCAAGGGGATGGCGATGTGATCGGCGTAACCCCGATCACGATCACGCTGGAGAAGCAGGCGCTGGCCGTTGCCGTGCCTGCGCGTGGCGCTTAGCTCGCCCGGCGCTGGCGCACGGCTTCAAACAGCAGCAGGCTGCCTGCGGTGGCCGCATTCAACGATTCGATCTGGCCGGGCATGCGGATTTGGATCGCCTCCGCCCCCAGGCTGCGGGCTTCGTCGCTGGGGCCGTTGGCCTCACCCCCCACAATGAACGCCAGCTTGCGTGTCAGATCCACCTCATCAAAGGGGTGGCCGATATTGGCTTCGGCCAGCAGCGCGTGCAGGCCGTGTTGCTGCAGCCAGCTGCGCACCTCGGCCCAGGTGTACTCCAGCACCGCCAGGCGCAACTGGGCACCCATGCCGCTGCGCAATACTTTGGGGGCAAAGGGGTCTACGCAGCCCGGTGCCAGCACGGCCGCCTGGGCGCCGGCCGCCGCGGCGCTACGCAGTAGAGTGCCTACGTTGCCGGGGTCATTCACCCGGTCAAGAATGATGGCCAAATCGAGCTGCGGCGGCAGCGCCAGCGTTTGCCGCGTCACTTCCAGCAACAGGCCGGCCGGTGTTTTGGTGTCGCTGCTGGCCGCCATCACATGCTCGGCTACTGGCTCCATCTGCGCGCCGGCTGCGGCAAAGGCCGCCACGAGCTGCTGGCCGCGGGCATCCAGGCCTTCGCTGTAGAAGCCTTGTTTTACCGGCCAGCCGGCCGCCAGTACTTCCTCTGCCAGGCGCACGCCTTCGGCCACAAAGCTACCCGCCTCGCGGCGCGCTTTGGCGCGGCTTTGCAAATTGCGGATGTGCTGCACACGCGGGTTTTGCACCGAGCTGATCATTGCCTGTAATTGTAGTGCAGCCGCGGTGTAGAATGCCCGTATCTCAGGAGGCATGATGGCAGACCCGCGCGTAGAAAAATTAGCTCAAACTCTAGTGAATTACTCCGTGAGAGTAAAACCCGGCGATTGGGTGGTGATTTTTGCCAACCCGCTGGCGGAAGAACTGGCCGGCGAAGTGCTGCGCCACACCCTGCGTGCCGGCGGCAACCCTACCCTGCTCTCGGGCTTGGGCTCGACCCAGCGGATCTTTTTTGAAGAAGCCAATGACGAGCAGCTAAAGTGGCTTTCGCCCTTCGATAGCCTGCCTTTCGAGAAGGCGGATGTGTTTATTAATCTCGACGCGTCCGAAAACACGCGCAGCCTGAGCATGGTCGATAGCCAGAAGCAGCAAGCCCGCTCCGCCGCGCGGCGTGAGATCATGCAAGCCTATATGCGCCGCAGCGCCACCGGTGAACTGCGCTGGACGCTGACACGCTTCCCCTGTAACGCTTACGCCCAAGAGGCGGATATGAGCCTGAGTGATTATCAGGATTTTGTATACCGCGCCTGCAAGGTGGATCAGCCCGATCCGGTAGCCTTGTGGAACGAAATCGAGAATGACCAACAGCGCCTGGTGGATTGGTTGGCTGGCCGTAAGCAGGTGCACCTGCGTGGCGCCAATATCGACATTCAGATGTCGATCGAGGGGCGCACCTTCATCAACTCCACTGCCACCCACAACATGCCCGGTTCAGAGATCTTCACTGGCCCGGTGGAAGACTCCGTGCAGGGCTGGGTGAATTACACCTACCCCGCCATTCACCTCGGCCGTGAAGTGGAAGGCGTGCGCTTGGAGTTCAAAGATGGCAAAGTGGTTAAGGCCAGCGCCGAAAAGAACCAAGACTACCTGAACAAGATGTTGGATATGGATGCGGGCTCACGCTTCGTAGGTGAGCTGGGCATTGGCACCAATTACAGCATTGATCGCTTCACCAAGAGCATCCTGTATGATGAAAAGATCGGTGGCACGATCCACATGGCGTTGGGGATGAGCTATCCCGAGACTGGGGGCAAAAACCAATCCTCGCTGCACTGGGACATGATCTGCGATATGCGCCAGGATAGCGAGATCACCGTGGATGGTGACCTGTTCTACAAGAACGGGCAGTTCCAAGTCTAGATCACATACTGGCAGCGTGTTGTGGCCCATATCCACTTTTTCAATGTGCCCTCTGCCGGCCATTTCAATGCCACCCTCCCAGTCGTGCGGGAGCTTGTGCAGCGCGGCCATCAAGTTACGTATTATCTAACCGAGAGTTACCGCCAGCCAGTGCAGGCGGCCGGGGCCGATTTTGTGGCCTACCCTGCCTGGCTGGGCGATGACTTCTTTGAGGTGCATGGTGTGGATGGCAGTAATCCCATCAAAACCGCCGCCCTGATGATCGAGGTAAGCCGCCACCTGCTACAAGAACTGCTGCCCAGCGTGCGTGCTCAGCAACCCGATCTCATCGTGTTTGATTCGATGTGTCCTTGGGGCTGGCAGTTTGCTCAGGTTCTGGGGGTGCCGCATGCGTCTTCAATGACTTTGCTGGTCATGCCCAGCAGCCTGATCATCACTTCAGGTATGCTGCCGCATTTGTTTTCAATTCTCGGGGCAAGCTTGCCGCTCTTTGCCAAGTTTGTGCGGGCGGCGCGCCAACTCCAGCGGGAGTATGGCCTGCGCATCCCGCCGATCGATCGCTTTCTAAATTATCCGGGCCAGGTGACCGTGAATTACACCTCGCGCTACTTCCAACCCCAGGGCGAAAAGATGCCGGCCGCAATAAAGTTTGTTGGCCCGCAACTGGCCGCCCCACCGGCAGCTATGGCGCACGAATTGCCAGGCGAGCTGGACGAACGGCCCTTGATCTACGTTTCCCTGGGTACGGTGATCAATCAGAACCTGGATTTCTTTCGTGAGGTGATCAGCGCGTTTGCCGGCGCACCCTACCAGGTTTTGCTTTCCATTGGGCGCAAGAATGACCCCGCCGCGTTCGGCCGGCTGCCAGATAATGTACTGGTGCGCCCCTTCGTGTCCCAAGTGGCGGTATTGCAGCGGGCTGCGGTCTTCATCACGCATGCTGGCATGAACAGTGTGCAGGAAGGCTTGTACTCCAATGTGCCGCTGCTGCTGGTGCCGCAGCAAATCGAGCAGCGCCTGGTGGCGCGCCGCGTCGTGCAACTGGGCGCCGGCCTGATGTCCGACCACAACACGGTGCCCGCCGCAACGCTGCGCGCCATGGTGACGCGCCTGCTCAGCGAGCCGAGCTTTAAGGCCAATGCGGCCAAGGTGGGTGCCTCGCTGCGCGAGGCGGGCGGCGCGCCGCGGGCGGCCGATGAACTGTTGGCTCTGGTAGCGCAAACAAAAAAGACGGCCTAGGGCCGTCTTTTTTTATATTGGAACTTCTCGCTTAGCTGAGCTTCGCCTGGGCTACCACAGCTTTGAAGGCGGCGGCATCGCGCACCGCGATATCGGAGAGCATCTTACGATTGATCTCGATATTGGCCTTGCGCATGCCGTTCATCAGTTGGCTGTAGCTCACCCCGTTCAGGCGGGCAGCCGCGTTGATGCGCATGATCCACAAGCCGCGCAGATCGCGCTTCTTGTTGCGGCGGTCGCGGTAGGCATAGGCCAGGCTCTTCAGGCGCGCTTCACTGGCACGCTTGTACAGCTTGGAGCGTGAGCCAAATTGGCCCTTGGTCTCGCTCAAGACCTTTTGATGCCGCTTGCGGCGGGTAATACCAGTCTTTACTCGTGCCATGCTTCCTCTACTTCGCCGTGCGCGTGGCCGGGTTGGCGCGGTACTTGCTCATGTACGGCGCCAACTGGCGGATGCGCTTCTGCAGGGCTTTGCCCTGCACCGGAATCATCTCGGTGAATTTGGCCTTGGTGCGCGCCGAGGTGCGGCGGCGCAAGTGGCTCTTGCCGCCCTTGGTGCGCACCAGCTTGCCCGAACCCGTCAAGCGAAAGCGCTTGGCGGTGGACTTGTGCGTCTTCATGCGAAATTTCTTAACTGCCACAAAAGCTCCTCTTGCGCTTTAGCTGAGCGCGTATGGTATCTGCGCTCAACTAAGAGCACTATTCCTCTGCGCTGGTTTCCGTCGCAGGTTCTTCTTTTACGTCTTTGGCCTCTGATTTGGCTGCTTCTTTCGCAGCGTTCTCATTGGGGGCCAGTACCATCAGCAGCGTGCGCCCTTCAAACTCAGGGGCCTGCTCGATAATCGAAATGTCCTGCAATTCAGCGGCAATCTCCTTGAGATCCTGCAACGCAATCTCAGGATAGTCACGCTCGCGGCCGCGGAAGCGGATACGTACCTTGACCTTCTTGCCTTCTTTCAACCAACCGCGCGCCGCCTTGGTCTTAAACCCACGGTGATGCTCGGTGGTCTTCGGTCGCAGACGAATTTCCTTGATCTCGACCTTTTTCTGGGCCTTACGCGCCTCGCGCTCTTTCTTGGTGCGCTCGTACGTAAACTTACCGTAACTCACCACACGGCACACGGGCGGCTTGGAGTTGGGCGCAACCTCAATCAGGTCCAGGCCCGCCTCTGCGGCGATCTGGAGCGCTTCTTCGATGGGCACAATTCCACGGTTCTCGCCGTCCGCATCGATCAGGCGGACTTCTTTGACCCGAATGGCTCTGTTTACACGGTACTCAGATGTACTGATGTGCTTATTCTCCTGGCACAAATTCGCCCCCGGCAGCTAGCGCCAAGGCGCACAGCTCCTTTGGGGCGTAAGGCGGGGCGCATAATACCATACGCGCCGATAAAGAGTCAACGGGTGGCCGGCTACCCGGCGTAACTCCAGCCTAAGCCCACCAGGCTTAGGCTGTCCTTGGCCTCGCCGAGCTTCAATACCTCGCCGCCAATCACTTTGGCGATGACGATGTTATGGTCGCCGCCCGTTTCGACGATCTGGGTGACTTCACCCTCCAGGTAGCCCGCTGCGCCGCTTACCACCGGGGCTGCGCTGAGCGGCGCAGCAAATACCTTGGCGTCGTTCATCTTATCCGGATTCTTGGCGCGGCTTTTGGTGAATGGCTTGATCAGTTCACTGTCCTCGGCCAGGAACAGGCTGATCGCCAGTTTGCGCGAGGCCGCCACCAGGCCGTAGCTATGGGCGCTGGTCTGCAAGCCAATGGCGAGCAGCTGCGGTTCGAAGGAGACTTGGGTGATCCAGTTGAAAACCATTACATTGCGATCGCCATTATGTTGGCTGCCCAGCGCATAAAAGCCATACGGCATGCGCCGCAGCAGGTTAGGGATCGGGTGAGAGGGTGTGGTTTCGGTCATGGCAGCGCTCCTATCGCTTGGGTTATGGATAACCTTTAGAGCGTTTGCTTCGTTGGTATCTTACCGACCTGAGACGGAACGCTTGCCGCGACAGGGGGTTATTACTGTACTGGGCGCAACGCCGCTGGCTTCGCCGAGCCGGCCCAGGAGGAGGAAAGATGAGCGCACCGTATGCGTTGGTCGTAGATGATGACCAGGCTGTCGCTGGCATCTTCCAGCGCGCCTTGCAAGACAGTGGCTACCGTGCCGAGGTGATGGATAACGGGCACAAGGCCCAGGCACAGTTGGTCTTCACCACACCCGATCTGGTTCTGTTGGATCTGCACATCCCCACCTTGTCTGGTGAGATCATCTTGCGCCAGTTGCGCGGCCATCTGCGCTTCGCCAACACCCGTGTGGTCATCACCACCGGCGATGCGCGTGCGCTGGGGCGCTTTGGCGGCCTGGCAGATGAAGTGCTGCTGAAACCAGTCGGCTACGAACAGATTTGCCAACTGGCGCGGCACTACTTATCGATCCTGGTCTAACCCTTAGGGGAGGTGCGGCAGTTCGCCGCAGGCGCTGCCATTAAGGTTGAGCGTCTGCGCGTCCACCCAGCCTCTACCGGCCAAGCCGGTGTTGCCCAACTGCAGATCGATTTCGGCCCAGCCCGCCTGGCTGATGCCCAGCACGGCGGCAAATTGGCCCGGCTCCAGCGTCGTCAGCACGCTGGCGGCTGCACTGGGCTCGCCGTGCACCAGCACCGCGTCCATCGGCATATCGTAGCAGTAGCCCGCCTCAGGCCCCCACAAGCTGGGCAGGCCGGCACAGTCCCCGCTCAGTTGCACATCCTCGTGCCAGAACCAACGCAGGCGGAACGGCCCCATGTTGGCCGCCTGGGCCACGCCGGGGTCAAAGCCCAGCCAGCCGTCTTCGGTGCGCGCACTGACCGGTTGGGCCAGGCCGCCATCCACGCTGGCAAACGGGTCCGCCGCCTGGCTGGGGCGGCTGTAGATCGTGGTCTTGGCGGTGGTGGTCGCCACGCAGGCGCCATCTCCATGAGGCAGCACGACATCGGTGGCGCTGGCCGCGGGGGCGGCCGCACACGCCGCCGCCAGGCTGGCGAATAGGGCTAATGTAGGCAGTACGCTCTTCATCGGGTTCAGTTTAGTGCAGCGGGATTAATAGGCTATGAAGAGTGTATTCGCCATCCGCGGCGTGGTTGTAGACGCGTACTGGCACCAGGCGGATAGCCACCACCCCTTCGCTTGCTACCGCCGCCGGCAGCGGTACCGTATGGCCGCGGCCCGGCTGCGCCGCCAGGTGCACGCGGCCAAGCTCGGTTTCATTCTCGCCCAGCAAGTAGAGATCAAAGGCATCCCCCGCGCTGGTGCTGAGTTCTAACGTGGAGGTGAAGATGCGTTCGGCAAAGCTCACTTGGGCGGCGGCACCCTGGCCAGCAAAGCTCAGTTGCACCTCGGCGGGTTGGCCGGGCTGCAGGGCCACGGTGGCGCTGGCCAGTTTGGGGAAGCGAAACGCAGTGAGATGCTCGGGGAGCCAATCGGTGAACGGGCGCGTATTCAACGCCCAGATGGCCTGCCAGCGCTCGGGCGTGAACAGTGGCCCGTGCGTGACGCGGCGGATGGCCTGGTAGTACGTGTCGAGCGCCGCATCCGGTAGCTGATTGATCTGGCCCGCCTCGATCTCCAGGTAGCCCTCAGGGATGCGGCGCATGAAGTGGCCGCTGCGCCAGTTGGGATTGTAGATCGGTGGCACGCGTGCCAGCAAACCATCGGTGAGCGCCAGGCCGTGGATGAAATACACCTGCGGGCCGGCGTAATAGCCCGTAAAGCCATTGGCGCCTTGTGGCAGGTAGGTCACGCCGTCTTGCGCTTCTGCGCTGGCGCGCAGTTCGCGGCCCAGCTCGATCCAGTCGTTCTCCGCTTCCAGGCGAAAGCCGGTGCCGCGCCACAACATACGCGCCAGGTAGGCCGCCTTGTTCAAAAGGGTGTGTTCGGGCTGGCTGTTGAAGGCGTGCAGCGCATCAATCCGCACCAGATTGGTCTGGGCGTAGATCATGCGCTCATCCACTACGCCTTGCCAGCGCGCGGTGGAGAAATCGCGTGCATACAGAAAATAGGGTGGCGATGCGGCCAGCAGGCTGAGCCCAAAGGCGGCGGCCAGCAACGCACCGCGCCCGCGCGGGCGCAAAGCCGGCAACAGGTACACCACCAGCAGCAGAGTGCTGGCCAGGTAGGCCGCCGAAAGGAAGCGCCCGCCCATGAAATCACCGCCGATTTGCAAAATATAGGCTAGATACAGCAAGATGCCGGCCGCCACCAGCCGCGGGCGGGCTTGCTGGCTCCATAGTGCCGTTGCCAACCCGGCCAGAATGACCGCCCAGGTCAGTGGGTCGAAGCGCAGGGTGAAATAGAAATAATTCAGCCCGGCCCACGCTTCCTGCGCCGCGCTTACATAATTAAGCGCCTTGGCGTAGTAGGTGTTCGGAAAGGGGAAGCCGTAGTACACGATGGAAAAGACTTCCCAGGCGATCAATGGCAGAAAGCCGAGCAGCAAGCTGCCCAGCGCCGCCAGTTTCTTCGGGTTGCGCCACCATAGATAAGCCAGCGCCGGCCCATAAAACAAGATCGTATCCAGCCGGTTTAGCGCAGCCAGTCCAGCCACCAAAGCCAGCGCCAGCAAATGGTCTTGCTGCTTAGGCTGGCGCAAAAAGAGCCACAAGAAAACAGCCAGGAGCAAATGCGTCAGCGGATTTTCCAATCCTGAGGTGGAGTAATCAACAAATGCGGTTGAGAGGCACAGCAGGCCCAGGCCCAGCAGGCCGTGCCAGGCCGTCTGGCCGATGCGCCGCAAGAGCAGCCAGGCCAGCCCCAGGGTACAGGCAAGGCTGATGGCAATACTGGTCAGATAGATCTCATGGGTGAAGGCGTAGGCACCACTGAGCAGCAAAACCCACAACGGGTGGGTAAATCCCTGCACGCGCTCGGTCACGTTCCAGGTCAGCCCGTAGCCATTGATGAAGTTGTCTACACTGCGGAAGGAGAAATAGGCATCATCCGTCATCCAGGCATGGCTGAGCACCAGCCAAACCACCAGCAGCAGCGCCAGCCCTTGGAAGATCACCGGCTGTTGCTTTAGCCGGTTCCAGAGATTGTTTATCGTTTGCATAAACTCCTGCTACATACGCTGCGCCTGGCGCACCTCGCGCAGCAAGGCCAGCCAACTGTCGTCATGGCCCGGTTGGCGTTGGCGCTGCCACCAGATTACGAAGGGAAAAACAAAGTATAGCCAGTGATAGGCATTCAGCCCGATCGGGATCAGCATCAACCAGGCGGCCAGCCAGCTCGCCAGCAGTTCGCGCCCGCGCAAGCCGCCGAGTGCTGGCAAAAGTACGATCCAATGATAGGGAAGTGAAAACGGATAGAGCAGCGAGCCAGCCGCCACCATCTGCAGCCAATCGGTGCGCTGGCTGAGCAGCAGCAGCACCAGCCCGGCCAGCGGCGGCAACCAACCGGTGACCGGCCAGCCAGCCGCCGAGAGATGCGTGCCGCGCACCGCCAAGGTGGCGATCAGTTGTGCTGGCCAGCCCGGCCACAGCAGCCAACTGAGCAGCCCGCAGCCCAACGCCGCCAGAAACCAGTGTTTGCTTGCCAATACGCTGAAGCCTACAAAGGTCGCCTTCATTAACACCAGCGGCGCCAACCAGGGCAGCCCAAGAATGCCCAGCACAGCCAGGCCATCGATCTGCCCGGCCCACAGCACGATCGCCACCTGCGGGGTCAATATCGCCAGCAGCGTGGCCGCTACGCGCGCCGGGTTCTTGGCCAGGGTGCCTTGGTGAAAGGTGTAGATTGCCACTGCGGCGATAGTGAGCCCATTCAGCAGCGCCAACCCGCTGCGCCACGGCAGGCTGGCCAGCGGGCGCAAAATAATCGAGGTCCAGGGTGGGTAATACACATCGGTGGCGCGGTTGGCGAAATACATCACCAGCCAATCATGCCCCAGCAGCGGCGCATCGCGCAGTGCCCAGCCAAGCGCCAAGCCGCCAGCCAGGGTCAGGGCCAGCAGGTCGAGGCGCAGGCGCGTGGTGTGTGCGGGGGGCCAAATTCGATCGAGCGCAGTATTCAGGCGGTGTAGCAGGCCAGGCATCTCGCCACAGAATAAACCCATTCTTGCTCTGCGGGCAAGCAAAAAGCCTCAGGCTCTGCCTGAGGCTTTTTCTCAGTCGGGGCGAAAGGATTTGAACCTTCGACCTCACCGTCCCGAACGGTGCGCGCTAGCCGGGCTGCGCCACGCCCCGAATGAGGTGCAGATTATATCGTGCTTTGTGGGCTAGCGCTCCTGCGGCAGGCGCAAGACAAAACGGCTGCCCTTGCCTTCCACGCTCTCCGCGCTCAACTGGCCGCCGTGCATCTCCACCAGGGTGCGCGCAATCGAGAGCCCCAGGCCCATGCCACCGTGGCGGCGAGTCATGTGATCCTCCACCTGGTAGAAGCGATCGAAGATGCGCGGCAAGTCTGCTGCCGGGATGCCAATTCCGCTATCGGCCACCGTCACGATCGCCTCACCGTCGGCGGCGCTCACCTCTACCTGCACGCGCCCCGCGCGGTTGGTGAAGCGCAGCGCATTTTTGAGCAGGTGATCAAGCGCCACGAACATTTTAGTGCTATCGGCGTTGACGAGGACCGCCTCTGCCGCGGCCAGCGTAAGCTGAATGCCTGCTTCGGCTGCATTGGTTTGGTGTGCCGTCACCAAGCGGCGGGCTTGGTCTGCCAGGTCATAGTGGTGCACGCGCAGCACGGAGGTGCCGTTTTGCGCCAGCTCGATCTTCGAAAGGTCTTCAACGATGTCTTTCAGGCGTAGGGCGGCCTTTTCGATCACCAGGCTTTGTTGCCGGGCCTCGCCTTCCTCCAGGATGCCGGCCAGGAAACTGGCGTGCCCGAGGATCAGGCCCAGCGGAATGCGCAACTCATGCGATGTGATCGCAATGAAGTCGTTGCGCATCTTGTCCAGCTCGGCCAGGGTGGTGTAGCCCTGGCGTGCTTGCTGCAGCATCTCGGCGTTTTCGATACTGATCGCCGCCTGGGCGGCCAAGGCCTCCATCGCCAGCACATCGGCGTGGTCGAATTCGCCACTGCGTTTGTCGGCCGCGCACAGCACGCCCAGTGCGCTGCCCTCCACCACGATGGGCACCGCCAGCAGGCTGCGCAGCCCCCATTGGGGTTGCGCAGCGGCCAGCACTGCCCAGCGGCTGCGGTAGGCCTGGCCGATCGGATTGTCATCCAGGTTCAGGCGCAGCGTTGCGCTTTGTTCGGCGCTCAGCCAGGGTGCTGCTTCAAAATACAAATCCTGCTGGCCGGGGTCGTAGCGCAGCACTGCGCCCTGGCTGCTATCGGTCAGCGTGGCGGCGAAGCGCACCAGTGCCTTGTACAACTCGTGGGGCTGCAAGGTGGCGCTCAGGCTGCGGCAAGCCTCCAGCACGGCTTGCAGGCGTGCTGTGGGTTGCGCGGCTGAGCTGTCGGGTGTATGGCTGGGCATCTGGCGAGTATACGCGCGCGCTGAGGAGTGCATGCAGTTAAAAAAGCCGTATAATTTTTTGCAGAGGTATTACTTATGTCCGGTCATAGTAAATGGTCCACGATTAAGCGCAAGAAAGCGGTTACCGATGCCAAGCGTGGCGCGGTGTTCACCCGTCTGGCGCGCGAAATTGCGATTGCCGCCCGCGAAGGTGGCGGCAACCCTGATACCAACTTCTCCTTACGCCTGGCGATCGATAAAGCGCGCGGCGAAAACATGCCCAGCGACAACATTGACCGTGCGATTAAACGTGGCACGGGTGAGGATAAAGACGGGGCTACGCTGGATCAGGTGACCTATGAAGGCTTTGGCCCGCATGGCGTTGCCGTGATTGTGGACGCAGTGACGGATAATCGCAATCGCACCGTGTCTGATCTGCGCCATCTCTTCAGCCGCAGCGGCGGCAACCTGGGCGAGAGTGGCTCGGTGAGCTGGCAGTTTGACCGCGTGGCCTTCTTCGCCTTTGAAGCCAATGGCAAGAGCGAAGAAGAGCTGTTTGAACTGGTGGTGGATGCGGGCGCCGAAGACCTCTGGTACGAAGATGGCCAGGTGGAAGTGACCGGCCCGGTGGACGCGTTCAAGCGCATTGGCGATGCCCTCAAGGATGCCAAGATCGCGGTGAAGGATGCCGGCCTGCGCATGCAAGCCAAGCAGGAGATCGAACTGGGCGCCAGCGAGAGCTTGCAGGTCATGCGCTTCATGGAATCTCTCGAGGAGCTGGATGATGTGCAAACCACCGCCAGCAACCTCAACATCAGCGACGAAGTTTTGGCCCAATTGGCTGACTAGCGCCTATGCTGGCCGTTGGGATTGACCCCGGAACAGCGATCACTGGCTATGGTTTTGTGCACCAGACGCCAGCCGGGGATTTGCAGTGCGTGGATTGGGGCGTCATCCTCACCCCGGCCAAGATGCCGTTGGGTGAGCGTTTGGCGCACATCCACGCCAGCCTGGCGGCCTTGTTGGCCGCCCACCGCCCGCAGAGTGCCGCGGTGGAATCGCTCTTTTTCCAGCGCAATGTGCGCACGGCGATGAGCGTGGGCCAGGCGCGCGGCGTGGTGTTGCTGGCCATGCAGCAAGCCGGCTTGGCCGTCAGTGACTACACCCCCAATCAAGTCAAGCAAGCCGTCAGTGGCTATGGGGCTGCGGATAAGCAACAAATGCAAAGTATGGTGAAAACCCTCCTCGGCCTGCGTGAATTACCCAAGCCGGATGACGCCGCCGATGCGCTGGCGGTGGCCATCTGCCATCTCACCACGCGCCGCAGCCTGGCGGCGCTGGAGCGTGCCCAATGAGCGAATGGGATCTGTTTTTGCGCTTCGGCGCGGCGCTGCTGATCGGCTTCTCGATCGGCTTGCAGCGCGAATTCTCGCACGGGCGGCGCGGCAAGAACATCCCAGCCGGCGAGCGCACCTTTGCGTTGTTCTCGTTGGCCGGCAGCCTGGCGGCGATGGCCTCCGATCGCTTCCAACAGCCTTTGATCTTCTTTGGCTTGTTGTTGGCGGTGGCGCTGATGCTGGTGGTGGGCTATTACTTCAAGGCCAGTGATCAGCATGTCGGTATGACCACCGAGACGGCTATCCTCATCACAGTAATGTTGGGTGGCCTGTGCTATTGGGATTATGTCGGCCTGGCCGTGGCGCTGGGTGTTGCTACCACGCTGATCCTGTCGCTCAAGTTGGAAACCGACCGCCTGGTTAAGTCACTCACCCGCGAAGATATTCAAGCGGCGTTGCAGTTCTTGGTGATCACCGCGGTGGTGTTGCCAGTGCTACCCAATGAAGCGCTCTTCCCCCCGCCGTTTGACGTGCTCAATCCCTTCAAGATCTGGCTGATGGTCGTATTGATCTCAGGCATCAGCTTTTTGGCCTATGTGCTCATCAAGGTACTGGGCGGTGAGCAGGGCCTGGGGCTATCTGGCTTGCTCGGCGGCCTGGTGTCCAGCACCGCCGTCACGCTCAGCTTCACGGCGCGTAGCAAGAAGCAAGCGCGCCTGGTGCGCATGCTGGGCTTCGGCATCCTGCTGGCCTGGTCGGTCATGTTTGCGCGCGTAATCGTGCAGATTGCCATCGTCAACGCCGCCCTGGTAGCCATCGTCTGGAAACCGCTCAGCCTCGCTGCGCTGGCGGGTTTGGCCTATGCCTTCTATTTATATGTTGCCAAGCGCAGCCCCGGCAAAAGCCAGGTGGAGTTTGATAATCCGTTTGATCTGAAGGCGGCGCTGCGTTTTGGCTTGCTGTATGGGTTTATCTTGCTGATCAACCGCGCTGCTCAGCTCTATCTGGGTGAAGTGGGCGTGCTGGTTTCCAGCTTCCTGGCGGGTTTCTCGGATTCGAATGCGATCACCCTCAGTCTGGCCGAGCTCAGCCATAGTGGTGGCCTCAGCCTGGATACGGCGGCCCACGGTATCGTCATCGCCACGATGACGAATACCTTGTTCAAGGGCGGCATCGTGCTCAGCGGCGCTTCGCTTGGCTTGCGCCGTGCCATCTGGCCCGGCATGCTGCTGGTGGTGCTGGTGGGCATTGGTTCGGCGTTCCTGCTCACATGATCGCTTCTCTCGCTGGCCGTATCACCCATGTGGGTGACAATCATCTTGTCATTGAGCTTGCCGGCTTGGGCTTTAAGGTACATGTGCCGCGCGGCGTGCTGGCCGAGGCGCAAACCGGCCAGACGCTCAGCTTGCATACCTACCTCGTGGTGCGCGAAAACGAACTCAGCCTGTATGGCTTTCCCACGCCTGAGGCGCGCGAGATGTTCACGTTGCTGATCGGGGTGGAGCGCGTTGGCCCCAAGTTGGGGCTGGCGATCCTATCGGCGTTGAGTGTGGCGAATTTGCGTGCCGCCGTGCTCGGCGGCCAGAGCGCCGTGCTGGGCAAAGTGCCGGGCGTGGGCAGCAAGACCGCCCAGAAGATCGTGCTGCACCTGGCGGATCGCATTCTGCCGTTGGCCGGCGAGGCCAACCTGCCGGCTGCCCAGCCGGCCGATGGCGACCTGTTGGATGCGCTGCTGGCGCTCGGCTACAGCGTCGTCGAGGCTCAGGCCGCCATCCAATCTTTGCCCGCCGATGGCGCCACTGATGTAGAGGAACGCCTGAAGCTGGCGCTGCGCTATTTCAAAAAAAGTTAGTCCTGCGTATCTGCGGGGCGGCCTACATCTCCACCGTGTACCAAAACCTGCTCCTCCAGTGCGGCGATGCGTGAGCGCATCTCGCGTTCCAGCGCTGCCAAGGTGTCGCGGCCCTCTTCTTGATCAGCCTTCAACTCGCTGCGCATCTGCATCGCCGGAGAGAGATCCAGCTCGCGGATGGTTTGCTCCATATCAAAGATCATGCCTTCCAGTTGGCGCAGCTCCACGCTGAGGCGCGCCAGCTCGGCGGCCGGGCTGGCACCCAGCTCGCCTTCCAGCCGGCGGCGCTGCTCCAGCGCCTCCAGCGCCCGCAGGTTCTTGGCACTGTAGGCCTGATTGACCTCGGCCATGATCTCTTCGTGCCACTTTTTCTGCTCTTCACTGTGCGCCAGGTCCGGGTGGTAGCGTTTGGCCAACCGGCGGAACAGATCGCGCACGCGCCGTTCGTAATTCACGTCATGTGAGCTGGGCGCGGCATGCTTTTTAAAGGGAATGTCCTCCGCTGGCGGCTGGCCGCCCTCGGCGGTGCTTCGTCGCCCGGCACCCGTTGGGGCGCTGTGGCCACGGGCGCCGCGCCAATCGTTGGCGGGGGGCGCCTGATCGGCGGTGAGAACATCTAGCTGGCGCTGCAAGCGCTGCAGTTCGGCTTCCAGGGGGCCGATGCGCTGGTTATAGCGGGCGGTAAACTCCAGCAGAGCACCGCGGGTATTGCCCAGCTCGACTTCGAGCAGCTCAATATACTCGTGGCGGCGCGCCACCTTGGCGCGCAGGCTGTCGAGTTCGGCCTGTAATGGGCTGGTGAGGCTGTTGGTCTTTGTCATCGGCAAAATTGAGGCCAATTATAACGAGCCTGCCGTGGCGGCCCAAGGGCGCTAATTACTTTGTGAAATACTGGACTAATACGGGCCTATCTGTTATCATCTACCCAAATGCCAACCGGCTAATCCCTTTCGCTACATGCGGAGACGTTAACCCATGACTGACATGATCAAAGACATTTCTTCCAGCCTGCAAAAGCAGATCGAGGCCTTCAAGCCTGAATTTGAGCTGCGCGACGTAGGTACGGTGACCGCCGCGGGCGATGGTATTGCCCGCGCCTCAGGCTTGGCGCAAGTTCAGGCCCAGGAGCTCGTCCAGTTTGAAAACGGCGTGATGGGCATTGCCTTCAACTTGGAGCGTGACAACGTCGGTATCATCGTCATGGGAGATTTCTCCGGCATCGAAGAGGGCATGACCGTGCGCTCCACCGGCCGTATCGCCTCGGTGCCCGTTGGCGATGCCTTGGTAGGCCGCGTGGTGAATGCGCTCGGCGAGCCGATCGACGGCAAAGGCCCCATCGCCTTCACCCAGTACCGCCCGATCGAGCGTATTGCCCCCGGCGTAATTCGCCGCAAAGACGTAGATACCCCGGTGCAGACCGGTATCAAGGGTATTGACGCCCTGACCCCGGTGGGCCGCGGCCAGCGTGAGCTGATCATCGGTGACCGCCAGACCGGCAAGACCGCCTTGGCGATCGATGCCATCATCAACCAAAAAGGCAAGAACCTGCTGTGCATCTATGTAGCCATCGGTCAGAAGAAGGCCGCCATCGCCCGCACGGTAGCCATCCTCGAAGAGCGCGGCGCCATGGAGCACACCGTGATCGTGGTGGCCTCGGCGGATGAGTCGGCCGCGTTGCAATACATTGCGCCTTACGCTGGCTGCGCCATCGGTGAAGAATTCATGGAGACCGGGCGCGATGCGCTCATCGTCTATGATGACCTTTCCAAGCATGCTTGGGCCTACCGTCAGGTATCCCTGCTGCTGCGCCGCCCCCCTGGCCGTGAAGCTTACCCGGGTGACCTGTTTTACCTGCACTCCCGCTTACTGGAACGTGCCGCCCGCCTGGCGGATGGCTATGTGATCGTCCCCAACAGCTTCAGTGGTGACGTGGCCGAAGAAAAAGATGGCCAAGCCTTCTCTGGCCCGCTGGCCAAGCACAACGCCGAGGAAGCCCTCAAGGGCGCCAAGGACAGCAAGATCGTGCGCCTCAAGAACTCCGGTGGCTCGCTGACTGCGCTGCCGATCATTGAAACCCTGCTGGGTGACGTGTCTGCCTACGTGCCCACCAACGTAATTTCCATTACGGACGGCCAGATTTACTTGGAAGCCAACCTCTTCTATGCAGGCATCCGCCCGGCGATCAACGCCGGTCTGTCGGTGTCGCGCGTGGGTGGTGACGCCCAGACCAAGGCTATGAAGCAGGTGGCCGGTGGTCTGCGTTTGGACATGGCCTCCTTCCGCGAGCTGGCCGCCTTCGCCCAGTTTGGTTCCGGTCTGGACAAGGCCACCCAGGCTCAGCTGAGCCGCGGCCAGCGTCTGCAAGAGATCCTCAAGCAGCCGCAGTACGCCCCGGTAGCCCTGGAGCACGAAGTGGCGGTGATCTACGCCGGCACCAGCGGCCTGGCCGACAACATTGAGATCGAGCGCGTCAACGAATGGGAAGCGTCCCTAGTGCGCTTCCTGGATGCTTCGCACGGAGACCTGCTCAAGGAAATTCGTGAGAAGAAGGCCCTCAGCGACGAGCTCAAGGCTCGCCTCAAGAGCGCCATCGAAACCTTCAACAGCACGTGGAGCTAGCTAACAGTCAACTGTCTTCTGTAGACTGTCAACTATACAATGGCTAATACACGCGAAATTCGCTTACGCATCAAGAGCATCAAGAACATCTCGCAGGTGACCCGCGCCCTGCAGGCCGTTTCGGCCAGCCGCGTGCGTAAAGCCATGGAGATGGTGCAAGCTACGCGGCCGTATTCCACCAAGGCCTGGCAGGTGCTTACGCATATCGCCAAGCAGCCGGGCCGCAGCAATCTGCACCCGCTGCTGCTGGAGCGCCCCGAAGTCAAGAGCGCGCTGGTGGTCATGGTCAGTGGTGATCGCGGCCTGGCTGGCCCGTACAACACCAACGTGCTGCGCCACACGCTCAGTCATTTCCAAAATTACCCGGTGCCGGTGCGCTTCATCCCCGTCGGCCGCAAGGGTGCTGAGCTACTGTTCCGCCGTGGCCTGAATGTGATGGCCCAGTTCACCGATATGCCCGCCGAGCCCAAGTTCTCGGATGTTTCGGCGATTGGCCGCATCCTTGTGGACGAATTTCTGGCGGGCACAGCCGATGAAGTCTTCCTGGTCTATACCGACTTCGTCAACATGATCCGCCAGGCGCCCGTGATCAAGAAGCTGCTGCCCTTGGAGTTTGAAGATAGCGAGGGTTTGGTGCAGGCGGAGATGGGCAAGAGTGTGGCCCAGGATGGCCCCACGGCTTCCTACATCTATGAGCCGGGCCAGTACGAAATTTTAGAAGAGATCGTGCCGCGCTTTACCGCGCTGCAGGTTTATCAGGCCCTTTTGGAATCCTTTGCCAGCGAGCACGCCGCCCGCATGGTGGCGATGAAGAACGCCACGGATAACGCCAGCGAGCTGGGCAAGGGCCTTACCCTCGAATATAACAAGGTGCGCCAGCAGGGCATTACCAACGAAATGTTGGATATTGCCGGCGGCGCGGAAGCGCTGGCCCAGGCCAGCTAGCGGAGGAACGGATGGCAGATGTGAACGGACGCGTAGTCCAAATTCTGGGTGGTGTGGTGGATGTCGAATTTAGCGACGCCAGCATGCCTGAAGTCTATGATGCGATCGAAATTCAGCGCCCGGGCCAGGCTCCGGTGGTGGTGGAAGTGCAAACCCACCTCGGTGGCGGTCAGGTGCGCGGCGTAGCGCTTGACACGACCGATGGTCTGCAGCGCGGCATGGAAGTCGTCAACACCGGCGCGCCCATCACCGTGCCCGTTGGCCCGGCCACCCTCGGCCGCATGTTTGATGTGCTCGGTACCGCCATCGATGGCCTCGGCCCGGTGAACAGCGAGACCAGCTATGCCATCCACCGTGATGCGCCGGCCTTTGAAGAGCAATCCACCAGCGTCGAAGTCTTTGAGACCGGCGTCAAGGTCATCGATCTCATCGCCCCCTTCACCAAGGGCGGTAAGACCGGCATCTTCGGTGGTGCCGGCGTAGGCAAGACCGTGATCATTCAGGAGCTGATTCGCTCCATCGCCACTGAGCACGAGGGCAACTCCGTGTTCGCCGGCGTGGGTGAGCGCACCCGTGAGGGTACGCAGATGTACCGCGAAATGACCGAGTCGGGTGTGCTCAAGGACACCGTGCTGGTCTATGGCCAGATGAACGAGCCCGCTGGCAGCCGCCTGCGCGTCGCCCTTACCGCCCTCACCATGGCCGAGTACTTCCGTGACCAGGGCCGCGATGTGCTGTTGTTCATCGACAACATCTTCCGTTTCTCGATGTCCGGCTCCGAAGTATCTGCCCTCCTCGGCCGTATGCCTTCAGCCGTGGGTTACCAGCCCACCCTGGCCACCGAAATGGGCCAGTTGCAGGAGCGCATCACCTCCACTCGTACCGGTTCGATCACCTCGATGCAGGCCGTTTACGTGCCCGCCGACGACTACTCCGACCCCGCGCCGGTAGCTACCTTCACCCACTTGGACGCCACCATCTCTCTGGAGCGTGCCATTGCGGATAAGGGTATCTATCCCGCCGTGGATCCTCTGGCTTCCACCTCGCGCATTCTTGACCCCAACATTGTGGGCGAGGAGCACTACCGCACCGCTCGTGAAGTGCAGCGTGTGTTGCAGCGCTACAAAGACCTGCAAGACATCATCGCCATTCTGGGTATCGACGAGCTGAGCGAAGATGACAAGCTGATCGTCTCGCGTGCCCGCAAGGTGGAGCGCTTCTTCAGCCAGCCCTTCTTCGTGGCCGAGCAGTTCACCGGCACCCCGGGCCAGTACGTCTCCCTGGCCGACACGGTGCGCGGCTTCCGCGAGATCCTTGACGGCAAGCACGATGACCTGCCCGAGCAGGCCTTTATGATGGTCGGCAGCATTGAACAAGCTGTGGAGAAGGCCAAGAAACTGGCCGAGTAAGAAATCACAATCTCTGCTCTCCAGTCTCGCCAACACGAGGCTGGAGAGCTAGAGATTAGAGATTGAGAGAGTACATGACCATCCGTTGTGAAATTGTTTCTCAGGACCGCAGCGTCTTCGAAGGCGATGCCGACATTGTCACCATTCCCGGCCATGATGGCGAGATGGGTGTGCTGCCTAATCACGCCCCGTTGCTCTCCACCATCCGCCCTGGCGTGATCAAGGTCAAGCAGGGCTCTGAGGAACAACTCTTCACCGTCACTGGCGGTTTGGCCGAAATTCAACCCGAGATCATCACCATCCTGGCCGATGCCGCCGAAAACGTCGAAGAAATTGACGTCGTGCGCGCCGAGCGTGCCAAGCGTGAGGCCGAGCAGCGCCTGGCCGAAGGCCTGCCGCGTGGCACCGAGGCCTACCTGGCCGCTGAGGCCGCCCTGGCGCGTTCCTCACTGCGCCTGGATGTGGCCCGCCGTTTTGGCCGCGCCAACCGCCACACGCGTTTCCCAACTCAAAGCGCCGGCGAGTAGAATAGCCGCCTGATGGCTATTCTGCATACGTATCCTTCTGGGGCCTTGCGTCCTATTCCCTCAGGTGTCGCTTAATGGCAGTCCTGGCGCGTGAACTCGGCATTGACCTGGGTACGATGTATATTCGCATCGTTCAGGGCGGCGAGATCATTCTGCAAGAGCCCACCGTGGCCGCGGTTGATATGCAAGAGCAGAAGATCGTGGCCGTGGGCGAAGAAGCCCAGGGCATGATCGGCCGCGTGTCCGAAGAGACCATTGAAGTCGTGCGCCCCTTGCAAAAGGGTGTGGTGGCTTACTACGAGCTTACTGAACTGCTGTTGGATTATCTGGTGCGCCGCGTGGGGGGCTCGGTGCGCTTGTTTAAGCCGCGCATCATGATCACCCACCCCTACGGCATCACCAGTGTGGAGCGCCGCGCCGTGCACGAAGCCGCCCTGGCCAGCGGCGATGCCGCCTTGATCTCGCAGCCGTTGGCGGCCGCCCTGGGGATCGATCTGCCCGTGGGTACGCCCACCGGCAACATGGTGGTGTGCCTGGGCGGCGGCTGCACGCAAGCCGCGGTGCTGGCGATGAACGATGTTGTCTCGGGCGAGAATCTGCGTCAGGGCGGGCTGGATCTGGATGATGCGATTGCCAGCTATGTGCGCCGCAAGTACGGCCTGCACATTGGCCAACGCACCGCTGAGATGGTGAAGCTGCGCGTTGGCGCGGCTGTGCCGCAGGATGAAGAGCACAGCGTGGAATTGCAGGGCCAGGATCAGGTGACCGGCCTGCCGCGCCCGCTGACCCTGACCACCTCCGAAGTTGTGGAAGCTGTGCAACCCGCGCTGGATGAAGTCTTCGAGATGATTCGCCGTGTGCTCGAACGCACGCCACCCGAACTGGCCTCAGACATCATCGATCGTGGCGTCGCGCTGTGCGGCGGCGGGGCACTGCTGCGTGGTATGGATCGCTTGATGACCCAAAAGCTCGGCGTGCCGGCCTATCTGGTGGATGACCCGGTGAATTGTGTAGCCATGGGCGCACAACGCGCCTTGGATGAATACAAGGCGCTGGCCCGCTACCTGGGGTAATCCTCAGGCGGTATGCAGGTCACTACAAAGGCAGCCAGCGGCTGCCTTTTTTATTGCTGGCCTATCAGGATCTGGCCTTCGGGCCCATCATAGAGGCGCTGTAAACCACGCGTTAGGTTTTCGATGTGTGTGCTCGCATCCGCGCCCAAGCTGGTGCGCAGTTGCGGCGTGTACAGCAGCAGAATGCCCCCGTTGCGCATCAGCGGATCGAGCGCGGTGTCTCCCTCGCCGAGGGCTGGGTTGTTTGTGGCGCGCACATTGGGATAGATCTCGGCCAGATCGTAGGTAGGCTTATCCAGATAGAGCAAAAACAGCGCCGGCAGGTTGGAGATCCAGGCCGCCTCTTGTGGCAGTTGGCGCGCCGTGCGCAGCAGCTCCGAATCGCGATAGTACACCGCGGTATAGCCGTGGCCCTCGGCGTAACGTTCATTCACCAGGCGCTGGGTTTGCGGCGCCCAAGCCAGCACGGCCAGCGCCGCCATGCCCAGCAGGGCGGCGTTCACCACGCCCGGGCGGCGTGGGGAAAGTGCCAGCAACCCACTGATACCCAGCCATAAGAGTAAGGGGAATAGAGGCAAGAGGGTGCGCGGATTTATATCCGGCTGGACGTTGGAAAACAAAAAGGCGGCCAGGCAAACCATAATGTAGGCCACGGCGTGTGTACCAGCTACGAAGCCTAGATGTACCCAAGCGGTTTGGCTACGCCCGCGCCATAGCTGCCAAGCCACCGCAATCAGGCTGGCCAACAGGCCTGCTCCCAGGAGTGCAGCCACTGGCCCGGCCCATGCGCTGCCCTGCGGCACCCAACTATTGGCTAGGCTGCTAACCAACTGGCTCCAAAAGCTGGCCGATTGCACGCCCAGCTCGGCGGGCGCACTAAAACTACGCCCGGCCAGCGCGGGCAGGCTGAACTGCCAGAGCAGCGCAGGTAACGCGCCCAGCACGGCGAAGATCAGCGCATCGTTTAGCCGGGCGCGGCGCGAGCCAGGCGCCAGTGCCACTAGCGCCAGTGCGCCGGCAGCGACGTTAGCCGCGCCTACCAGGCGCGCTAGCATGGTCAGCGCCGCGCAGGCAGCGGAAACATATAGGCTGGCACGCGAGCCCCCGGCCAGATAGGCCAACAAACTGGCCAGGCCCAACAACATCAGGCTCAGGTACAGCGGCTCGCTCATCGCGCCGCCCAGGTTATCGATCAGGGTGGGGAAGCTGGCCGCGGCCAGCGCCAGGGCCAGCGCGGCTGCTTTGTGGCCCGTGCGCGCGTAGACTGCCGCACTGAGCACGAATACACACCCGAAGGCGCTGGCTATGTTGAGTAGCGTAGTGCTGGTGAAAGGGTGCAGCCCGGCCTGCAGGCCGCCCGCCAACAGCCACGGGTATAGCGGCTGGTGCAGCGTGAGCGGGCGGTAAACCCCCGCGGGGGAGAGCAGGCTCAGCCCGTGGCCAGCGGCCAGGTTGCGCGCCGCGGCAATGTAGGCCGCCGAATCACTGAAGGCCCAAGGCCCCCAGTGCATTTGCCACCACACCGCCCAGGCGGCCAGCAGACCCAGCGCCGCCAGCAGCCAGTAGAAACGATCCTTGATGATGGCCATGCTCACTCAGCAAACGTGTAGACGCGCACGCCCCCTTGTTCGCTCAGCAGGCGTAGGCCGAGGGACAGCATCGTCTGTTCAGTGGCGGCGAAGTCGCTGTAATCGTGCGGGTCGATCAGTACATACTCCACGCGGTATTCGCGCAAGGTGGCAATGCTGTGCGCATCCGGAAAGTGCTCGAGGATCGGTGCCAGGTACTGATACTGCGCTGGCTGGTTGGCATTGAAGAAGCCCCCGGTGAAGGGCTTCTGGTGAGTCAGGGCGTAATACACTTGCTCCTGGTCTACCGAGCGGCTAAACGGCAATTGCACCACTGCGCCATTGCCCGGCTGCTGTGCCAACCAAGCATCCACTGGCCGCGCTTCGACGGGCAGGATATGCCGATCCGGACCGGGGTAAAAATCGAGCAGCACCAGCGCCAGCAGGGCCACGGTAGCCCAGCGCTGCCAACGCTGCGGCAGCCGGCGCAGTAGTAGATCGGCCCCCAGGCCGGCGATCAGCGCCGCAAACAGCAGCGCAAAGACGCCCATGCGCATGATCGCGCGCATTTTTGCAAAGAAGGGCACATATTCATATAGCCATAGGCTGGGCAAAGGCACGCGCTGGCCTGCCACGAGCACCAGCTCGCCATTCCAGTGTAGGTGCGGGCCCATGGCGATCAGCACCGCGGCCAGCATGCTGATGGCGGCGAGGGTGAGTAGGCTGCGCTCCGCAAGCTCTTTGCGGCGCACAAAGGCTACGGCCAGCAGGGCAAGCGTGATAACGCCAATATACAGTGAGCCTTCGATCCATTGCGAACGATCGAGAACCTGGCTAATCCAGCCACCCCACAGAAAATGACTGGACGCCGGCGCCAGAAAATCGGTCAGGCTGGCAGCATACGCGTCCATATAGTCCACACTACGATCCGCCAGGCCGCCCTGGCCCGCCAACGCCAGGAAGGGGCGTAAGGCGAGGTAAAGGACGGGGGCGCTGAGCAATGCGGTGGCGCCCAGCCGCAGCCAGGTGGCGAGCTGGCGGTACGCCGGGCGCGTGAGCAGGAAAAAACTGCCCACGAATACCACGCTGATCAGCAAGGTGAACAGCAGGTAATACATCGAAGTGAAGGCGATCAGGCCTAGCGCGCCTGCGCAGAGCAGCGCCCAACCCCAATGGAACTTCTTTCCGGCGCGCAGCACTTCGTACAGGCCCAGAAAATACAGCGGAAACCAGGCGGTGGCCGAGAGATTCAGATGGCCGGCTTGATAATGGGCGATGCGATTGGGGAAAAAGGCATATAGCGTGCCCGCCAGCAGGCTGGCGGCGGCGGAACGCGTATAGCGGTAGACCCAGACATACATCGCCAGGCCGGAGAATACAAAGCTCAACCACATCCCGATGTTGTAGCCCGCCACCGGCCCCCACAGCAGGCTAAACGGCAGGCTGGGCAGCAAGGCCGCCAGGCTGGTATCCGTCGTGGAAAGGTTCCAGCCCTGCGGGTAATTCATCAGCGGGTTGAAGAAGATGTGTGGGTTCTCGCCAGTAAAGAAGCCCTGATACCAGCGCACCAGCCACACAAAATAGATCCCATCCCCCTGGGTGCCCCCGCGTATGGCTTCAGTAAAGTTCAGTACCAGTGGATAGGTAAAAATGAGGGCTACGAGCAGGAAAAAGAGCCCCGCAAGGACAAAGTATTTCAGCCTTGGCATAACCAGAGAATTATAGTTTCTATTAAAAAAGAGTCTGCTGGCCGGTTAGTTGACTAACCGGCCAGCAGATGTAGATGCTGAAACTTGGCTTAGTTCAGTCCAGATAATAGGTCATGCGCTGCAAGTGGATCGAGGGATCGATGTTCTGCACGCGGATGCCGGGCGGCACGGTGAGGTTCACCGGCGCGTAGCTAAGGATCGCCTGGATGCCGGCCGCCACCAATTGGTCGGCCACGGTTTGGGCCGCTTGGGCCGGCACGGCGATCATGGCCATTTTGACCCCGGCCGCCTGCACCTCATCCTTCAAGGTGGCTGAATCTTTGATCACGAAATCGCCGTGTTTTTCGCCAATACGCGCCGGCGAATTATCGAAAATATCGCGGATCTTGAAGCCGCGTTCGCTAAAGCCGCTGTAGCCGGCCAAGGCGCGGCCAATATCACCGGCGCCCACAATGATCACTTCCCAATTTTTGTTGACGCGCAAGATCTCGCGCACCTGATTGGCCAGGTATTCGATGTTGTAGCCGGTGCCCTGTTTGCCGAATTCGCCAAACTGCGAGAGATCCTTGCGGATCTGTGCCGCCGAGATGCCCAAGCGCTCACCCAGTTCTTGTGAGCTGGTTACCTGGCGCCCCTCGGCCAGCATGTGTTGCAGCGCCCGCAGGTACACCGGCAGGCGGCCGATCACGATATCGGGGATTTGTTTTGCCATCTTCGTTTGTCTCCCGCCAAAAACTCTAACATTAAAATCCATCTTGTGCAATTACCCACAATGAGAGTACAAGCAGGGTGCAAATTGAACCATACGCGTTTGGAGAAAAGTTGCCGTTAGCGTGCGAATTCAGATCGCGAGTGTGGGGCTTTTCATTCCGCACACACAACATTTGGCGCGGCGCTCGCCCAGCCAGGCGTCCCTCGAGCGAGTATCATTCCCTATCTATGGATAGCCATTTCATCGATGAAGTAGAAATTACCGTCAGCTCCGGCAAGGGCGGCGACGGCATGGTGCACTTCCGCCGGGAGCGCTTTGTGCCGCGCGGCGGGCCGGATGGCGGCGACGGGGGCCGCGGCGGTTCAGTGATCCTGGAAGTGGAAGATTCCATGCGCACCCTGTACAACTTCCGCCGCCAGAAGAAATTCGCGGCTGAGGAAGGCCGTCCCGGTGGCCCCAGCAATCGCAGCGGGCGCGGCGCCCCCGATCTGGTGCTAAAAGTGCCCGTGGGCACGCTGGTGTATGACGCCAGCCGCGGTGACCTATTGGCCGATCTGGTGCATGCCGGGGAGCGTTACGAGGCCGCCCGCGGCGGCCGTGGCGGGCGTGGCAACCAGCATTTCGCCAACTCGCGCAACCAGGCACCGCGCATTGGCGAAAAAGGTGCCCCCGGCGAAGAAAAGACCCTACGCCTGGAGCTCAAGCTGCTGGCAGATATTGGCATCGTCGGCGTGCCCAATGCCGGCAAATCCACCCTGCTCGCGGCGCTCACCAATGCGCGCCCGCGCATCGCCAACTATCCCTTCACCACCCTGGCGCCCAACCTCGGCGTAGCCGTGCTGGATGAAGAGACTGATCTGGTATTGGCGGATATCCCTGGCCTTATCGAGGGCGCCCATACCGGCAAAGGGTTGGGGCATGACTTTTTGCGCCATATCCAGCGCACGCGTGTATTGATCCATCTATTGGACGGCATGGCCGAGGCGCCGCTAGCGGATTACACCCAGATCAATAGCGAGCTGGCTTTGTTTGACCCGCAGTTGGGTAGCAAGCCCCAGGTGGTGGCGGTCAATAAGATCGATCTGCCCGATGTGCAAGCACGTTGGCCGGAATTGCAAGCCGGCCTGAAGAAGCTCGGCGTAGCTTCGCCGCTGGCCATCTCCGCCGTCAGCGGCCAGGATGTGCGCCGCCTGCTGGGGCGCGCCGCCGAGGCTTTGCGCGCCCTGCCCGAACCGGTGGCCGATGAGTTGCCGGTCTACCGGCCCGAAACGGACCCAACGGAGTTCGAGATCACCCGCGAGCCCGACGGTTGGCGCCTGCACGGCGCCGCCATTGAACGCGCCGCGGCGATGACCTATTGGGAGCATGACCAATCGGTCAGCCGCTTCCAGCGTATTCTGCGCCAGCTCAAGATCGATGTTGCCCTGCGAGAAAAGGGCGTGGTGGATGGTGATACCGTGTTTATCGGTGAGTATGAACTGGAATGGAAAGACTGAGCGCGCGGCTATTCGCCAAAATACTCGTTGATGATCTCATCCAACGCCTGGCCACTGCTGGCTTGTAGTAAGGCCAGGAAGCTGGCGCCATCGGCCAATTGGCCGCGGTAGCGCGTGGCATAGGCCTGCAAGAAGTCTAAGAAGGCTTCGTCGCCGATGCGCTGGCGCACCGCATGCAGGAACTGGGCGCCGCGTAAATAATTGGCATTCACATAGGGGCGGAAGCCCTCCAGCTCGTAGGCGCTGCGCCCCACGCGGCCTTGCGGTTCCCACTGCTCGACGCGGAACTGCCACCACCAGTCCTGCGCGTTGGGATGCGCCTCCTGGTAATACAGCAATTCAGCATAGGTGGCCAGCGCCTCATCCAGCCAGGCTTCATGGGCTGCATCGTTGCCTACTGCACCGAACCACCAGTTGTGCGCGGTTTCATGCGCGCTGAGCGTGGTGAGCAGGTTGCGCGGCGTGCCGTCATAGCTCTTGAAGTAACCCATATCCAAGAAGAACATGCCGTCCGATTCCATGCCGTCTGGAAAGATGCACTCCACCAGCACCAAGTGCTCGTAGGGATAGGTGCCGAACAAGCGCTCGTAGATTTCCAGTGCTTTGGCGGCGGTGCGCACGGCCGCCTGCGCCGCGGCGCGCTCCTCTTCAAAGTAATACACCGTCACCGGAATGTTGCCTTCCCCGGCGCGGAGCGTCTCGGCCTGGTAGTGGCCGCTGGCAGCCCAGACAAAGCGGCGTGCGTGTGCCAATTGGTAGTGCCAGCCGCCCTCACGCCGCGTCTCGGGCGCGGGCGCAGCGATTTGCAACAGGGCCGGCGGGTGCACGGTGTATAGCGAAACGTCAAAATCGGCGCTTTCGTACACCAGGTATTCGCCTTGCGGCGTGGGCTCGTTGATCACCCAGCCGCGCTCGGCCAGATAGGGTGGGATGAAGGGATACCAATCGATAAAGGTCATCTGGCGCGCGGTCCAGCCCAGTAGGGTTGGCCGTTCGGGCACCGCAATGGCATAGTCAATCTCGATGTGCAGCACCTCGCCTGGCAGCAGCGGGCGTGCGAGCAACAACTCCGCGGAACCGCCCTGGGCGCGGCCGTGGTAACTCCAGTCTGTGCCGCGGTCATACTCGATCGAGGTGATTGTGATCAGCTCGTCGGCCACGGGCACTACCAGCGGGATCATATCCAGCGGGAGGGCTTGGTTGTTCGTATAGCGGATCTCTTGACTCACCGCCAAATAGTGCGCGGCAAAATCCAGCGTGGCGATCAGGCGATACTGTGGGCGCACCGCAGGCACGGGGGCGCGGTACGTGGGGCTGGGCGCCGCGCTGGGGCTGGCTGTTGCGCTGGCCTGGGGCGTTGGCGCCGCGGGTGTGGCTGCGAGGGGGCCAGGCGTCGCGGCTGGGCCGCGGCAGGCCGCTAGCAGCAGCAGCGCCAGCCACATCCGCACGGGGCGTTTCATGCGGGCGCCTTCATTGGTGCGAAGCTGCGCCGGTGGTGGGCACACGGCCCGTACGTGGCGATGGCGGCGCGGTGGGCGGCGGTGGCGTAGCCCTTGTGCTGGGCGAAGCCATAGTGGGGAAACTCGGCGTCCAGGCGGCTTAATTCGGCATCGCGTGCGGTTTTGGCCAGCACTGAGGCTGCGGCAATGCTCAGGCTGCGTGCATCGCCGCCGATCAAGGCGGTTTGCGGCAAGGGGTTCTCCGCCAGGCGAATTGCATCCAGCAGCAAGTGCTGCGGGGCCAGCGTCAAGGCGGCCAGCGCCCGGCGGGTGGCGAGGTAGCTGGCCTGCAGGATATTGATCGTATCGATTTCGTCTACGCTGGCGCTGGCGACTGCCCAAGCCAACGCATACTGGCGAATGCGTGGGGCCAACTGCTGGCGTTCGCGGGCAGTGAGCTGCTTGGAATCGCGTACGCCGCGCAACTGGCGGTGCAGATCGCTGGGCAGGATCACCGCGGCGGCGTAGACCGGGCCGGCCAGGGCGCCGCGCCCGGCTTCATCGGCGCCGGCCACATACACAATTCCTTGCGCCCATAACTTGCGCTCGTAGCGCAGGCTGGGCCATTTGGGCACTTTTTTCCGCGGGCGTGGCACAGCCGGCCGGCTAGCCATAGCGTCCTTGCCAATCGTTGAGGCGAATGCGCAAAATATCGCGCAGCATATGCAGCGTATCGGTCAGCGGGCGCACATGGCTGTGGTCACTGTAGTACCAGGGGATCGGCAGTTCCATGATTGCCAGGCCTTGCTTGCGCGCCAGGTACAGGACTTCTACGTCAAATGACCAACCGTCCATGGTTTGCAGGGGGAACAACGCCTGCGCGGCGCGGGCGCTGAAGCATTTGAAGCCGCATTGGGTATCCTGCAGGCCGGGCAGCGCCAACGCGCGGATCAGGGCGTTGATCACGCGCCCACCCACATGGCGCACATCGGGCTCGTTGTAACGCACCGCGCCGGGGGCTTCGCGCGAGGCAATGATCACTTCTGCGCCATTTTGCTGCGGGGGCAGGAAGCGCGGGATCTCGCTGACTGGCATCGAAAGATCCGCGTCGAGCATCATGCGCCATTCGCCACGCGCCGCCAGCATGCCCAGGCGTACCGCCAGGCCCTTGCCGCGCCCTGGCGAGGTGAGTACCCGGAAGCCAGCATGCTCGGCGGCGAAGGCCTCGGCGATCGCCAGGGTGCGATCCTGGCTGCCGTTCTCGACGACGAGAACTTCGTAGGGGTAGCTTTGCTGGCTGACGAAGGCATGCACGCGCGCCAGGCTCTCCGGTAGGCGTTGCTCTTCGTTATAGGCAGGGATGATCAGCGAGAGGAAGGGGGTAGTAGCAGACACACGGGGATTATACGCAGGCCGAGGCGTGCTGTGGTTATACTGCCCCTATGCGAGCTTTGGTGCAACGCGTGCGCGCCGCTGCGGTGCGTGTGGAAGGGCAGGAGATCGCCCGCATCGCGCAGGGCGTGGTGGTGCTGCTGGGCGTAGGCCCGCAGGATGATGAAAGCCAGGCGCGCTATCTGGCCGAGAAGATCGCCAACTTACGCATCTTCGAAGATGCCGCGGGCAAAATGAATCGCTCGCTGCTGGAGGTGGGCGGGGCGGCGATTGTGGTTTCGCAGTTCACGCTGTACGCCGATAGCGAACGCGGCCGGCGGCCCTCCTTTGTCCGTGCCGCCGCACCGCAGCATGCCGAGCCCCTAGTGGCGCGTTTTGCCGAGTTAGTAGCCGAGCAGGGCGTGGCGGTACAAACCGGGCGCTTTGGGGCCGAGATGCTGGTAGAGATCCACAATGATGGGCCGGTCACCTTGTGGCTGGAAAAATAAATCCTGAATTTCTGAGTACTTGTTAGTTACAAACTACTTCCACAGCGCCGCCTCCACCTGAACGGCCAGCGCCCCCGCTGCCAAAAACGCCTCGGCCTGCTGCGCTGTCTCCACGCCGCCGGCGGCGATCACGGGCGCGCCGGCGCGCTGCAGCGCCTGGGTGACCGCCAGTGCTTGTGGGTAGAGTGCCGGCCCATAGAGGCGCCCGCTGACCAGCCTACCCGCCCCATCCGGCAGGCTGCCGCGCGGCGGCCCCAGGCTGATGGCGCTGGCCCCGGCGGCCAGGCAGGCCGTGGCCAATTCTTCGGCCCGCGCCAGGCTAAGCTGGGCGATCAGTGGCCACTTGCTCTGTGCCGCGCGCACCAGCTCGCCCGCCAGTTGTGCGCTGGCATCCGCCGCAATGCTGAGTTCCAGGCCGGCCAGGTTATCCAATGCTTCGAGGGGCGGCATCACCTGTGCCAGGCTGGCCGGCTCGTCAATCAATAGATTGAGAATGATGGGCTGGCTGGCACGCGCCCAGGCCGCGGCGTGCTGCTGCACGGCGCGGCGCAGCCCCGGGTTGGGCCAGCCGGTGTGCAGTAACGCACCGCCCGGAAACGTGAGCAGGCGCGGCCCCTGGCTGGCGCGGCGTGGCTGCAGGCTGATCGGGTTGGTGACGAAGGCGGCCAGCGGCGGCCAGGCAGGCTGGGCGGCCTTTGGCGCGAAGCCCAGGCTGCCCGCCGCATTCATGTACGGCCCGGCCAGTTCCAGGCGCGGCACATCGTTTTGCATGGCGGCATTATATAATCGCCCGCATGGCAACCGCAAAAAGGACCGCGCGCACGCAAAAGCGCCAGCCAGCTACAGGCGATGAAATTTTGCACATCCAGATCAAACGCCGCCACCTGTGGGCGCTGATTGCACCGCTGGCCTTCCTTTTGGGCTTATGGGCCGGCTACTTGCTGTGGGGGCGCGCCCCGGCCGCCGCGGCGCCCAGCGCCGCCGACAGTGCCGATGTGGGCACGCAGATCGAAGGCCTGCAGCGCTATGACATCAACCTGGAGGGCGACCCCGTGCTGGGGCCGGCGGATGCACCGGTGACGATCGTGGAGTTTGCGGATTTTCAGTGCCCGTATTGTGTGCGCCACTTTGAGCAGACCATGCCGCAACTGATGGAACGATATGGTGACCAGGTGCGCTTTGTGTTTAAGAATTACCCGCTCAACAGCATTCATCCGGATGCCGATGCAGCCGCCCAGGCGGCCGAATGTGCCAATGAACAAGGCATGTTCTGGGAGTATCACGACCTGCTGTTTGGCGGCACGCTGGGCTTGGGCCCGAGCGCCTATACTAGCTATGCTGAGCAACTGGGCCTGGATGTAGCCGCACTGAGCACCTGCCTGGCGGAGGGGCGCTATGCCGATGCCGTCAAGCAGGATTTGGCGCTGGGGCAGCAGTACGGGGTGAGCTCTACGCCTACCTTTTTCATCAACGGGATCGCCCTGGTGGGCGCTTACCCCTTTGATACCTTTGCTTCGATCATCGATTACGAATTAGCCAACCGCTAACCGCAACAAAAAAGCCGCTCAACGAGCGGCTTTTTTTATCTTGTGGGGCTGGCTTGTTTGAAGTTGTAAATACCGTTGTGGATGCCCCAGTGACGTCCACAGGCACACTGCAGCCCCTTGCCTTGCGGCGCACCCAGGGGCGCACCACATTCTGGGCATTTGAAAAAGGCCCCCGGGGCCGCTACGCTACTGCTGGCCGCGGCGCGGGCGCGCACGAAAATGCTGGGGGTGTACTTCCACAGCGCACCCAGCGGCTGGAACAGCGCATCCAGCGCCACCAGCAGGCGGGTGGGCACATGGCGCTTGAGCCAGCCCACGCGGAAGTGCGAAACGGCCAGTTGGCGCTCGATCGCAAAACCCAGCTGGCGCAGCCAGCCATTGATCGCCTTGGGGTGGAAATCAAAATTGAGCGGGATGTACTCCACCGGCTCCAGGCTGAACGGGCTCCACTTCTGGCGGTCCAGCAGCCAACGGAGGATCGATTTTAGGTTGCGCTTGTTGGCATATTCCAGGATCAGCGTCGCCTGCGGTTGCAAGGTGTTGCGCACCTGCTGCAAGGCGGCAGGTGCATCGGCCATGTGGTGCAAGACGCGGATGATGGTAGCGCCATCAAACAAGCCATCTACAAAGGGCAGCTTGTACACATCGGCGGCTACGTAAATATAGCGTTCACTGCTGCCCAGGTATTGCTGGGCTTGCTCAAGCTGGGTGGTGGAGTAATCCATCACCACGATGCGCTCGTAGCCCGCGTAGCGTGGCGTGTTGCGCCCAGCGCCGGCGCCGACTTCCAGCATCAGTTGGCCGTGCGCCGGCAGCAGGCGGCGCAACGCCACCGCTTCGGCGCCGTCTTCGTAGGCGCGGCCGCCCTGCTCCCAGAAGCGGGTTTGATAGTCCGACCCCTCATAATCGCAGATGGGCGGGTGCTGAGGGTCAGTTGCCATTGACGTGTGCTTTGATCTTGGTCTTGGCGCCGGCGGCATTGCCGCGGCCTACGCCGTAGTAGGTGAAGCCCAAATTGCGCATCACTTCGGGCGTGTAAATGTTGCGGCCATCCAGCAACACCGGTTGCTTCATACTGGCATGCACGCGGGCGAGATCCAAATTCTTGAATTCGTTCCATTCGGTAGCCACCAGCAGTGCGTCCACGCCTTCGGCTAGCGAGTAGGCATCGTTGAACAGTTCTACCCCGGGCAATAGGCCGCGGGCCACGTCCATCGCCACCGGGTCATAGCCGCGCACGCTGGCACCAGCGGCTTGCAGGGCTTGCGCGATGTCGATCGAAGGTGCATCGCGCATATCGTCGGTATTGGCTTTGAAGGCCAGGCCCAGCAGGCCCACGGTCTTGCCTTGCAGGCCGCCCAGCATTTCATCCAGCTTGTCTACGATGGCTTGGCGGCGAGCGCTGTTGACCTGCATCACTGAATTGAGAATGCGCGTATCCACGCCCATCTCATCGCCCATGAAGGCCAGCGCTTTGACGTCTTTGGGGAAGCACGAGCCACCGTAGCCTAAGCCGGCCTCAAGGAATTGCTTGCCGATGCGGCTATCAAAGCCCATGCCGGCGGCGACCTCTTTTACATCCGCACCCAGGCGCTCGCAGATATCGGCAATCTCGTTGATGAAGGAGATCTTAGTCGCCAGGAAGGCATTGGAGGCGTACTTGATCATCTCGGCGGTGCGCAGATCGGTGATCACGATCGGGGCGCGCAGGGTGAGGTGCAGTTGCGCTACCTTGTCCGCGGCTTCACGATTGGTGGAGCCTAACACCGTGCGATGCGGGTTCATAAAATCGGCAATCGCCACGCCCTCGCGCAGGAACTCAGGGCAGGAGACTACCCAGAAATCGATGGGCTGGGGCTGGGCTTCGTGTACGATCTCGGCTACCCAGTCACCCGTGCCAACTGGCACGGTGGATTTATTGATCACGATCAGCGGCGCCACCATGTTCTGAGCAATGCTGCGCGCCGCCGCCTCCACATACTTCAGATCGGCTTCGCCATCTTCGCCCGAGGGGGTGCCCACGCAGATGAACACGAATTCGCTGTCTTTGAGCGCGTCCTTGTACGAAGTGGTGAAGTGCAGCCGGCCGGCAGCGACATTGCGCTTCACCAGCTCTTCCAGCCCCGGTTCGTAGATCGGCATTTCGCCGCGTTTGAGCCCAGCGACGCGCTCTTCGTTCACATCCAGGGCGATGACCTGATTGCCCAGGTCGCTAAAGCAGGCGGCCGTGACCAGGCCCACATAGCCCACCCCGATTACGCTAATCTTCCGCATTCAAATGCCTCCACAGCCTAAAACGAAATCGAATCATAACACCGGCCCCCCGCCAGGCGCAAAAAACCAAAAGGTTACAATCACAGGGTGAAGCTGCAATACTACCGTGCGCTGCGGTTGTTTGGGCTGGGCCTGGCCGCTTGCCAGCTGGCCGCTTGCCAGCCGGCTGCGGTGCCGCAGCCCACGCTAACTCCCAGCGCCACGGCCGCACCCAGCCATACGCCGCAACCCAGTGCCACCTTCACGCCTAGTGCCACCGTGCGGCCGCTCAGCGCAGTGTGCAGCCCGCTGGCCGAGCACGACATCCACAGCCTGATCACGCTTTACCTGACCCAGCCCTTCATCCCACCCCAGGGTGAGAACAAAGAAACCGGCCATCACGGCGTAGATTTTGCTTACTACCGCGGCGGGCCAACTGGCGGCCACATCAATGGCACCCCGGTGCAAGCGATGCTGGATGGCTGGGTGGCTGGCCTGGGCTACAACCCGGTCTATGGCAATTATGTGATCCTAGAAACGCCGGCTGCGTGGCTGCCCGCCGCCGTGGCACAACTTTATGCACTGGGCACGGATGATGCGCTGTATCTACTGTATGCCCATCTGCAGCAACCGGCGCCCTTTGCGCTTGGCGCGGAGCTGAGCTGTGCCGAGGTGCTCGGCCATGTGGGCGATTCGGGCGACCGCTTCTTCGTCAGCGATCCGCACCTGCACCTGGAGACGCGCCACGGCCCGGCGGGCCTGCAGATCGGCGCGATGTCGTATTACAGCACCAGCGCCAGCGAAGCGGAGCAGCAAAACTATCTGCTTTGGCGCACCAGTGATACATTTATATTGAGCGATCCGCTGTGGTTGCTCACCTACGCCGCCGAGACCCCATAGGATGCCATGACTCAACCCCGAACGCTGCGCGCCCCGCGCGGCCAAGCCCTGACTTGCAAAAACTGGCAGATCGAAGCCGTCTATCGCATGCTGCAAAATAACTTGGATCCGGAGGTGGCCGAGCGCCCTGAGGATCTGGTGGTGTACGGTGGCCGCGGCCAGGCGGCGCGTAGTTGGGAGGCGCTGGACGCCATCCTTGAGACGCTGCGCAACCTGGAGCCGGATGAAACCCTGTTGGTGCAATCGGGCAAGCCGGTGGTGGTGTTTCGCTCGCACAGCGATGCGCCGCGGGTGCTGATTGCCAATTCCAACCTGGTGCCGTATTGGGCCACACAACAGCACTTTGATGAGCTGGCGGCCAAGGGCTTAATCATGTACGGGCAGATGACCGCTGGCTCGTGGATCTACATCGGCACGCAAGGCATTTTGCAAGGCACCTATGAGACGCTGGGCGCCCTGGCGCGCCAACGCGGCTGGGCCTCCCTGCGCGGCAAGTTTGTGCTCACCGCCGGCTTGGGCGGTATGGGCGGCGCCCAGCCACTGGCGATCACCATGAACGAGGGCGTGGGCCTGGTGGTGGAGATCGATCCGGCGCGCGCCAAGCGCCGCCAGGAGATCGGCTACGTAGATGATGTCGTCGATACCCTTGAAGAAGCGATGACCCTGGTGGAAGACTATGTTGCCAAGGGCCAGCCGCGCTCGATCGGTTTGATCGGCAACGCCGCCGAGCTTTTCCCGGAGCTGTTGCAGCGCGGTGTGGTGCCCGATGTAGTGACCGATCAAACCCCGGCGCACGACCTGCTGGCCTATGTGCCCGCCCGCATGAGCCTCGCCGCGGCACAGGCGCTGCGCAGTAGTGACCCGGCCGAGTTTGAGCGCCGCGCCCAGGCCAGCATGGCTGCCCATGTGGAGGCGATGCTGGGCTTCCAGCGGAAGGGCAGCGAAGTCTTCGATTACGGTAACAACTTACGCCAACGCGCCTTGGAGTATGGCGTCACGAATGCGTTCGACTTCCCCGGGTTTGTACCCGCCTACATTCGCCCGCTGTTCAGCGAAGGCAAAGGCCCGTTCCGCTGGGTGGCACTGAGCGGTGACCCTGAAGATATCTACAAGACCGATGCCGCCATCAAGGCCCTCTTCCCTGAGGATGCCCACCTGCATCGCTGGCTGGATATGGCGCGTGAGCGCATCCCTTTTCAGGGGCTGCCGGCGCGGATTTGCTGGCTGGGCTATGGCGAGCGCGCCAAGGCGGGCCTGCGTTTCAATGAGATGGTGGCCAGCGGTGAATTGAGCGCGCCGATCGCCATCGGGCGTGACCATCTTGACTCTGGCTCGGTGGCCTCGCCCAATCGTGAGACCGAAGCGATGAAAGATGGCACCGACGCAGTCAGTGACTGGCCGATCCTCAACGCGCTGATCAACGCCGTCAACGGCGCCACATGGGTGTCGTTCCATCATGGCGGTGGCGTGGGCATTGGCTACAGCCAGCATGCTGGCCAAGTGATCGTGGCCGACGGTACGCCGGAGGCGACGGCGCGCATTGCCCGCGTGCTCACCAGCGATCCCGGCATGGGCGTGGTGCGCCACGCCGATGCCGGCTACCCTGAGGCGATTGCCGCGGCGCAGCGCCACGGCATCCATATGCCGATGCTCAAGCGCTAGCCTGCGTACCTGCGATGGCCGCGCGCAAAGACTCGCTGCGCCTGCAACTGGTGTTTTTCACACTGGTACGCATGCTGATCAGCACCATCTTCCGTATGGTGTATCCCTTCTTGCCAGTATTCCGTGACGCGCTTAACGTGCCCCTGGATACCTTGACGCGTGCGGTGGGCTTGCGCTCGCTGGCCGCCGCCCTCCTGGCGCCGTTCTTCGGCACCCTGGGCGACAGCCGCGGCCGCCGCACGGGCATGTTGGTGGGTATGGGCATCTTTGTAGGGGGCGCGGTTGTGGTCAGCCTGCTGCCAAGCTTCGCGGGCTTTGTGGCGGCGATGGTGTTGATGTTGCTGGGCAAGGTGACCTACGACCCGTCCGTGCAGGCCTACATTGGCGATCGGGTGCCGTATGCGCGCCGCAGTGCTGCCATTACCGTCACCGAATTCAGTTGGTCCACCGCATTTATCATCGGCGTGCCGGCGATGGGTTGGGTGATCGGCCGGGCGGGTTGGCTGGCTCCCTTCCAGTTGGTGGGGCTGCTGGTGTTGGCCTGCCTGGTGTTTCTGTTGTTTCTACTGCCCAAGGATCAGCCGCATCCGCAGGCGGCCAGCAGCACCTTTTCCAAGTTCCGCCTGGTGCTGCAATCCCCCGCGGCGCGCGCCGCACTGCTGTTTACGCTGTTTACCTGCATCGCTAACGAATTGGTGGGGCTCTCGTTTGGCGTCTGGCTTGAGGATCGCTTCAGTTTGCAACTGCAGGCCTTAGGCTGGGCCGCGGCCGCCCTGGGCATCGCCGAGCTGAGCGGCGAGGGACTGGTGGCCTTGTTCACTGACCGGCTGGGTAAACGCCGCGCCATCTTTTTGGGAGTGGTGCTGAATTGCCTGGCCTGCCTGCTGCTGCCGCTGATGGGCCACAGTTACCTCGGGGCGTTGCTGGCCCTGATCCTCTTCTATATCAGCTTTGAATTCACCATCGTCAGCTCGATCCCGCTGATGACCGAGGTGCTGCCGCATGCGCGTGCCACCGTGATGGCCAGCTTCTTCATCCTGGCTTCGATCGGGCGTGCTACTGCCAGCCTGGTGACGCCAGCTCTGTATGCCCAGGGGTTTGGTTTCAATGCTGGCGTGGCGATCCTTTTCAATCTGGTGGCGCTGGCCTGCCTGGGCCGCCTGGTCTTGAGTGAGCACGATCGCTAAATACCCACGCTTCGTTAACCTCCCCGCGCAAGCAGGCCGCTATAATTTCGGCATGATGCGTACCCTGCACCTTGCACTCTTGCTGGCCTTCGGCCTGGCGCTGTGGCCCAGCACGGCCCTGGCTGCGCCTGCGGCGCAGCCGCTGCAGGCCGACCCCTTGTGCCTGCCGCCCACCTTCGCCGGCAGCAGCAGCGCCGATTGCACTCCGCTCGGCTCGTATGGCTACTTTCAGCGCCTGAGCCAGTTGGGCATGAGCTTGCCCGTGCGCCCGTTGGTGGCGCAGACGGTAGACCCGGCGCTGAGCGATTTGCCGGTGAGCTATGCCATGGTCAACACTATGTCGGGCGGTGCGGTGATCGAGCGCCCGGTGTATCCCTCCCTGGCGGATGCCGCCGCGGGCACCAATCCCAGTTTTTACATCAAGGCTGGCGAGAGCCCGCATTATGTCACTTACAGCGCGGTGCAGGAACTGGATGGCAAGAGCTACTACTACACCAACCTGGGCTGGATGCGGCGTAGCGACCTTTCGCCAGCCGAGGTGCGCCGCTTTAGCATGGGCCAGCTCTTCGACACCGCGCCGACGCGTACCTTTGGCTGGGTGTTGGAGCACGCCGCTGGCGAGGCGGCGCCCTTCGCCCCCTATGCCGCCCCGAGCCTGAGCGCGCCGCGCGGCAGCACGGGCCAGGCTGCCTACACGGTGCTGGAGGTATTTGATACGCAGCAGGTGGGCGATTTGAGCTGGTACTTGGTGGGGCCGGATGAATGGCTGAACTCGTTGCAGATGCGCCTGGTGGTGCCGATGAGCGCACCGCCCGAAGGCGTAGAGAACGGCCGCTGGATCGAGATCAACCTGGAGCAGCAATCGCTGGCGGTCTACGAGAACAACCAGATGATCTTTGCCACCTTGGTGGCTACTGGCCTCGACAATCTCTGGACGCGGCCAGGCTTATTCCAGATCTATGAGAAGCACGAAGAAACCCCGATGAGCGGAGACTTCTCCGCCGGCATTGGTGGCTACTACTATCTGGCCAATGTGCCCTGGACGATGTACTACGACCAGGCGCGGGCGATCCACGGTGCCTACTGGCGCCAGAAGCAATTCTTCGGCTTCCAGGGCTCGCATGGTTGCGTGAACCTGGCGATCGGCGATGCCCGCTGGGTCTACGACTGGGCTACGCTAGGCGACTGGGTCTATGTGCATGACCCCTCGGGGCGCACCCCGACCGATGCGGAGTTCCAGTACGGCGAGGGTGGGGCGTAAAGGCAGCTGTCAGCGTAAAGAAGCTGTCAGCTTTCAGTTTTAAGCAAATATCCGGCTGTGTTCTTAATTCTAGTAATGCGCTGCCTTCTAGCGGAGGTGGACCTGTCCCGCGTGTTCGAAGCTGATAGCTTACAGCTATTGGCTTAGAGCATACGGCTTTCCTTGCCTATGCTAGAATTTTTGTCATGCTCACACTTCCAGAGAAGATCGTCTTTGTCCTCGCCGCGGCCGCCAGCGGGTATGCGGCTTTGCAGGTGGCCTTGCGCGTCATCCGCATCATTGGCCGCGGCCACGGCCGGCCGGATTGGTCGCTGATCCCTAAACGCCTGCTGCCTACGGGCGTCAAGGCGGTGGCGCTCACGCCCACCTGGCGCAAGCGCCTGCTGGTCAGCGTGCTGCACGCCATGGTGGTGTGGGCCTTCATGTTCTATCTGCTGGTCAACATTGGCGATGTGCTCGAAGCGCTGTTTGCTGGCTTCATCTTCCTGGGCCAGGGCACTTTGGGCAACCTGTACCGCCTGGTGGCGGATCTGCTCACCGTGGCGGGCATCAGCGGCATGCTGGCCTTGCTGCTGCGCCGCTTTGTGCTGCGCGCCAAAGAGCTCACCACGCGTGAGAGTACGCTGCTGCATCCCAAGGCGCGTGCCGGCATCCGCCGCGATTCGTTGATCGTGGGCTTGTTCATCGTCTTCCACCTGGGCGGACGCTTCCTGGGTAACAGCTTTAAGCTCGCCCTGCACGGGGCCGACGCGTGGCAGCCGCTGTCTTCCGCCGCGGCACAGTTGTGGGCCGGGCTCTCGCCCCAAGCGCTGACGGTCGGCGAGCATGTGGGTTTTTGGCTGGCCATCGGCCTGATCATGGCCTTCTTCCCGTATTTCTTGTATTCCAAGCACATCCACATCTTCATGGCGCCGCTCAATTTCCTGCTGCGCCCCGAACGCACTGCCCCTGGTGCGCTGGATAAGCTGAATTTTGACGATAACTCCATCGAGCAGTTTGGCGCCACGCGTGTAGAAGATTTTGCCTGGCACCAGATTCTGGATGGCTATGCCTGCATTATGTGTAACCGCTGCCAGGATGCCTGCCCGGCCTACAACACCGGCAAGGTGCTCTCGCCCGCCGCGCTGGAGATCAACAAACGCTACTTCTTCAACCAAGAGGGCGCGCGCCTGGCGGCCGGCGAAGCCAGTAGCCAAACGCTGCTGGAATTTGCCATCAGCGAAGAAGCCGTGCTGGCTTGCACCGCCTGTGGCGCCTGCACGGAGATCTGCCCGGTGGGCAATGACCCGATGCGCGACATCATGGACATCCGCCGTTCGATGGTGCTGATGGAAGACAAAGCCCCGGCCCAATGGCAAACCGCCTTCCGCGGCATGGAACGCAGCATGAACCCCTGGAACGTGCCGCCCACTGAGCGCATGAAGTGGGCTGAGGGGTTGAACGTGCAGACCATCGAGCAGAACCCTGAGCCCGAAGTGCTGTGGTGGGTGGGCTGTGCCCCGGCGACCGACCCGCGCGCTCAGAAGACTGCCCAAGCCCTGGCGCAGGTGCTGCAGGCGGCCGGCGTCAATTTTGCCGTGCTGGGCCAGAACGAGCAGTGCACCGGCGATTCGGCGCGGCGGGCGGGCAACGAGTTCCTGTTCAATGAGTTGGCTACGGCCAACGTGGAAGTTCTCAATGAGGTGGCGCCCAAACGCATCCTCACCACTTGCCCGCACTGCATGCACACGCTCAAGAATGAGTACCCGCAATTTGGCGGCCACTATGAGGTGGTGCACCACACCAGCTTTATTGATGAACTGATCAATACGGGGCGCCTCAAGGTGAAGGCCGGCGCCGATACGCAGACCGCCATGCACGACCCGTGCTACCTGGGCCGGCAAAATGATGTGGTTATCGAGCCACGCAACGTGCTCAACGCCGTCAACGCCGATGTGGTCGAGATGGCGCGTACCAAGAAGCAATCCTTCTGTTGCGGCGCCGGCGGTGCCCAGATGTGGAAGGAAGAAGAGCATGGCACCAGCCGCGTTAATAGCGAGCGCATCCGCCAGGCGCAGGAGGTCGGCGTCGAGACGTTGGCGGTGGGCTGCCCGTACTGCATGATCATGCTCTCGGATGCCGCCAAGACCGATGCGCCGCAAATGCGTGTGCGTGACGTGGTGGAGATCGTCTTCGAGAATTTGGAATAAGCAGCTGTTAGCTGTCAGCTTGTAGCGTTCAGCAAAGGCAAACAATAAATAAAAACAGCGTAGCCGATGCTACGCTGTTTAATTTACCCTTGTCATCTTGAGCGGGTAGTGGAGTTGCCACCCGGACGCCGAAGCCACGCCAGCGAAGGATCCTTATGGGCATATCTTCTACGCAGCGCGTATTTTTCAGTCATGCCAAATGAGGATCCCTCGCTGCGCTCGGGATGCACACCGATACTACGCCACCCCGCCCAGATCCTCCAGAAATGCCTGCACGGCGTGCTCGGGCGTAGCCCATGATGTCACTAGCCGTATCGCCGAAGAGCCCTCGCCTGCTGGTGCCCACACGTAAAAGCCATAGTCTTGCTGCAACTGGGCGATGAGCTCATCGGGCAGGATCGGGAAGAGCTGATTGGATTGCGGTGCGGTTAGAAACTTAAACCCCAGCTCCTGTAGCCCGCCTGCTAGCTGCTCGGCCATGCGGTTGGCGTGCTGGGCCAGCTCAAAATACAACTCGTCGGCGAAGAGCTCCAGGAACTGCGCACCGATGACGCGTCCCTTGGCCAGCATGGCGCCGCGCTGCTTGATGTGCCAGCGGAATTCGGGCTGCAGCGCGGGGTTGGGGATCACGATCGCTTCCCCCAGTAGCGCTCCGTTTTTGGTGCCGCCTATGTAGAACATATCCGTCAAGGTGGCGATATCCGCCAGGCTCAAGTCGCTATCCCGGGCGGTCAACGCCGTACCAAGGCGGGCCCCATCCAGATAAAGATACAAATTGTGCTGCTGGCAGAACGCGTAGAGTGCTTCGAGTTCAGCCTTGGAGTAGATCGTGCCGACTTCGCTGGCGTGCGAGATGAACACTACCTTGGGCTTGGTCATATGCTCGTCACGGCCAGGGCCGAAGAACCCGGCCAGCAACTGGGGGCGCAACTTGCCGTCGACGCTGGCCACAGTTTCGATCTTATGGCCGGTGGCCTCGATGGCGCCGGCCTCATGCACAAAAATGTGCCCACTGCTGGCGGCGATCACGGCTTCGTGCGGCCGCAACATGGCTGCCAGGCACACCAGGTTGGCTTGCGTGCCGCCGGAAACAAAGTGCACCGCGGCAGCGACGTTGCCGGCCGCCTCCTGGATCAAGGCTTGTGCCTGCCGCGAGAGTTCGTCTTCACCATAGCCGGTCATCTGGTCTGCGTTACTGGCGGCCAGGCGGGCAAGGATCTTGGGGTGAGCACCTTCTGCGTAGTCGTTAAAGAATTGATACTTCATGGGCTGATTATGGCTGCCAAGCGGTTGTGCTGCAAGCGGCCATGTTCCTCAGTTAGAATTAACCCATGGCCGTAAAAGTTACCCTCCCACAGATGGGCGAAGGCGTTACTGACGCCACCGTCACCAAATGGCTCAAACAAGAAGGCGAGCAGGTCAAGGAATATGACCCCTTGGTTGAGGTCAACACGGATAAGGTCGATACCGAGATCCCCAGCCCGGCCAGCGGCACGATTTTAAGGATTCTGCAGGCCGAAGGCGCGGTGGTGCCGGTCAACGCTACGCTCGTTTGGATCGGTGAACCTGGCGAAGCCCTGCCTGAGGATGAAGGCGCCGCGGCTCCGGCAGCAGCCCCCAAGGCGGCCGCGCCCGAGGTGACGCAGCAGCCTGTGGCCACCGTACCCGTTCCGGCCGCCCCGATTGCTGTTAAGCCTATTCCCGCCGCGCAACCGGCTACCCCGCAGCCGATACCTGCCGCCAGCCAGCCAGCGGCCACGCCGGCAGGCGGCCCCGTCTCGGCCCTGGCGGCCAAGGTGGCCGCCGAGCACGGCGTAAACCTGGCGGCGGTACACGGCAGTGGCCCTGGCGGCCGCATCACCAAAGAGGATGTGCTGGCCGCGGCCCAGGCGGGCACCGCGCGCTTTGTGGCCGGTAACGCAGCTGCCCTCAGCGGCCCCGTGAGCTTGCCCAGTTTTGATGGGCACAATATGGCCACCTTCCTCTCGCCGGTGGTGCGCAAGCTGGCTAACGAGCACAATCTTGACGTTAGCCGCATTCGCGGTACGGGCGAGGGTGGGCGCGTGACTAAGGCGGATGTTGAAGCCGCGCTGGCCAATGGGTCAGCCTATGCCCCGCTGCAATTCGCTGCGCCTGCGGCGCAAGCTGCTGCACCCAAGCCGCAGTTCCCGCCTGCGTTCCCCGAAGCCATTCCCGGCACAGTGATGAAGCTCAACCCGGTGCGCCGCGCCATTGCGGAGCACATGGTGCGCAGCAAGCACACCTCGCCGCACGTCACCACGGTGATGGAAGTTGACATGAGTCGCGTCGGCGCGCACCGCGCTGCCAACAAGGCGGCCTTTGCTCAGCAGGGCGTCAATCTCACCTTCACTGCCTATTTTGTGAACGCCATCGTGGCGGCTTGCAATGCCTACCCCATCGTGAACTCCTCATGGAGCGACGAGGGCGTAGCAGTGCACGGCGCGATCAACATTGGCATTGCCACAGCGCTGGAGCCCGACGGGCTGATCGTGCCCGTGGTCAAGAACGCGGGCAGCCTGACTTTGCTGGAGATGGCGCGGGCGGTCAACGATCTCTCCGGCCGGGCGCGCGGCAAGCAACTCAAGACGGATGAAGTACAAGGCGGCACGATCACGCTCACCAATCACGGCACCAGCGGCTCGCTGTTTGCTACCCCGATCATCAACCAGCCGCAGTGCGCCATCATTGGCACGGGTGCCATTCAAAAGCGCGCTGTAGTGATCGACGATGCCATCGCCATCCGGCCGATGGCGTATACCACCCTCACGTTCGATCATCGCATCCTGGATGGTGCGGTGGCTGATTATTTCCTCGGCACGATCAAATTCACCCTGGAGCATTGGGCGTAGGCCCACAAGTGGAGTAGACGCATGGCAAATTATGATGTGTTGGTTATTGGTGCTGGCCCGGGCGGCTATGTAGCTGCCATTCGTGCGGCACAACTGGGCAACAAGGTTGGCATTATCGACCGCGCTTTCTTGGGCGGCGTGTGCTTGAACATTGGCTGCATTCCATCCAAAGCGCTGCTGAAGAACGCCGAGGTGGCACACACCTTGCTGCATCGCGGCGAAGAATTTGGTTTCAGCTTCGATAACCTCAAGCTGGATTACGGCGCGGCGGTCAAGCGCAGCCGCCAGGTCTCTGAACGCCTGGTCAAGGGCGTTGAGTTCCTGATGAAGAAGAACAAGATCGATGTGATTTGGGGCAGCGCTAAGCTGACGGCCAAAGACACCGTGTCGGTAACCCCCAATGATGGCGGCAAGGCTAGCGAGCACAAGGCCAAACACATCATCATTGCCACCGGCGCCAGCCCGATCGCGGTGCCCGGTGTGGATGTGGACGGCAAGCAGGTGCTCACATACAAAGAAGCCATCCTGCAGGAGACGCTGCCCAAATCCGCGGTGATCGTCGGCGGTGGCGCCATCGGCCTGGAGTTTGCCACGGTGTGGAGCTCCTACGGGGTCGAGGTCACCCTGGTTGAGATGCTCGATCGCATCGCTCCGCTGGAAGACGAAGAAGTGAGCAAAGAACTGGCCAAGCAGATGGGCAAGAACGGCATCACTGTGCTCACCGGCACCAAGCTCGAGAAGGTAGAGAAGGGCAAGGGCGGCGCCAAAGTCAGCGTGTCTGGCAAGGACGGCCAAAAGACCATTGAAGCTGAGCAAGTCTTGATGGCGATCGGCTTCCGCCCGAATACGAAAGACATCGGCCTCGAGGCGGCCGGCGTCAAGCTCGGCCAGCGAGGCGAGATTGAGATCGACGAGCGCATGGCCACCAACGTGCCGGGCATCTGGGCGGTGGGCGACGTGACCGCCAAGCTCATGCTGGCGCATGTCGGCTCGGCGATGGGGATTGTGTGTGCGGAGAACATTGCCGGCGTGGAAACCATCAAGCTGGATTACCGCATGATGCCGCGCGCCACTTACTGCCACCCGCAGGTGGCTTCGTTTGGCCTGAGCGAAGCACAAGCCAAAGAAGCCGGCCACCAGGTGAAAGTGGGCCGCTTCAACTTCCAGGCCAACGGCAAGGCGCTGGGCCTGGGCGACTACAGCGGCTGGGTCAAACTGATCACCGATGAGCGCTATGGCGAAATCCTCGGCGCGCACATGATCGGCCCTGAGGTCACCGAGCTGCTGCCGGAGCTGACCATCGCTCAGATGGCCGAGCTGACTGCCGCCGAGGTGGCGCGCAACGTGCATGCCCACCCCAGCCTGAGCGAAGTGCTGATGGAGATGGCGCACGCCGCCGAGGGCCAGGCGATTCACTCGTAGACTAAGCTAGCGGCCAGACCACTTGCACCCAAAGCCTCGTTAGCCGAGGTGGAGGTGCCTATGCCTTATGAAACTCTGGCTGATTTGCCTAAGGGCGTGAAGGACAATCTACCTACGCACGCCCAAGAGATTTACTTGGCGGCATTCAACAATGCCTTCGAGGAGTACGACAAGGATGAGGACCGTGCTCGCCGCGTGGCATGGAGTGCAGTCAAGAAAGCTGGCTACGAGAAAGACGAAGCCAGTGGTGACTGGAAGAAGACCCGTTAAAAATGAGCCCCGCATATGCGGGGCTCATTTTGGTTAGCTACTTCGGCGGGGTTGCGCCCGCGCGGCGTATGCTCAGCCCTGAATTGGGTGCGCCCAGGCCATATTGGCTGGGCTGCTCGAAGTTCGTCTGGCGCAGATCAGCCAACAGCGCAGTGGGCGCCACACGCCGCCCAATGCGCTCGTCGGCCGAATGCCGCGGCGTGCTGACGGCTTTGGCGCGATAGAGCTCCACGGCGGGAGCGGCTTGCTGGATGGCGGCACGGCACACGGCGCGCATGTAGTAGCGATTGAACTCGCCCGCCGCTACGGTGTGAGCGTAGTTGGCGGGTAGCCGGGCCGTGACCTGGCGGCCCTGCCTTAGGTAGCGATGTTCGGCTAGCAGCAGGTCTGCGGTCGCCAGCGCTTCGCCAAAACTTTGCGAAGTGCCTGCCTCCAGCGCGGCGAGCAGGAGCGGCAAATAGGTTGCGGTGCTATCGGGCTTTAGCAGGGGGTTGATGTACAGCGAATGATGTTCTGCATCGTATTGCAACTCGTCCAGCATGACAGTGCGCAGCTCGGCGGGGACGGGCTCGTAATCAACATGCGTTAGCGGCTCAGGATGGCTTGGTAAAACGCTTCGGCGCGCCGCATGCCCGTGGAATAGTCGGCGCGCTCGGCGATTAGAGCTGCATTCTGTGCGGCGGCTTGGCGGCGCAAGCTTAGGTCTTGCAGCCCGCGCAGGATGGCGGCCGCCAGAACCTCGGCATGGTTGGGGTCGGCCAGCAGGCCGTTCTCGCCCGGCGTGATCCACTCGCGGATCGAGTCCAGGTCGCCCGCGACGGGCAGTAGGCCGCAGGCCATCGCTTCGAGCAGGGTGTTGGGCGTGCCGTCGTGCGTGCTGGGCGAGACCATCAGCTGGGCGCGGCGATAGGCCTGGGCAAGCTCTGCGGGAACCAGCTTGGGCAGCAGCGTAACGTGCGACTGCAGGCTGTGCTGGCGCACCCAGGCCTCGGCCTGCGGCTCGCCTTGCATGGCTGGGCACTCCACGCGCAGGGCGGGTACTTGTTTTGCCACGATGGCGATGGCCTTGAAGAAAACATCATTGCGCACGTAAGCGCGTAGGCCACGCGGGTTGATGATATGTGGCGTGTTTACAAGGTGCCGGGCAGGGTGAAAGAGCTCGCTGCGCACGCCGCCGTTGCCGGGCACGGCCAAGGTTGGCGTGTTGGCAAGCAGACTCCAGTGGTGTGCCAGGCGCAGATCGCGCTGCGTATCGGCCAGCAGGCCATCGGCGCGGCGCAGGGCGCGGCGCGTAGCGCTGGCCATCAGGGGCGTGCTGCGCGCATGCAGCGTGAAATCATTGCCCCATACAGAAAGCAGCAGCGGCCGCCGGCGGCCGCTGAGCGCGGCCGCGGCCAACATGCCTTCGTAAGGGATGCGCAGCGCATGCATCAGTTGGGGCTGGATGCGGCTGATGGCCGCTTCGAGCGCGATTGCCGCCCGCGGCAGGGTGAGCGGGCCGGCTAGGTTGCGCAAACGCGTGCGTAGCCCGGTAGGCAGCAGGGCGCGTAAGCCGCTGGCGGCAGTACTGGCTTCAGCGCTGACAGCGCCACTGTAGGCTACCGGCGTGTGTTGCCATGAGGCCAGGCCGGCTTGCGGCTCGCAGGCGAAGGTGCTGGCAAGATGCACCTCGTGTTTGTGTTCGATGAAATAGTGCAGCCACTGCTGCGTAATAGGGGAGCGGCCATCGGCTACAAAAAGAATGCGCATCAGCGGCTCACCGTGTGGATGGCCTCAATAAATGCGGCGGCCATGGTTTCCAGGTTGTAGCGGGTTTGCAACAGGGAGTAGTTCGTGGCGCCCATCGCATGCAATGCGGCCCGGTCTTGCAGGGCGCTGGCCAGCGTGGCGAACAGGACTTCATCATCGCCCGGGGGCAGTTGCCAGCCGTTGGCCGCTTGCACCAGATCGGCCTGGCTGCCATCGCCCTCGCCTACGATCACGGCTAGACCGTGGGCCATCGCTTGTTGCACAGCCAGCCCGCCGGTACCGGGCAAGACGAACAACTCGGCCCGGTCAAACTGGTGTGCCAGGGCTTCCCCCTGCAAGTGCCCGGTGAATTCAGTGCGCGGATAGATACGCTGTGCCAGGCGTTCGAGCTTGGCCCGCTCCGGCCCATCGCCCACTAGCACCAGGCGCGGTTGTTGCCCGCTGGGTAGTTTGGCACAGGCGCGCAGCAGCGCGTGGAGCCGTTTGCGGGCCTGCAGGCGGCCCACATACAGCACGGTGAGCGGGCCGCGGGTGGGACGGCTGGCCAGTGGCGCGCGCGGGCGCGGCGCCACCGCGTTGGGGGCCACGAAAATACGCTCGGCGGGCAGGCCCAAGGCGCGGTACTGGGCGGCGCCGTGCTGGCTGTAGGCGATCAGGCCGTCAAACTGCCGCAGGAACTGAAGACGGCGGGCATGGCGTAGCGCCGCCAGCGGGCCACCTAGCGGCGGCGCACCCAGCCCCCAAGCGAGCACACGACGGCCCCGGGCTTTCATCCAGCGCAGCGCCTGTGGCGTGCTCAGGTAGCGCGGATTGGCTTCGACGATCAACACATCCGGATTGAATTGCTCCAGCCAGGCAGTAACGTCGCGCTGGTAGCACAGATATAACGCGCCGCGGAAAAAATGCAGGTTGGTGGCGTGCTGCCAGTGAGCGATGTCTAGATGCGTAGCGGAGCGGATGGCTTCACTGCGTCGCGGCTGCCCGGCAAAGACGCTGAGGGTAGCCGTATGTTGGGCCAGCAGATCAAAGAAAGGCGCGCGATAGCTCGGCAAGACGCGTTGCATGATGCCGAACCGGCCAGCAAACGATTTCATGCGGGCCTCGCATAGATGCCCAGCCAATAGTCTTTCTCGCTTTGCAGATCCAGCAGCAACCTTGCATCCCCCAGCCCGCGCTTGACCGGCGCAGGCAGCAGGCGCGCCGCCGCCGCGAACCCCAGCAATGGGTTAGCCATGCAAGGCCTCGATGTATGCATCCACCATCTGGTCCAGGCTCAGGTGTGCTTCGGCATGAGCGCGAGCCGCCTGGCGCATCGCGGCCTGTTGCGCGGCGGGCGCGGTCAGCAGCTCGTTGGCCGCGGCGGCCAGGCCAGCCGCATCAGGCGCATCCAGCTTCCACGGGTCGCCGCCGTAGGGCACCAGGCGGCCGGCTGCGGCTGGCACCAGCTCATTCAGCGCGCCGGTGTCGTACGCTAGCACCGGCAAGCCGCAGGCCAGGGCCTCGATGACTGAGTTCGGGCAGGCGGCGTTGATGTCGGTGGAGTACAGCAAGTGGGCACTGCGATTGAGCGCGGGTACCTGCTCATTCGCCACCACTCCAAGCCAGGTGATGGGCCGCTGCGTGCGCGCCGCGTAATGGGCGCGCTGCATTTCGCTTACCAGGCCGGCCACGGCGAGCTCTACATCCAGCCTGTATTCGTGCTCCAGCCTGCGCGCCAACTGGACCGCGCTCTCGAGCCCGGATTCGTAGCCGCCGCGCAGGCTGCCTTCCACCACCAGGATGCGAAAGTAGCTGCCCGGCGGAGTTTCAGGCCCGTGCGGGGTGAACGTGTTGAGGTCAACCCCGTTGTGGATGATGCGCGCGTCAGGCCCGGGCCCAAATTGGCGTTGCCACCACGCGTGCACAAAGTGGCTTTGGTAGATGATGCCAGTGGCCAGGCGGCTGCGGATGTGGGCCAGCACGCGGTTGCCGCGCTCGGCCCGCAGCCAGTGTAGCGGGCCAGTGGGCAGGCGACGGTGCAGCCAATTGATACCATCCAGCCGTTGGATCACGGGGAGGTTGCGTTGGCGCGCCTGGCGCAGTGTATTGAAATGCCGCGTGCCGCCGATGACCAGCAAGCTGTCAATGCTCTCGTCTGGGGCGAAGGTATGTTGAATCTGGCGCTGCTCAAGGCCACGGATGAACTTGGCCTGGAAGGAAACCATGCCGCCGATGCCAGACACTTTAGGGATGATGCCGATGCGTTTCACGCGCTCTACTCTACTTGCAAATCACGGAATTCGACCCAGCTGCCGGGCTGGGGCGTTTCTACGCCGTACTGCAGGCGGCCACTCGGCAACCAGGCGGCATACTGATTATCCAGCCATAGCAGTACGCTGAGCGGCGGCTGCGGTGCAATTGGGCTATGCAAGACTAAGTTTCCGTCCACTTTGAACTCCACAAAGCCTGCCTGCCAAAGCAGCTCGTACGTGTGCCATGCGGTCACATCGCTTGTCAGCGCCACGGCGGCCTGGCGCACCCATTGGCTGGCGGCACGACGCAGGCTGCGGGCGCCCGCTGGCCAGGCCAAGAGCGGTGCGGCCAGGAGGCCAGGGGTGAGTAGCAGGCTGGGGGTGCGCGGCGAACGGTACACGGCGGCTTGGCCGCCGTTACCGGGCAGGGCATCATCCAGGCTGAGGTGATTGCGCCCTGAGGCAAACATAAACCAGGCGGCGTTGGGCAATGCGGGCAACTGCACGCCGCCGCCCTGGCCTACGCCAAACCCGAAGGGATCGTTCCACACCCCGAAGCCCCAGGTGCCCGGGAGCTGAGGGTGCGAGGCGCGTGCCTGAAGGCGCAGCTGAAACGGCGCATGCCGCGGGAAGCGGTGGCGCGCTACGTGAGCGTACTCATCGCATTGCGCCAGTTGGTAGCCGCGCCCGGCGCCGAGTGAAAAGCGCCACACCGCGCCGTCTTGCACGGCGCGCCCGGCGCCGGCCGTGCGCAGCGTCATCTCTGGCAGCATTACGCTATTATACGGTTCGTGTCGCTGCGCCTGTAGGAGTTGGTTCAAAATGTTATAATCGTTTGGTTACAACGTTTTAGCAGCACATCACCCCCTGAAAGAGCATTGAATGGAAATCACCTGGTACGGAAACTCTTGCTTTCGCATTACGGAGCGCAGTATGCCCACCGTAGTGACTGACCCCTATGATCATGCCAGTGCAGGGTTTAAGGCGCTGAAACTCAAGGCGGATATCGTTTCGGTGAGCCACGATGCCCCGGGGCATAACTTTGTTAAAGGCGCCAAGGGGGCTTCGTGGGAAATCCGTGGGGCGGGGGAGTATGAGATCGGCGGCGTATTTGTTACTGGGGTTGCCATCAAAGAAGGCAAAGACACGAACCTGGTGTTCACCTTTGATTACGGCGGTGTAACCGTTTGCCACCTGGGCGATATGCGCAGCGTGCCCAGCCGCGCCCAGGTGGAAGCGTTGGGCAGCGTGCACGTCTTGCTGGTGCCGGTGGGCGGCGGGAATGCACTCTCGGCGGCCAAGGCAGCTGAGGTGATCGCCATGATCGAACCGGGCATCGTCGTGCCAATGCACTACAAGGTGGATGGTAGTAACCTGAAGCTCAACCCGCTTAAGCAGTTTCTGCAAGAGATGGGCTTGAGCAAAGAGAAGGCCGAGCCTTCACTGAAGATCACCTCTTCGAGCGTGCCCAGCGAAACCAAAGTGGTTGTGCTGGATGTGGCCAGCTAACATGTCTGGCATTAAATTATTGATGACCTGGGATATTCAGCCCGGGCGTGAAGAAGATTACTTTGAGTTTCACATCCGCAAGTTTGTGCCCGCGCTTGAGGGCTTGGGCGTGGCGCTGAGCGAAGCCTGGCTCACCGTCTACGGTGAGCAGCCCCGCCTGCTGGCCGAGGCGGTCATCCCCAGCATGGATAATGCCCGCCGTGTGCTGGGCAGCAGTGCCTGGCAAGATTTGGGCGTGCAGATGCAAGAGCTGGTGGATAACTTTGATTACAAACTGGTGCCCGCGCGCGGCGGCTTCCAGCTTTAAGCCTTGTGGCCAAGCGGCCACCCTTCCATGAAGAAAAGCAAGCTTGCTACACCTCTGCTACGCTGGTACCACGCCCGCAAGCGCAGCTTGCCCTGGCGCGACCAGCCGCAGCCGTATGCGGTGTGGGTGGCTGAGATCATGGCCCAGCAAACACGCCTGGAGACGATGCTGCCGTACTATCAACGCTGGATGCAGCAGTTTCCCAGCGTGGCGGCGTTGGCGGCGGCCAGTGAGCAGCAAGTGCTGAGTGCCTGGGAGGGCCTGGGGTATTACAGCCGCGCCCGCAATCTGCACAAGGCCGCCCGCCAGCTGCGCGCCGCCAACGGCGGGCAACTGCCGCGGCGTGCCGCGGAGTTGCGCCAACTGCCCGGTATCGGCGCGTATACTGCAGGCGCCATCGCCTCGATGGCGTTTGGGGAGGATGTGCCCGCGGTGGATGGCAATGCCATCCGCGTCCTTTCACGCGTGTTTGATGTAAGTGTGCCAGTGCACTCGGCCGCCGGCCAGCAGCACCTGTGGGCGCTGGCTGCCGAGCACCTGCCGCGCGGCCGGGCCGCTGAGTACAACCAGGCCCTGATGGAACTGGGGGCTACGCTGTGCAGCCCGCGCCCCAAGTGTGATACCTGCCCGCTGGCGGCGCACTGCCTGGCCAAGCAGCGCAGCACGCAACTGCTGCGCCCGGTAAAGCGGCAGGCCGCGGCGCTGCCTGTGCGTTTTGCGGCCGCGGCGGTGGTGTGGCAAGCCGGCAAAGTGTTGCTCTTGCAGCGCCCCGCGCGTGGGTTGCTGGCAGGGATGTGGGAGTTTCCCTCGGTAGCGCTGGAAGAGCAAGCAAAAGCGAAATCATATCTGCGCACCGGCCTGAAGGCGGAGCTTGGTTCCGCACTAAAAATTGGCACACTGCGCGGCAATTTTGAGCACACCTATAGCCATTTTCACGCTCAACTGAGCGTATATGATTGCCCCGTGCATGAGGAAACCCCTCTTCGTATTCAACGCCCGCACAAGTGGCTGGCGCCGCGCAGCCTGGGCCGCGTGCCGATGGGCAAGTTAGACCGCGGCGTGGCTTTGAGCTTGCTGGAGCGCAAGGATGGCTAGCTTTACTCGGCGCATCGAAGACTTTGTGTGCCAGCAATGTGGGCGCGCCGTCAGCGGGGATGGGTACACCAACCATTGCCCCGCCTGCCTGTGGAGCCAGCATGTCGATGTGGCGCCCGGTGACCGGGCGGCGGGCTGCGGTGGCATGATGCAGCCGGTGGAAGTGGAGAGCCGCTCCCGTGGCTACCGCATCCTGCATCGCTGTGTTGTGTGTGGTGCGGAAAAGTGGAACCAGACGGCCCCAGGGGATGATTTTGAACACCTGTTAGCCGCAATGCGAGCCAGCGCCAACCGCAAGCTGGGGCTTTGATGTTTGTAGAGGGTGAACCGCAGACCTTACTGTCTGCCGGCGAGAAGAGATGGCGCGCCATTTTGGCAAACAGAGGCATCCAACCTTGGCCTGACCTTCGATTGCGTTTTGTTGTTGGCGCATGGAAGCGCAGGGGACATTTCTTTGATTTGGATAATCTAGTGAGCCCTGTGCTTGATGCCATTGGTAGCAAGCTGTCTGAGCGCGAGTCAATTTGGGCTACTGTTGAATTGGGAGACAAGCCAGGAGTTGAGATCACGAATGGGTCCCCTCCGCCTTCGCCCATAGGCGGCTTGCGAGTAGTTCTAAAAAATCCACCCCTTCGTTCAATTCGCACTAGTAAGCCGTTGTTAGAGCTTGTGGAAGCAAACTTGTTCGGCGAGCCAAGCCAGCCCTGTGGTTGTGAAATCCGAATCGGCATGAATGCTTCTGGCATCGCCTTTGGTTTTGAAGGCCCGATCAAGCCAACCATTGATGCGCTCTGGCCCTTGTTGGGAGGAACGTTTAAGAGTCCTGCGGACCATCGCGTGCGGGACTTGAGGTTATAAGACAAACTCAAGTCAGTGGCATTCAGGTTGCACTTTGGCTCTTAGATACTGAGGTGGGATAGAATTTCTACAAATGAAACGCGTTTTCAATACCCTCGGCATTCTTGGTTTGGCGGTGTTGGGGGTGGTGACTGTGTTGGTGTTGCAGAACTGGGTGGCGCGTGGTTTTGAGCTACCGGCTCAATTTTTTACATTCACTACGATCTTCCTCGGAATCTTTATTGAAGCAGCCCCTTTTTTGTTGCTCGGCACGCTGGCCTCTGGGGTGGTTGAAGTTTTCTTCAAGAAGGAAACCCTGCAACGGCTGATGCCGCGCAATCGCTTTCTGGGTGCACTGGCTGGCGGCTTGCTGGGTTTTGTGTTCCCGGTGTGCGAATGCGGTGTGGTGCCACTGACCCGGCGCTTATTTCGTAAGGGCATGGCGCCGGCGATGGGCGTGGCGTTTCTGCTGGCTTCGCCAGTGCTCAACCCGATCGTGCTGGCCAGTACCTATGCAGCCTACGGCTGGGGGCCGGTATTGTGGCTGCGCCTCGGCCTGAGCTTGACGATCGCGGTGGCTACCGGCTTGATCTTTGCGGTCGAGGAGCAGCCGCTGCAGCTATTGCGGCCCGCCAGTATCGGGCCGCTGCAGGGCGCGGCGTGGGCGGCGCCGGTGATTGCCCCGTCGCTGGCGGTGCGCTGGCGGGAGGCGCTGGGCATTGCCGGCGAAGAATTCTTCGAGATGGGGCGTTATCTGATCATCGGCGCCATGTTGGCGGCGGCGCTGCAAACCGTGGTGCCGCAAGCCACCCTGCTGGCGTTAGGCAGTGGGCCGCTGCTCTCGGTGCTGGTGATGATCGCCCTGGCGGTGCTGCTCTCGATCTGCTCCACCGTGGATGCATTTGTTTCGCTGGCTTTCGTCGGCACCTTTACCTCTGGCTCGATCCTTGCTTTTCTTGTCTTCGGCCCCATGGTGGACATCAAAAGCGTATTGCTGTACTTGCAGGTCTTTCGCCGGCGCACGGTAGGCTACATGGTGATCTTGCCATTGCTAATGATCATTCTGGCCGCGGTCTTTATCAACCTGAATGTTGGGATTTGAAAATGAGCGACTGGCAATACAAACGTGCTCACAGCATGATCTTGTTCGGCCTGGGTGTGTACTTGCTCTACAAAGTAGTATCCGGCACGCTCTACTTTTACATCAACGCCCGTTTCACTTGGCTGGTGGTGCTGGGCGGGGTAGGCTTGCTGCTGCTGGGCCTGGTCGCCTGGCCGCGTGGCAGCACCGCCGCAGCTAGTCACTCCCACGCCCACGAGCACACCCCGCGCGGCACACGCTGGGCGCTGTTTGTGCTAGGCGCCCCCCTATTGCTGGGCTTTCTGGTGCCGGCACGCCCCTTGGATGGCAGCGCCCTGGATACGCGCGGTTTGACCACGCGGGCGTTGATGAGTGTGGGCGGCCAAAACACAATTCAGCTTGACCAACCCTCAGACCAGCGCAGTGTGCTGGATTGGGTGCGCGCCTTCAACTATGCCAGCGACCCGCAAACCTATGTGGGTGAACAAGCCGATGTTGTGGGTTTTGTGTATCAGGATGAGCGTTTGCCCGCCGGGCAATTTTTGGTGGGGCGTTTTGCGGTGAGTTGTTGTGTGGCGGATGCGTTCGCAGTGGGCGTGATCGTGCAAAGTGACGATGCCGCTCAGTGGGCCGCTAACCAATGGGTGCATGTGGCTGGCACGGTCGCAGTCGGCAGCCTGGAAGGCGTAGCCATACCACTGATTGAAGCCACCAGCATCAAAGCCGTTCCCATTCCGCCACAACCCTATTTGTTCCCATGAAATCTTGGCGCCCGTTTGAACGTGCGGTAGCTTTCAGCGCCCTGCTGTTGGTGGGCGCGATCGCGCTTGTCTTGTGGCGCGGCGATCACGTCGGGGCGCGCGTGCTACGCAGCAGCCCGGCGCCGGGTAGCCAGGTGGCGGCGCGTGCCCCGGTGGTGATCGAGTTTGCCCAGGCAATGGATACCGCCAGCGTGGAAAGTGGCTTTTCCATCCAGCCCGCCACGCCCGGCGAATTTATCTGGGAGGGGGATACGCTTCGCTTCATTCCCCGCACCCCCTGGCAGATCGGCGCCGAGTACCAGGTGCAATTGGCGGCCGGCGTGCGCGATCAGCGCGGCCAGCGCCTCTTGCGCCCAGTGGAGTTGGCTTTCTCAGTACGCACACCGGGTGTGGCTTTCCTGCGCCTGGCCGATTCGGGTTATACGCTGTGGGCTGCCAGTGCGCTGGATGCCGCCGCGCGCCAACTCTCCCCTGGGGATGGTGTGTTTGATTTCACCGTCACCCCAGATGGAGAGCAATTGATCTTCTCTGTGGTTAACGATCAGGCGGGGATCGATCTGTGGATCGTGGGGCGCGGCGGCGGAGACGCGCGCCGCTTGTTGGACTGTGGCGCTGACCGTTGCTTTGCCCCCGACGTGGCACCCAATGACCAAATAGCCTACAACCGCGTGTTGGCGCCGCTTTCCCCGGCGGAGCCCTATGGGCCGCCGCGCATCTGGTTGCTCAATTTGCGCTCGGGGGAAAATTTGCGCTTGCACGCCGATACCCAGAAGATCGGCTATGGCCCGCACTGGTCACCGGATGGGCGCTGGCTGGCTTACTACGATGGGGTGGCAGGACGCATAGTGATCCTCAATAGTTCCAGCGGTGAGGAGCTGGCGTTGCCCTCACAGGCCGGGGAGGTGGGCAGTTGGGCGCCGGAGGCCGAGTACATGCTCTTTGCGGATATGCGCCGCGCGGGCGAGCAGGTGCGCTCCCAGATCTTTCGTGCCAGCCTGGCCACACAGGATATTCTGCCGTTCTTTGATCCGCAGCCCGAGGATGCCGAATTCAGCGGCCCAGTGGTCTCTCCGGATGGGCAGTGGGTGGCGATGAAGATGCGCGCTCAGAACCTGACCGCCGAACAACTCTGGGTGCTGCCACCGGATGGCAGCTTTGCAATGGTGGCGGTTGAAGAAGCCGGCTATCTATATAGCCGTTACCAATGGGGCAGTGATTCGCAGGCGTTGTTGTACCACCGCCTGCAACTGGGCCGCGCCGATAGCCAGCCGAGTGTGTGGCTGTGGGAGCGCGCCACCAGCAGCCAGCGGCTGCTGGTGACTGAGGCCAGCCAGCCACTCTGGCTGCCCTGAGCGTATAATCATTGCAATGAGCCGTGCCCATATCAGTAGCGAAGCAGAGATCAAGCAGCGCACCAGCGGTTGGCTGGCGCGGCTGGCCGAATTGGGCTACCGCATCACCGGTTCGCGCCGTGCCGTGGTGGATGTGCTGGCAGAAGCCGGTACCTCGCTCTCGCCGGCCGAGATTTACGAGCACGGGCGCGTCTTGCACAAGCAACTCGGCCTGGTGACGGTTTACCGCACGCTCGAGAAGCTGGAAGAGCTTGGCCTAGTGCAGCGCGTGCACCGCCCGGATGGGTGCCACGCCTACATCCCTGCCCTGCATGGCCACGAACACTTGCTGCTGTGCCAGCAATGCGGCCGCGTAGAGTATTTCCGCGGTGATGACCTCTCAGAGCTCAGTCGCCGGCTGGAAGGCGAAAGCGGCTTCACCATTCAGGATCACTGGCTGCAATTTTTTGGGTTGTGCGCCCAATGCCAATAACCCCGCCTGCGGGTATAATTGAAAATCACTTTCAATAGACGCGCTAGCGTCTGGCAGGCGGCATGCAACCGAATTCCCCATTAACTCACCATCACTCCCCAGGCGTCGCAGCGGTAGCGCTGGATAAAGTCAGCGTGGCCTATGGGCGCAATCTGGCGCTGCAAGACTTTACGCTCACTGTGGAGCCTGGGTTGCGCGTGGCGATCGTTGGCCCCAATGGCGCCGGTAAATCCACCTTCTTTAACTTGGTCAGCGGCCTCATAGCGCCCACGCAGGGCCAGGTGCGCGTACATGGCCACGCACCTGGCGAGCACCTGTGCCTGGCCTACGTGCCGCAGGCCAACCAGGTAGACCTGAGCTTCCCGGTGAGCGTGTGGGACGTGGCGATGATGGGGCGGGTAGGCCAACTCGGCTTGCTGCGCCGCCCCAAAGCCGCCGATCGCGAGCTGGTGCGCAGTAGCTTGCAGCGCGTCGGCATGCTGGATCTGGCGCGCCGCCAGATCGGTGAGCTTTCCGGGGGGCAACGCCAGCGCCTGTTCATCGCCCGCGCGCTCACCCAACGGGCAGACCTGTTATTGCTGGACGAACCTTTTGCCGGGCTGGACCTGCCGGCACAAGAGCAGATTCTGGCAATCTTGAATGACCTCAAGCAGCACGGCGTCACCGTACTGTTTGCTACCCATGATCTAGAGCTGGCTGGCCAGCAGTTCGATAGCGTGCTGCTGATCAACCGGCGCTGCGTGGCCTATGGCTCCGCCAGCGCGGTGCTCACCCCTGCGAACCTGGCCGCCGCGTATGGAGGCCAGGTGCAGTGGATCGATACCCGCGAGGGGCGCGTGCTGGTGGAGATCGGTGGCGGGCACCCTCACCACGCAGGGGAGGGGCAGCATGACTGAGTGGCTGTTGGAGCCCCTCGGCTTCGCCTTCATGCAGCGCGGAGTGTTGGCGGCGGTGCTGGTGGGGGTAGTGTGCGCCGTAGTGGGCAGCTATATGATCCTGCGCGGCATGGCTTTTTTGGGGGAGGCGCTGGGCCATGCCATCTTGCCCGGTCTGGCCGCCGGCTACCTGCTCTCCAATGGCGATCGCGCGGTCACCTTCGTGTGGGCGCTGGCCACCGCGATCGTAGCTTCGGTCACGATGGGTGCGCTCAGCCGTAGCACCAAGCTGCGCCAGGATACCGCGATTGGCATCGTCTTCGCGGGCATGTTTGCCCTGGGCATCGCATTGATCTCAAGTATGCGCAGCTACGCCGTCGATCTGACCCATATGCTGTTTGGCAACATCCTCGGTGTGGCCAATCAAGATATGTGGCTGATTGTGGGTATGGGTGTGGCGGTACTGCTCGCCGTGGCGCTCTTTTACAAAGAATTGACCGTGATCGCCTTTGATCCCGTGCTGGCAGTAACCTTGCGCCTGCCGGTGCGCGCCCTGGATATTTTGCTGCATGTGATGGTGGCGATCGCGATCGTGATTTCGCTGCAGACGGTGGGCGTGGCGCTGGTGGTGGCGATGTTGCTCACCCCGGCGGCCACCGCCTTCCTGCTCACCAAGCGCTTGAAGCGCATGATGGCACTGGCGGCCGGCTTGGCGGCGATCAGCGGCGTGGTGGGGCTGTATGCTTCGTATTATTTGAACATTGCCTCCGGCGCCGCCATCGTGCTTGTATCAACATTGCTATTTGTGGCTGTGTATGCGGCCCGCGCGCTACGCGCAGCCTTGCCCTTGCGCCAAACAAAAAGCCCCGCTAGCTAGCGGGGCTTTTTTGTTTTTGGCTGCACAAGTTAAGGCTTGGTGTAGGTGATGATCAGTTTGAAGCCATTGTTAAGCATGCGCACCAGGGCATTGCCACTGGGGGCGCCACTGAAGGCCAGGCGGTATTCCAGGATCTTGCTGGGCGAATCTACAGCGGCTTGCACGCGCGCCTTGACGCTGTCACTGGCGCTCACCGTGGACAGCGCGCCACTGCTGCACCACTCGATGTCCTGGCCGCTAGCCGAGGCGTCGTATTCGCTGCCGTCCAGCGGGAAGTAGCTGCCGGGGATGGCACGCAGGCAGCCCATCACGAACGGGTTCGCGATGGTGTCGTACTTGCTAAAATCTACGCGCACCTGATCGATCTTGGAACCCGCCGGAATGGCAGAAAGATCGAACAAGGCGAAGGCCTGAATGCCGCCCTGCGCGTCGGCCCCCGCGTGCGGAGCGCCGCCGGGCGTACCTGAGGCGTTCACCTGGCCCACCTGTGAGGCGATGAAGGTTTCACCGCCTCCCGCGCTGCCGGCGCCAGTTACATCGATAACTACATAGAAGCTGCCGAAGGTTTGGCCGGCTGCATTGCGCAGCATCCAATACCCGGTGTGTGAGCCAGCGGTGCTGGGCGCGGTGAGGTTGACCGAAACATCCAGCGTGCTGTTGGGAGCAATCGTGGCGGTGAGCGCCTGGCTGGCCGGGCCGTTCATCGCCGCGCCGCTGCTGAACACCACCGCGTAGGACGTTGTCCACGAGCAAGTGCCAGAATTGCGAATGCGCCAGGTCTTGGTGAAGGTTGCGCCGGGGGCGAAGTCGGTACCGTCAGGCACGGTAACATCGCTGACAAACGCCATCGCATCGCAGGCGGGATTGACACCGGAGCCACCACTGCCGCCACTGCTGGCGCTGGTGGCCGCAATGGTTTGGGTGACCACTGGGGTCTCGGTGGCGGGTTGCGTGGCGGTGGGTTCAGGAGTGAAAGTGGCCGTAGGCACCAGCAAGGCGGCCTCGGTCAACTGGGCGCTAACGGTGGAGGCGGCCGCGGTCAACACCATTGAAGAGGAGGGTGTATTGCTGCCAGGGAAACTGCAAGCTGCCAGTAGAAGCGATGCCATCATCGCCAGAATACATAGTTTGTTTTTCATAGCACTCCTAAAATGAACCATTTTGAGGATTCTAGCAGAGCGGGCGCAGAAGTGCCCTGCACAGGGCTTAGATTTCGCTTAATAGGGCGCCGATGCGCGTGAGTAGGCGTTCGAGCTCAAACGGTTTGCGCAGATACTCGCGTGCCCCGGCCTGCAGGCTGGCGTGCACCTCTGCCGGGCTGGCGCAGCCAGAGATGAGCAAGATGCTGGCCTGCTCAGCCTGCTGCCGCAGGCGGGCGCACAGGGCTGGCCCATGCAGGCCGGGGAGATTGAAATCGAGCACGATCAGATCAGGAGCAAAGTGAGCTGCGGCGTTCAGGGCCCCCGCGCCCTCGGCGGCGGTGCGCACCTGGTAGCCGGAGAGCAGCAGGCCAGCCTGCATCATCTCGCGCAGTTCCGCTTGATCATCAACCACCAGCACTTTAGGCATTGCTGCCCAAAACGTGCTGGCGATGGTTTTATTCTAGGAGTTTTGGTGGATTAGGCGTCTGGCCGCGGGAGACTTAACCAGCGCTAAGCTTTTGTTAAACTTGCCCGTTAGGCTTCCAGTTCGGCCAGAATGTTTTCCAGCAATTGCAGCAGCACGGTCTTAACAGCTTCTTTATCGGTGGAAACACAGGGCAGGATGGGCACATCCTCGTCTACGCGCAGGGCCACGCGCAGATCCTCCACCTCCCAGGCATCGGGCAGGTCTTGCTTGCTGGCGGCGACGACATAAGGGGTGGGCGAGAAAGCGCGGAAGGCCTCCATGATGTTGCGGGCTTCCTGGAAGGTTTCGGGGCGGGTGCTATCCACCATGACAATGAAGCCCAGCATGCCTTCGGAGAGGATCTCCCACATGAAGTCAAAGCGCTTTTGGCCGGGGGTGCCGAACAGATACAGCACCAGGCTGTCATCCACCGTGATGCGGCCAAAGTCCATCGCCACGGTGGTGGTTTCCTTCACACGCTCGGCATCCGAGCTGATCTTGCGTTCGGTGGAGACTACATCGATCTCGCTGACAGTTTGGATGAACTCGGTTTTACCGGCATTGAAGGGGCCGGTGACCACCATCTTGACTGTCAGAGTGCGTGCGTCGTTTTCCATGCGCTAGATTGAACGGATACGCGCCATCAGGCGATTGACCAGGCTCTTTTGCTCCTGGCGATCCTTGCCGGGGAAGGCGCTCTGCAAGCCATCCAACTGCGTGGCGGCCCCCGCGGGGCGAATCAGCTTGATCAGCCCGGCCTGCAGCAGGCCATACACGATGCGACGAATTTCTACTTCGCTCATCTTGGTGGCTTTGGCGATCTGGCGGATGCTGTTCTTGGGATTGATGTAAGAGACCACGCGCCATTCTTCGACATTGAGGTTTACTTTTTTGAGATTGACCCCGGGGCGATCGGTGAAGGCCAGCGCCATGTCCAGGTTGGGAATCTCATTGCTGAGCTTTTCCCATTCGCCCACTTGGCGTGAGCCTTCCATGATGATGTCTTCCAGTGCCATGCGCACCGGGATCTTGCTTTCGGGCACGTCTTGCTCGGTGTCGAAAGCGAAGCGCCCCTCCACCCAAGTGAACAACTGCTGGATGACGTGCACGAAATAGCCCTGCAAACTTTCCAGAATGTCTTGCTGGGTGACGTAGCCGGAATTGATCAGCAGTAAGCCCAGCTCTTTGTCGCTCATCGCTGCGGCGCGTGCTTGCAAGGTGTTCAGTTGGGCATTGTTGATCTTTTCGGCGCGATGCAGGATGTTGGGCAGGCTGGCCTGGCGTTGGCCGCCCTCGCTGGTGAGTTGGGCAAAGGCCAGTTTGCCGGCGCGGAAAAATAGCCGGGCGCCCTCGTTGGGGCCCTGCACCAGCAGCGCCCCGCTTTTGCCAGCCAGGTTAATTAAATTGAGCAACTGGGTAACCGAAAAATCCTGCAGATTTCCTTTTAAGGCCATAGCGTCTCCGCGCGCCTAGCGATTATACATGTTTGCATCTGCCCACTCAGCTGCGCTGGTTTCTTGACACGCTTCTAGCCCCTGACTATAATCGCCCCTTGCCCTGTAGATTAGGCATCCTTCCTCGGTAGCTCAATGGCAGAGCGGGCGGCTGTTAACCGCTAGGTTGTAGGTTCGAGTCCTACCCGAGGAGCTAAAGTAATGTAAGCCTACCATGCCGCCGGGTAGGCACCCTTCCCCGTCTAGATTGACTGGCCTGCTTCGTCCCATCTAATCTCCCCAACAATGGAAGTATTCACTCTGTCGCTTCGGCGCCTGGGGCGCCGCTCCTGCGGCGCGTGCTACCGGAAGCGAGCCGGCAGCAGATGCCGTATAGTTTGGCAGGCTCGGTATACGAATGCGCCCCATCCTCCCTACGCCCGATCCATTGGCAGTAATGCCCATGCTTGAAGTGCACCAGCTCAGCAAAGATTTTGACGGTTTGCGCGCCGTGGACGCGGTCAGTTTTATGCTAGCGGGCGCGGAGATCGTTGGCTTGATCGGCCCCAATGGGTCGGGAAAATCGACTTTGTTTAATTTACTAGCCGGCGTCACTCCGCCCAGTTCGGGGGCCATCTTTTTCAATGGGCACGACATCACCGGTTTGCCTGCGCATGCGGTAGCGCGGCTTGGCATGGCGCGCACCTTTCAGCTGGTGCGCCCATTTTTGCAGCTTACCGTGCGTGAGAACGTAGAGGCAGGCCTGCTGTTTGGCGCCGGCCATGCGCACATCCATGGTGACTTGCAGGCCCAAGCGCACCAGGTGCTAGCGCGCGTGGGGCTGGTGGACAAAATGGATCTGCGCGCTGCCCAACTCTCCGTTGTGGAGCGCAAATGGCTCGAGATCGCCCGCGCTCTGGCCGGGCAGCCCAAGCTATTGCTGCTGGATGAGTTTATGGCGGGGTTGAGCACCGCGGAGATTCCGCGTGCCCTGAATTTGATCCGCTCTGTGCGCGAAAGTGGCATTGCGATCATCCTCGTCGAGCACATCGTCAAGGCCATCACCAGTGTGTGTGAGCGTGTGATCGTACTCAATGCCGGCAGGAAACTGGCCGAGGGCCGCGTTGCGCAGATAGTCAACGATCCGGCAGTGATCGATGCATACCTGGGGAGCAGGCATGCTTAGCGTCGCTAATCTGCAAGTCGCTTATGGCGACATCCAGGTGGTGTGGGATGTAAGCCTGGAGGTGCCCGCCGGCAAAATAGTGGCCTTGATCGGCCCTAATGGCGCCGGCAAGAGCACATCGTTGCGCGCCATCCTGGGGCTATTGCCGGTGAAAGCTGGCGAGATCAACTTTGATGGGGTCTCGATTCGCAACAAACCCACCCATGCAATCGTGCAGTCTGGATTGGCGATGGTGCCCGAGTCGGGGGCCACCTTCGCGCGCCTGAGCGTGCTGGATAACCTGCGCCTGGGGGCAATGCCATCGGCGCAAGCGCGCGCCCAACGATCTGCCAGCTTGCAAACAGTGTTCGCTATGTTTCCGCGGCTGGCCGAACGCCAAACGCAGCAAGCGGGCACCCTGAGCGGCGGCGAACGCCAGATGCTGGCGATCGGCAAGGCGCTTATGGCGCGGCCGCGTTTGCTGGTGTTGGATGAGCCTTCGCTGGGCTTGGCCCCGTTGGTGGTAGAGCAAATCTTTGGCGTGATCCAACACATTCGCCAGCAAGGCGTAGCCATTCTGCTGGTGGAGCAAAATGTACAGCACAGCCTGGAGATCGCAGATTACGGCTATGTCATCGAGTTCGGGCGCATTCGTAAAGCTGCCGCCGCGGCCACTCTGCTCGCTGACGAGAATATCAAGGAAGCCTACCTCAGCCTCTAGGCTGGGCGAGTTGCCATGATCCATCTCGATGCACTTGCACAAGTTGCCGTTTCCGGGGTGCTGCTCGGCGGCCTATATGGCTTGGCCGCTTTGGGCCTTTCGTTGATGTTTGGCGTGCTTAAGATCCTCAATGTGGCCCATGGAGAACTGATCATGCTGGGGGGCTATGCTGCCTTCTGGGGCTTTTCTCTTTACGGGCTTGACCCCTTCGTAGCATTGCTGCTCATCGTGCCATTAATGTTCGCGCTGGGCCTCGGCTTGCATCTTGGGTTGTTTCAATGGATCGTGCGTGCGGAGGAGCAGCCACGCATCAAGAACTCGCTGTTGATCGGCTTTGGATTAACGCTGATACTGCACAATGTGGTTATCTTTATGTGGGGGGCGGATGATCGCGCCATCACGACTGCCTATTCACTTAATGCGCTGACGCTCGCCGGGGTGCGCATTCCGGTTGCTCGCGCGGCGGGCTTCTTGATCTCTATGCTGTGTGCTTTTGGCATGGAGTGGCTTTTGGAGCGCACCGATTTTGGCAACTCCATTCGCGCCACTGCCGAAGACTGGCGCCATGCCGCACTAACCGGCATCAATATCCAGCGCGTATATCTATGGACAGTAGCCATCGGCTCGGCACTCGCCGGCGTGGCTGGCATGCTGGTCAGCCTGGGCTACAGCGTCAGCCCTTCAGTCGGCCTAGCGTGGACACTGAAAGCGTTGATCGTAGTGGTGCTGGCGGGGTTGGGCAGTATGCGCGGTACGTTTTTTGCTGGCATCCTGCTGGGTGTGGCGGAAAGTGTTGGCACATATCTCATTCCTAATGGCGGCCAGTATCGCGAGGCGATTGGCATCCTCTTGTTTCTTGTGGTGCTAAGCCTGCGCCCGCAAGGATTATTTGGTGCCAAACTTGGCTAAGCCCGCTACGCGCACCCTGGGCCTGGGATTGCTGTTGGCTGCCGCGCTGGCCCTGCCGTGGTATGGCGCCAATGACAGCCTGATCACTACGCTGGTGCACGCGTTGATCCTGGCTACGTTGGCAATCAGCTGGAATATTCTGGCGGGGTTTGCCGGCCAGATCAACCTGGGGCACGCGGCCCTCTTTGGCATCGGTGCGCTGGCCACCCGCCAGTTATGGTTAGCCCAGGGCTGGGGTTTGTGGGCCAGCTTGGCTGCCGGTGGTTTGGCTGCGGCCTTGTTTGCGCTATGTATCGGCGCGCCGGCGCTGCGCTTGCGCGGCATCTACTTTTCCATTGCCACGCTGGCGATCGCGCAGGCATTACGCGCCACCGTCAGTTCGCTGCTGCCCAAGGTTACGCGCCTGCCGGGGGCGGTGCTTGCGCAGTATGCGCTGAGTGAGCGCTATTGGCTGGCCCTGGGCGTATTTTTGGCGGCGCTGGTAGCAGCCAATCTGCTGCGGCATTCCAAGCTCGGCTTGGGAATGCGCGTCGTGCGCGAAGATGAGCACGCGGCCGAAGCGATCGGCGTTAATATCTTCGCGCACAAACTTAGCGCGTTCGTGATCAGCGCTTTCTGGGCTGGCCTGGCCGGGGGCGTGTTCGCCTTTTATCATCCCAGTTATTACTACAGCCTGACCTTTGAGCCGGCCTGGACCTTTGATGCGGTGCTGGTCACCTTTATCGGTGGCATTGGTAGCTTGGTCGGCCCGGTGCTCGGTACCGCTTTCTTTGTCTTCCTGCGCGATGTGTTGGCAGCCCATTGGGTGGATTTTCATCTGATCCTTTTTGGCAGCGTGTTTATCTTGGTGGTACTGCTGATGCCCGGCGGCTTTGTTGAATTCTGGCATAGCGTAAAATCCAAGCGGGCGCAGGGGGCCGCTCAGGAGAAGCGATGAAAAACCTACTGAAGATAATTGCCGCCGTGGTTGTGCTGGGCCAACTGCTATTGGCTTGCGCCCCGGCACCTGTAACGGCACAGGCTACCGCGCCCGCTTCCGTGTGGCAGGGCGCAGTGCCAGCCGCCATTAACATCGGCGCCACGATCCCGCTCACTGGCGCCTTCGCCGCCGGGGGTGCCCAGGTGCTGATCGGCTACCAATATGCGGTCGATGCGATCAACCAGGCAGGCGGCATCTATGTCGCCGAATACGACGCCCACCTTCCGATCCGGCTGATCGTCAAGGATGATGGATCGAAGCCGGAGAACGTCGTTAGCAATTTGGAGGCGCTCTACGCCGCCGACAATGTCGCCGTGTATCTGGGCGGGTTTGGTAGCAGCTTGCATTCCGCTGCCGCGGCGATTGCAGAAAAGAATCAAGTGCCCTATCTCGGTATCGCCTTCGCTCAATATGATATTCACCAGCAGGGCTATCAGTATTTGTTCTCGCCATTCTGGAAATCTCCACAAATGGCTACCGATGTCTTTGAAATGCTCAATGGCCTTTTGCCTGAGGGCCAACGCCCCACCAAAGTTGCCATCATCCATGAGCAAACCGACTGGGGCATTGAGCTGGGCGGCATGTGGGCCGAAGCCGCACCGACCTATGGATACGAGATCGTGGCCACCGAAAGCTATGCAGTCGGCACGGCAGATTTCACCGATATCATTTTGCGCGTGCAACAAGCCGGTGCTAATGCGGTGCTCTCGCTACCCGTACCCCCGGATGGGTTTACATTGTTCCGCCAGATGGCAGAGCTGGGCTATACGCCCGAATTTGCCCTGGTGGTGCGCGCCCCCGACAATACGCCGGTGTGGATCGAGAATTTGGGGCGCGCCGGTGATTATGTTGTGCTGGCTCCGGGATGGCACAGTTCGATGAACTATGCGGGTGTGGCGGCGATCAACGCACGCTATCAGGCGGAATATGGCAGCCCGGCGCTGGCGCAAGTGGGCAACGCCTATGCAGTCATCCAGATCATGGCGGATGCGATCGAGCGTGCCGGCGCACTGGACCGTCAGGCCATCCGTGATGCCATCGCCGCCACGGATCTCGATACCGTCACGGGCCATATCACTTTCTTCGCCGATGGCACCAGCAGCGTCGCCAACCCCTTAGTGCAGATCGTCAATGGCACACAGCAGGTGATCTGGCCGGCTGAGTTTTCCACGGCAGATTTTGTCTTCCCGGCTCCGCCGTTTGACCAGCGTTGAGCGCTCAACCCTAAAAGTTGCTTCCTAAGACGGGCTGCTTAGCAGCCCGTCTTTTTTTGTCTCCATCGCTATCGTGACAAAAAACACATGCACATGAGTAATTTTTCTGGCGGAAACTTTAGAGGAAAATTAGTGTTACTATCTTTAGGTATATGTGCAACGCATGCAATTCTGTGCAGACGAAGCCGTATATGCAAGGGGGCGCCTGGGGTCTTTTACCCGGCGCGTTTTTGCAAGCGAGGGCCGTGTGACGATGCAAGATTATGAGCGCATGGCTCTGCTGGCACAAATTGCAGAGCTGTATTACATGCAAAACATGAGCCAAGCTGAAATCGCGCACCGTTTTGGGTTCTCTCGCTCCAAGGTTTCGCGCCTGATCACCGAATCGCGTGAAACTGGCCTGGTCCAAATCCGCATCAATCATCCCGTGCGGCGCGACTCCATTCTCGAAGAGCGCCTGGCCAAAACTTTCGGCCTGCACAGCGCCCACGTCCTGCAAACCAGCCTGTATACCGAAAGCCAGAGCCTGCGCACCCTGGGCCGCCTGGGCGCCTACTACCTCAGCGAGCATTTGGCGCCCAACAGCACCCTGGGCATCTCCTGGGGCACGGCCATTTTTGAAGTCGCCCAGGCGCTGCGCAAACGCAACTACCCCGAATTACGCATCGTGCAGATCATCGGCTCCATCGGTTACGGTGACCCTGCGGTGGATGGGCCAGAGCTGGCGCGCAACATCGCCGCGGTCTTCTCAGGCAAGTATTTCACCCTCAACGCTCCAGTGATCGTACAAGACCAGCATGCACGGGATACCTTGCTCAATGAGCGCCATATTCAAGAAGTGCTGGCGCTCGGCCTGCGCGCGGATTACTACCTGGTGGGCATCGGCTCCACCACACCCGGCTATTCTGCCCTGGTGCGCGCCGGCAGCCTGCCCGCCGCCGAGATGGATGCGATCATTCAGGCTACAGGCGCCGTGGGCGATATCTGCGCCCGGGTGTATGACCAGAACGGGAATTTCTCCGGCTTCGATTTCAACCAGCGCGTCGTGGGCATCTCGTTGCAGGAGCTGCGCGATGCCAAGGGGACGGTGGTGGGCATCGCCGGTGGCGAAGCCAAGGCACCGGCCATCCTTGGCGCCTTGCGCGGCCGCCTGATCGACGTGCTTATTACGGACGACAAGGCGGCGGAGAAGGTGCTGGAGTTGCACTCCAACTAGACCATCAGCGAAAGACGGACTATGGGCATTCTCAGAACCACCATCCAACATGAAGCCGGCCTGCATGCAAGACCGTTAGCCCAATTCGTCAAGACCGTTAGAGCCTATGATGCCGAGGTGCAGGTGACCAACCTCACTCGCGGCAAAGGGCCCGTGCCGGGGGCCAGCCCGGTGAAGCTACTCCTGCTGGCTGTCCTCAAAGATCACGTAGTTGAAATCCAGGCCGATGGCCCGCAAGCGCAAGAAGTGCTGCAGGCCTTGCAGACCTTGATCCACGAAAACTTTGGAGAGCACTGATGCTGGATTTCCTTTCTGAAAATATCGCCGTTCTTGGCGTAGCCCTTTTGCTGATGTGGGGCTTGCAATTTGCCTTCACCTACATCCAGATGCGCAAATTCTACGCACGCCTCAAAGTGGTGCGCCAGGCGGGGCTGACTGCGGTGGGCAAAGGCGGCGGCCAATACCGCGGCCGCGTCTATGGAGTGCTCACCGTGAATAATGCCAAGCAGGTCATCCATGCCGAGAAAATGTCCGGCTGGTCAAACTTCTCTGGCTTGAAGCCCGTGCCCGAACTGATCGGTTTATCCCTACATGACATAGTGGATGAGACCAAGCCCTTACCGGTCTCTCAAAAACTTTCTGATGCCTTCCGCGATGCCGCGGCGTATCTGCTTGATGCTGAAAAGCAGACCCTCCCCGAAGCAGACCCCGGTAAATAAATCCCAAGCACAAGTAATAGGAGGAACCCACCCAGCGATTGCCGAAATGTCTCACCTACACCCCTAATCGACTTATTAGAGGAGAGTCTCAGACTATGGATGCTTTAGTACATGCAGCAGAATGGTTCATTGGTTTGTTCCAACAGGGCGGGGCTGTGTTCCTTTCATTGGTCGGCGGCATTATTCCGCTGCTGATTGTTTTGCTTACCGGTGTCAACGCCCTCGTGGCCCTGATCGGCCCCGAGAAGATTGACAAGGTGGGTGAATGGGCCGCCCGCGACGGGATTATCTACTACCCCGTGCGCTACATCTTGCTCCCCTTCCTGGCCGTGTTCTTCCTGACCAACCCTATGGCTTACACCATGGGGCGCTTCCTCCCCGAGCGCTTCAAGCCGGCGTTTTACGATGCCGCCGTGTCTTACGTTCACCCGCCGCTGGGTATCTTCCCCCACATCAATCCGGGTGAATTGTTCGTCTGGCTGGGTATCGCCGCGGGCATTGAATCGCTGGGCCTCTCCACCGTGCCTCTGGCGCTGTGGTACCTGGTTGTCGGCCTGATCGTCATCTTCATCCGTGGCATTGTGACTGAGCGCATTACCGCCATCATGTGGGCGCGCCGCACGGCTGCGAAGTAAGAGAAGAAGGAGAAACTAAACAATGAATGCATTCCTTGTAAAAGTTGGCCGTGGCGTTGGTGGTGTGGTCGGTGCTTTGTACCAGGCCGGCCGCGATGCCGTTGATCAGGTCGTTGTAAACATTCTGCCCTTCATGGCTTTCATCAGCCTGGTGATCGGTATCATCCTCGCCACTGGCGTGGGTGACTGGATCGCCAACATGCTCGCCCCGCTGGCGGGCAGCCTGGTGGGCCTGCTGATCCTCTCCGTGATCATCGCCATTCCGGTGCTCTCGCCCCTGTTGGGCCCCGGCGCGGTGATCGCCCAGATCATCGGCACCCTGTTGGGCAGCACCCTGCTGGCCAATGGCAGCATCCCCCCGGCGTACGCGCTGCCGGCGCTGTTCGCCATCAACCCGCAGGTGGGTTGTGACTTCATCCCCGTCGGTCTGGCGCTGGGTGAAGCCGAGCCCGAGACGGTGGAAGTAGGCGTTCCGGCGGTGTTGTTCTCCCGCCTCATCACCGGCCCTGTGGCGGTGTTGATCGCCTTCCTGTTCATGCCCCTGCTTCCCTACTAAGCACTGCTTTGAGCCGGGAGGGGAATCTTTCCCCTCCCGGCCTCAACCCATCTACAAACGGAACTTCGGACAAGAGAGGATTAAGACGATGAGCAAGCAATACAAAAAGGTCAAAATTTCCGCCGGGCCACGCGGCTGGGGCGGGCCCCTGGTGATCGAGCCCAAGCCGGGTAAGGATCTGATCTATTGCGTCACCGGCGGCGGCATCCACCCCCTGGCCCAACACATTGCCGATCTAACCGGTGGCACCGCTTTTGATGGCTTTCGCTCCAAGGCCGGCTTTGACGAGATCGCCGTCGCCATCATCGACTGTGGCGGTACGGCGCGGGTGGGCGTATACCCAATGAAGGGTGTGCTCACCGTGGATGTGTATGCCACCAAGCCGTCTGGCCCGCTGTTCCGCTTCATCAAAGAGAACGTGTTCGTTTCTGGCGTCACCGCGGACCAGGTCGAACTGATCGAAGACTAATTCGCAGAGCTAGGCAGCATGGTTAAGTATCAGGCACGCGTTACTCACATCGGCCCATATGTTGCCGAATTTATTGCAGAAAATGTGTTGGTGTTCTTTGGCGGGCAGGCGCCCGAAGAGCTGGCCGAATTTGCCATTTTGCACGATGGCCAGCAGCTAGAGGGGCAAGTGATGGCGGGCGACCGCCTGTTCTTGAATGACGAGGCCTTTCAAGTGTTGGCGGTGGGCGAGGTGGCGAATGCCAACCTGGCCAGCCTGGGCCATCTGGTGGTCAAAGTCAACGGCCAGCCTGAGCCTGAAATGCCAGGGGATGTATGTGTGGAAATGAAGGCGCTGCCCACTATTGAGGTGGGCACCCAGTTGCGGATTGAGGATCCTGAGTAGAAAAATGAAAACATTGCGCGAGCGTTTGCGAGAGTTTGAAGCCCGCCAGGGCCACCCAATTCGGGTGGGCTTGGTGGGAGCCGGCCAGATGGGGACTGGCCTGATTGGTCAAATGGAATTAATGGACGGCATGAAGGCCGTTGCCGTGACCGACGTGCTACCACGCCGCGCCTATGACGCCTTCCACGAAGCCGAAGTCGATCCGCAGCTCATCGCTGAGGCCGCTAGCGCCGCCGAAGCGGATGCCCTCATCGCTGCCGGCAAGCGCGCCGCGCTGCAATCTACCGCGGAGTTGCTGAAAATTGCCAACCTGGATGTCATCGTTGAATCGACCGGCATTCCTGAAATTGGCGCCGAAGTGTGCCTGGGCGCCATCCAAGCCGGCAAACACATCGTCAATATGAATGTGGAGGCCGATGCCACGATTGGCTATTACCTCGGGCAGCAGGCCAAGGCCGCCGGGGTGGTCTACACCCTGGCCGCCGGCGATGAGCCGGGGGCGATCAAGGAAATTTACGATTTTGCCGATGCGCTGGGTTTTCGCATCGTTGCCGTAGGCAAAGGCAAGAACAACCCGCTCAACCGTGCTTCCAATCCGGACAGCGTGGCGGAGAAGGCGCGCAGCCGCAAGATGAGCCCCAAGATGCTCGCCTCGTTCGAAGATGGCACCAAGACGATGGTGGAGATGACCAGCATTGCCAACGGTATCGGTTTTGTACCCGAGGTGCGCGGTGCCCACGGGCCGGATGTTACCGTCAAGGACCTGGCCAAAGTCTTTGTGCCCAAGGCGGATGGTGGCTTGCTGGAGGGCAGCGGCGTGGTGGACTATGCCGTTGGCCCGGCGCCCGGCGTGTTCGTGATCATCACCACCGATCGTGAGAAAGTGATCCGCGATTTGAACTATCTCGGCGTGAGCAGCGGCGGCAACGGCTATTGGAGCCTGTACCGCCCTTATCACCTGGCTAACCTGGAGACGCCGATCTCGATCGCCCACGCCGCGTTGGAGGGGCTCTCGACCCTGGTGACGCTGCAGCCGCCCACCGCTGAGACGATCACGGCAGCCAAGCGCGATCTCAAAGCCGGCGAGCGCATTGATGCGCTGGGTGGTTTTACCGTCTACGGCATGATCGAGAAAGCCAGTGTGGCGCGCCAGCAAAACTTGCTGCCGCTGGGTTTGGCGGTGGGCGCCACCCTGGTGAACGATGTGCCGATGGGCCAGGCCTTGCGCTATGAGGATGTGCAGTTGGATGAAAGCCAACTGATCGTCAAGCTGCGCCGCGCTCAGGATGAATTGGTGGCGGCCCAACAGGGCTAATATGCGCAAACCGGCATCTGTCGCCCAGGCGACGGGCATCGTCGAGCGGTTATCGGCTACCTATGGCCACTTGTGGGGGCGTAAGCCGCACACGGATGGCCAGTTGGCCGGGCGCCTGGGCGCCGAGCTGCGCGAAGTCTTCGCCAGCCCGGCCCAGTTGCAGGCACTGAGTACGCATGCCCGCCAGGCGGCCGAATTGGGCCTGGTGGCGGGCCGCTTGGGTGAAATCAGCCAGCGGCTGGAGCAAGGCAAGTTTCTGGTGACGGCCGCCGAGAGCTGGTTTTACCAACTTGCGGATGCCGAGCTATTGCTGGCCGGTGAACGCAACCCTGCCGGCCCGCAAGGCGCGGCACTGCCGGCTCATTGGGCCTGGCACCTGCTCGGCTACCAGCAGCACCCGGCTGCGGGCGCCAGCTTGCTGGGCCAGCCGGCGGCCGCCATGGCGCTGCTGGCCGCTGGCCGCCTGCCCGATCTGGGCCCTTTGCCGCGTGCCAGCCACTTGGGCACGCTGGCCTATTGCGCTTCGGCCAGTACACCCTCGCCCGCGAGCATCGGCGCAGCGCGGGTTCTCTTTATTCAAGGAGCCGGCGTACTGGTATTGGCCAGCAGCGCCGCGCAGGCCATTAGTGACCTGCATTTAGTCAACCGCCTGTCTGAGATCAGCCTATTGCAGACCCGCGGCATCGATTGAGGTTTGACAGAGCATGGCAAAGACCAAAAACTCTAAGACGTCCCCAGTGGCCGCAGCAAGCACGCTGAGTGACGCGCAGCTGCACGAAATGCTGTACACGATGATGGTGATCCGGCGCTTCGAAGAAAAAGCCCTGGAGCTGTATTCATTGGGCAAAGTGCACGGCACGATGCACCTCTCCATCGGGCAAGAGGCCACCGCCGTGGGCGCTTCCGCGGCGCTCACCCAGCAAGACTATTTGCTGAATACGCACCGCGGCCACGGCCATTGCCTGGCCTGGGGCAGCCAGGCCGATTTGATGATGGCTGAATTCATGGGCAAGGAAACTGGCTACTGCCGCGGCCGCGGTGGCTCGATGCACATTGCCAATGTAGACGCCAACAACCTGGGCGCTAACGGCATTGTGGCCGGCGGCCTGCCGATCTCGGTCGGCGTGGGGCTGAGCATCAAATCGCGCAACACGGAACAGGTTGTGATGGTGGTCTTTGGCGATGGCGCCTCGAATGAGGGCGCCTTCCATGAATCGCTCAATATGGCCAGCATTTGGAACCTGCCAGTCATTTTCCTGTGTGAGAACAACCAATACGCCATGTCCATGCCCGTCGAAAAGAGCATGCGCGTCGAGCGCATCAGTGAGCGGGCGGCGGCATACGGCATGTACGGGGTAACTGTGGATGGCAACGATCCGCAGGCCGTCTTTGCCGCGGTGCTGCGGGCACGCCAACAGGCGGTGGCAGGCCATGGCCCTACGTTGATCGAATGCAACACCTATCGCTATATGGGCCACTCGAAGAGTGATCGCCAGGCCTATCGCACCCGCGAAGAAGTCAAGGCCTGGATGGATAAAGATCCGATCGAGCGCCTGGCCGGCAATTTGGGGCTGAAGGAAAGCGCCAAAGAGGCCTTGTTCAAGAAAGCCGAAGCCGAAATTGCCGAGGCAGTGAGTTTTGCTGAGGCCAGCCCCGAGCCGGACCCGGCTGACATTATGGAGGGCGTGTATGCCTAGCGCCAACGGTACCCGCGAGATCACTTATGTTGAAGCCGTCCGCGAGGCGCTGACCCAGGCGATGCAGGCGGATGAGCGCGTCTTCCTTATCGGCGAAGATATTGGCGTATACGGTGGTGCCTTTGGCGTCTCCGCCGGGATGCACGCCCAGTTTGGTGATCAGCGCGTGATCGATACCCCGATCTCCGAGGCGGCCATCGTGGGCGCCTGCGTGGGTTCGGCGCTCACCGGTATGCGCCCGGTGGGCGAGATCCAGTTTATGGATTTCATTACCCTGGGCATGGAGCAGTTGGTGCTGCAGGCCGCCAAGGTGCGCTTTATGTTTGGCGGCAAAGCCAGCGTGCCGATGGTGCTACGCACCCCCGGCGGCTCTGGCACTGGCGCGGCGGCCCAGCACTCCGAGAGCCTGGAGACCTGGTTCACGCATGTGCCTGGCCTCAAAGTCGTCATGCCCAGCTCCCCGTATGATGCCAAGGGCCTGCTGCTGGCGGCGATTGCCGATGAGAACCCGGTGATCTTTGTAGAGCACAAGCTGCTCTACAAGATCAGCGGCCCGGTACCCGAAGAACCCTACACCATTCCGCTGGGCCAGCCCAACATTGTGCGCAGTGGCCAGCATCTCACCGTGGTGGCTACCTCGATCATGGTGCAGCGCGCCAAGCAGGCCGCCGAGGAACTGGCCAAAGAGGGCATTGAGCTCGAGATCGTTGATCCGCGCACCCTCAATCCGCTGGATGACACGCTAATGATCCAATCGGTGATGAAGACCGGCAAAGCGCTGATCGTGCACGAATCGGTCAAGACCAGCGGCTATGGCGCCGAATTGGCGGCACGCATTGTGGAGAGCGAAGCGTTCGATTACCTGGATGCCCCTGTGCGCCGCCTGGCTGGGTTGGATATCCCGATCCCCTATAACCGCAACCTCGAATACCATGCCGTACCCCAGGTGGAGAACATCGTGGCCGAGGCGCGCAAACTTGTGCGCGGGGAATACTAATGGCCAAAGAAGTCATCATGCCGGTCTTCGGCTTCAATCAGGAGAGCAGCCAGATCGTCTCCTGGCTGGTGCAGGATGGCCAGGCAGTGGAGCAAGGCGACCCAATCGCTGAGGTCACCACGGATAAGATCAACATGGAGATCGAGGCCCCGGCCAGCGGCGTGTTCCGCGCGCTGGGCTACGCCGCTGGCGAAACCGTGCCAGTCACCACGGTGATCGCCTACATCCTGGCGCCCGGCGAAAAAGCACCGGCGGCGCCCGCCAAAGCGCCCGTCAGCCCTGCAGCGGTCGTGCAGGCTGCTGAAGTGCCAGCGCCGCGCCCCGCACCAGGTATCGAGCAGCCCCAACAAGCGCCCCCAGCGGCCCTGCCGGCCTATGCGCCGCCGGCCGCAGAGGGGCGCGTGGCCGCCGTGTCGGACCTGGCGGCCAAAGTAGCCAGCGAGCACGGTATCGACTTGGCGGCGGTGCGCGGCAGCGGAGTGGGTGGGCGCATAACCCGCAAGGATGTGGAGCAATACCTTGGTGCTGCGCAGCCCCCGGCTAGTGCCTCTGATGCCAAGGTGCGTGCCACGCCCGCGGCACGCCAAGCGGCACGCCAGGGGAACATTGCCTTGCACGCCGTACGCGGCAGTGGCCCACGCGGGCGCGTGCAGGCGGCCGATGTGGCCGCCGCGCCTCGCGCGGTACAGGCGGCTCCAGGCGCGCAAACCCACCAGCCAGGGGGCGTGCAGCACATCCCGCTTAGCCAGATGCGCCGCACGATTGCGGCCAACTTACAGCGTAGCGCACAGGAAGCGCCACACATTTATTTTCAGGTGGATGTGGACATCAGCGCGCTCAACGATATGGTGGCGGTGGCCAACCGCCAGGCGGCCAGCGGCAGCCCGAAAGTGACCCTGACCGCCGTGCTGGCCAAGGCCGTGGCCTGGGCGCTCACGCGCCATCCCCGGCTCAATAGCCACCTCGCCGCGCAGGAGATCTTGCAGTACGCCGATATTCACCTCGGTCTGGCGGTGGCGCTGGAGGATGGCCTGATCGTGCCGGTCATTCATCAGGCGCAGAGCAAAAGCATCAGCACCCTGGCCAGCGAAGTGAATGACTTGGCGCAGCGCGCTCGCAGTGGTAAGCTCAAGCCCGCAGATTTGCAAGGCGCAACCTTTACCATCTCCAACCTCGGCATGTTCCGCGTCGATCGCTTCACCGCCATCATCAACCCGCCCCAGGTAGGCATTCTGGCGGTGGGGCGGGCCAGCCAGCGGGTCCTGCCGGATGCAAGCGGACAGCCGCAGGTGCGGCCCGTTGCCACGCTGACCCTCTCGGTGGACCATCGCGTGATTGATGGCGCCGTAGCCGCGGCCTTCCTCGATGAGCTCAGCACAGTTTGTGAACGGCCGCATTTGATGGTACTGTAAGCGCCAATCTAAACTCATTAGGCGACTTGAATGGAAACCATGCTGGACAATCTGGCCATCAAGGGGGTGCCTGCTGCTTCAGGTATTGCAATAGGGAGACCGTGGGTGTACCAACCCCACGCGGCGCGCGTGGAGCGGCGCAGCATCAGTGATGTAGCGGCTGAGTTGGCGCGGCTGGCGGCGGCCAAGCAGACCGCCAAACAGCAACTGGCTGAACTGCAGCAAAAAACGCTGGCTGAGATCGGCGAGCAGGAAGCGGCGATCTTTGAAGCGCACCAAATGTTTCTGGAAGACCCCGAGCTGGATAAAGCCATTCACCAGCGCATCGAAAGCCAGCAGATCTGCGCTGAGGCCGCGGTGGAGGATGCGATCGAGCATGCTGCGGCAGAACTGGCCGCCTTGGAAGACGAATACTTCCAGGCGCGCGCCGTGGACCTGCGTGATGTTGGCCGCCGCTTGATCCAATTGCTCCTCGGCGTAGATACGCAGCTCAAAGGGTTCCCGGATGAGCCCGTGATCGTTTTCGCCGAGGATCTGACCCCTTCCGATACCGTGCAATTTGACCGCAGCCGTTTGCTGGCTCTGGTCACCATTCAGGGCGGGCCAACCTCGCACACCGCCATCCTGGCCAATAGCATGGGCATTCCTGCGGTGGTCAGTGCCCCCTTGGAGCTGGCTCAGGCCAAAGCCGCCGCGCTGGCCATCGTGGATGGGCGCAATGGCGAAGTGATCTTTGCCCCCAGCGAAGCCAAACTGGCTGAGATGCACAGCCAGCAGGCCGCCTGGCTGGCCCAGCGCGCCGCCGCACAAACCCGCAGCCACGAGGCCGCCATCACCACCGATGGTCACCAGGTGGAAGTGGTAGCCAATATCGGCAATGTGCAAGATGCGCAGCAAGGCTTGGAGTACGGCGCGGAGGGCGTGGGCCTGTTTCGCACCGAATTCCTGTTCCTTGACCGCCATAGTATGCCCACAGAAGATGAGCAGACGGCCGCCTATGGCGCGATCTTTGAGGTACTGCGCGGCAAGCCGGTGGTAGTGCGCACGCTGGATATCGGCGGCGATAAATCGGTTGATTATTTGGGCTTCAAAACTGAAGCCAATCCCTTCTTGGGCTGGCGTGCCATCCGCATGATGAGTGAGCGCCCGGATCTGCTACTTTCCCAGTTCCGCGCCCTGTTGCGCGCCGGCGTGGATACGGATCTGCGCATCATGGTGCCGATGGTCTCGCGCCTCACCGAGGTGGAGCAGGCGCGCGGCTTGTTACGCGTCGCCCAAGAGGAGCTGGCCAGCGAAGGTACCCCGTTCTGCCAGACGCTGCAGTTTGGCATCATGATCGAAGTACCCTCGGCAGTACTGGTGGCCGAGCACATTGCCCCACTGGTTGATTTCTTCAGTATCGGCACGAATGACCTGACCCAGTACACCATGGCGGTGGACCGTACCAACGAGCGTGTGGTCAACATTGCCAGCCCCTTTCACCCCAGCGTGCTGCGTTTGATCAAGCTCACCATCGATGCCGCGCATGCGCAGGGCAAATGGGTGGGGGTGTGCGGCGAATTCGCCGGCAACCCGCTGGCCGTGCCGTTGTTGCTGGGCATGGGGCTGGACGAGTTCAGTATGTCGCCGGTGAGCGTGCCGGTGGTCAAAGATTTGATCCGGCGCTTCTCGTTGGAGGAAGCACAGGATATTGCCAGCCGGGCCTTGCGCCTGCCCAAGAGTGAGGCGGTGCAGACCTACTTGCAATCCGTGGTGAGTGCCAAACAATAAAGGAACCAGCGTGGCTGCAGATCTTGATCAGCAAGTGATGGAAGACTATCTCGAGTTTGCGATAGGCGCCGCCCGCGAGGCTGGCGCCCTGTTGCTCGAAGGCTTTGATAAGCAAAACAAAGTAATGCACAAGAGTTCAGCGGTGGATTGGGTCACCGAGTACGACCGCGCCTCTGAGCAACTGGTGGTGGCGCGCATCACGGCCGCATACCCTACCCACGGCCTGGTGGGCGAAGAGGGTAGCCGCCGTGAGGGGCAAGACGGCTACACCTGGTACATCGATCCGCTGGATGGCACCACCAACTATGCCCATCATTTTCCGATGTTTGCTGTGTCGATCGCGCTGTATCAGGGGCAAACGCCGCTGGTAGGCGTGGTGTATGACCCGCTGCGTGACGAGCTGTTCAGTGCACTGCGCGGGCAGGGCGCCTACCTAACGCGGGGCAGCGAACGCAAGCCGTTGCAGGTGACCCAGGCGCAGGTGCTGGCTACCAGCTTGCTGGCTACCGGCTTCCCGTATGATTCGCATACCAGCAGCCACAACAACGTCACCGAGGTGGGGGCGTTCGTGCGCCGGGCGCAAGGCTTGCGCCGGGCGGGTTCAGCCGCCCTGGATATGTGCTATGTGGCCGCCGGGCGCCTGGATGGCTATTGGGAGTTCAAGCTGTTCGCCTGGGATATGGCCGCGGCACGCCTGGTGGTGGAGGAAGCCGGCGGGCGCTTCACCCAGCCGGATGGCGCGCCGATCGAGATGGTGGAGAAAATGGCCGCCTGCGTGAGCAACGCTCACATTCATGCTGAGATGCTGGCGGTGCTGGCCGAAGCGGCCCAGCAGCGCGGCGCAGAGTAGTTTCCTTTATAATTTTTGCATGCATAGCGCACCGCACGTCTGCCCGGTTTGCCAAGGTGAGCTGGTCCTCACCCGCCTGGTATGCCGCGATTGTGAAACCGCCATTGAGGGCCGCTTTGAGGCCGGCCCATTTTCCCGGCTCAGCCCCGAGCAATTGCATTTTGTAGAAGCCTTTGTGCGCAATGAGGGCAAGATTACGCGCATGGAGGATGAGTTCAAGCTCTCTTACCCCACCATCCGTAGCCGTTTGCATGAAGTCATCCGCGCCCTGGGATATGAGCCCGGTAAAGACAGCGCGGTTCCACTGACGGAAGAAGAGCGCCGCAGGATACTGGAAGATCTGGATAGTGGCAAGATCACTTCCGAAGAAGCGATGCGCATGTTGGAATAGCAATACAAAGCAAAATGCTGCCCTTGGGCAGCATTTTTTGTTTAACTTTCTGTGCTGGGCTTGCTGGCCGGCTTTTCGCTTTTGCTCTCGCTGGCTGGGCTGGCCTCTTTGCCTTTTTTGCCGTTGCTCGGGGCCGGGCTGGCCGCCTTGTGGCTCTTATCGGTCACATAGAAGCCGGAGCCTTTGAACACCACGCCCGCGGCGCGGTACACCTTGTGCAGCGCATGTTTGCGGCATTCAGGGCATACCTTGAGTGGGCTGTCATCAAAACTTTGTTGGCGGTCAAATTCATGGCCGCAGTTGTCACAACGATAGGTATAGACCGGCATAGTTTCAGTGAACCTTAACGGCGAGATTATAGCCCTGCGAAAGTGGCTTTGCAAGCAGGCGCTACGGTTGCAGGTGTTGTTGGGCTTCGTCGCGCCAGGCGGCGGGCATACTGGCGGCGGGCAGGGTCAGCAGGCTTTGCCAATCGGCCTTGGCCGTGTTGGGCTGGCCCAGGGTTTCCAGCGCGGTGGCACGCCAGTAAAACAACTGGGCGCGTTGGGCGGCCGCTTTGGCCAGCGGGGCAGCCGCATTGATCTCGAAAAAGGCCGCGCTGGGGCTGCCGGTGGCCAGCAGGGCGCGGCCGAGATAGATGCGCGCTTCGAACCAATCGGGCGCCCCGCTTACCGCTACGCGGAAATCGCTCAACGCCAGTTCGCTGCGCCCCGCTTCGAGTTCCTGGATGCCGCGATAGTACGACGCCGAGGGCAAATTAGCATCCAGCTCCAGGGCGCGCTCAAACGCTTCGCGAGCAAATGATTCGTTGCCGTTCAATTGGTGCGCCAGCCCGAGCAGTTCCCAGCCGCGCCCATCTTCACCAGCGAAGCCGAGGTAGGTTTGCAGGGTCTGCACTGAGGCTTCGTAATTGCCCAGGCCTTGCTGGGCACTGGCGATCGTAAGATAGCTTGACAGTAGGGTCAGATCTTGCTGCTGGGCTTGCACGGCGGCCTGCAATGCCTCTTGATACTCCCCGCGCACCAGGTACACCTGGGCGATCTGTTCCAACACTTGGGCGTTGTTGGGTGCCAGGGCTTCGGCCGCCAAGGCATCCTCCAGAGCACGGTTGGGGTTGGCGCGCTTGAGGTTAAAGGCGGCTCGTTCCAGGTAACCTTCGATCAGCTTGTCATCCAGCAGCAGGCTGGTGTTTAGATCCGTAAGGATGCTGGCCGTATTGGCATCCTGGGCGATCAGCGCCCGGGCGCGGCCCAGGTACCCATAGGCAAAGGAGCTATCGGCGGCGATGGCTTGCTCGTATGCTTGCAGGGCCGCAGCTGGCTGGCCCGCCTGCAAGTAGCTCTGCCCCAGATAGTAGGCAGCATCGGCGGTTTGTGGGTTAGCCGCCAGATAGGCGCTAAACAGCTCGATGGCGCGCGGCCCATTGCCCGCGTCGTAGGCGGCCAGGGCTTCCTTGAAGGCCGGGTCAGCATGCGGGGTGGCCAGGTAGCGCGGCGTGGCGGTATAGGTGGCCTGCAGCAGTTCTTCAGGATCGCGCGTGGCCAGTTGGATCTGGCGCGTGGCGGTGGCTTGCGGAGTGGTATTGAGAGTGCCGCCCAGGCTGGGGGTGGCGGTGTTGATAAAACTGGGCAGCAGCCCTTGCTGCGTGGCGAAGAACACCAGCCAAATGACCGCGATGCCGCCCGCCAGGCTGCCTAGGATCCAGCGGGCAGACCAGGCCGGATCGATGGCGCGTTTTTTGCGCTTGCGCAGTTTGGGGGCCGCAATCTCGCTGGTTTGCCATTCGCCAGGGTCTTCGGGGATGAAGGCGGGCACGCCTTGCTCGGGGATCTCGGCGCCGAGCAACTCAAGATCATGCCGGGCAGCGCTGTTGTCAGGGTCGAGGAAGAGCACATTTTGCAAGCAGTAGATGCGCTCCTGGCGTGATTCCACCGCGGTGCTCATCAGCAACCAATAGAGCGGCTCGCGATTGTCGGTGCGCAGCAGTGCCAGCAGCAGCTCGCGTGCCCGGGCGGTGTCGCCCGTCTGGCCCGCCTGCACGGCCTCCTGAAGCATTTGCTCCTTCGTTAATGCCATTGCGCGTGAGTTTAGCACACGCACTCCGCCTGGACAAGAAAAGGGCTTGGATATAATCACGGCGTGTTCTCACGTTGTGCACTCCTGAGCTTATGTTTGTGGCTGGCTGCGTGCCAAGCCGCACCTGAGCCGCAGCCCACCCCATTGGCTTCACTGGAAATTACTGAATTTGTGCTGGCTACCCCCAGCGCCACGGCGGGCGGCGCGGCTACGCTGGAATTTGTGCCGCCCACGCCCACACCACAAATCTATGTGGTGGTGCCGAACGACACCTTGTTCACGATTGCAGCCCGCCTTGAGATCACGCTGGATGCGTTGATGGCTGCCAACCCTGGGGTGGATGCCCGCGCGCTGGCCCCAGGCACCGAACTGCTGATTCCTTCCGGGGCAATGGCCGCCACTACCCCGCTGCCACAAATCACCCCGGTGCCGGTGGCCGCCCGCCCGCCGCGCTGTTTTGCCAGCCAGGCGGGCGAGTTGCGCTGTCTGGTGCTGGTGCAGAATGATGGCCAGTTGCCACTGGAGAACGTGACCGGCTATGTGCGCCTGCGCGATGCCAGTGGGAACACCCTGGCGGATGCAGAGGCAGTGCCGCCATTGAATTTGCTGCCGGTGGGCGCGGCTATGCCGTTGATAGCTTCCTTCTCTGTGGCCCCCGCAGGCTGGGCCAGCGCCCAAGCGGAAATCACTAGCGCCTTTGCGGTGCAAGAAGATCAGGCGCAGTATGTACGCGTGCAGAGTGTAAATTTCAGTTGGGAGGCGACCGCGCCGGCGGCCCAGGCCGCCCATGTGCGCGGCCGCGTGGAGTTGGCGGGTTCAGCCAGCAGCGTGTGGGTGCTGGCGGTGGCTTACGATGCCGGCGGCGAACCGGTAGGCATGCGCCGCTGGGAGAGCGCAGGGCAGACGGAGTTTGATTTCTGGGTCTACAGCCTCGGCCCGCAGATCAGCGATGTGCAGGTGGTGGCGGAGGCGCATCCGTAGCCTTAGGGGCCACCGAATGGCCCAGTGATCAGCGTGAGTGGCAACGGAGTGAACACCAGGAAAAATAACAGAATGGCCAGAATGGCAACCGCTTTACGCGCCGGGTTGAGTGGGGTCACTTGATCGAGTGGTTCGGCGGATGCACGCCCCAAAAATAGAATCAAAAAGGTCCACACCCACCAGCCTGAATAAAAGAACCCCAGAATGGCGAGGAGCGCCACGATCACCGGCCACAGGGCGCGCACGCGTTTGCCCAACAGGGCATACAGGATATGCCCGCCATCCAATTGGCCTACGGGGATCAGGTTCAACGACGTGACCAGCAGGCCGGCCCAGCCAGCCCAGGCCACGGGGTGCAAAAAGACATCCATGCCGCCCAGGGGGCTGGGGGCGCCGGTGAAGAGATAGCGCGCCCAGTACAGCAACGGCGGCACGCCAGCGTAGCTCTGTGGAGCCGGCAGCCACTGCCCAAAGACCGCGTATTTTGAAAGTAGATACAGGATCGAGTTGCCTTCCAGGCTGATTGCATCCCCGGCGGCCACGAAGCGCGGCAACGGTTCAAGGGTGGAGAGCTGCAAGCCCAGCAGTAGCACCGGGATGGCCACCAGTAGGCCAGCCAAGGGCCCGGCCACGCCAATATCGAACAGCACTTTTTTGTTACGCGGTACCTCTTTGAGTTGAATGAAAGCACCTAGCGTGCCGAAGGGGCTGAAGGGGGCGGGTAGCGGCAGGAAGTAGGGCAGGCTCACTTCGCTGCCGTGATAGCGCGCCGCTAAGTAGTGTCCAAATTCATGGGCCAGCAAGATGCTCAGCAAGGCGGCGGCAAACGGCAGCCCTTCACCCAGATGGCTGAACCAGCTTGCCAGGGTGGTGGGTAGCGGCTCCTCCAACCCGTAGAGCATGCCAGTGTAGAGCATGCTGGCCAGGGTGAGCAGAAAGAAGGCCAGATTGAGCCAGGGGTTGGAGCGGCGCGGCCGCGGCGGAAGGGGCGTGAGCACCAGTGCATGCTGCTTGCCATCGGCCAGCAAATGTACGCTGAGTTTTTGCGCCTTGAGCGCCGCGCTCAGTTCGCGATGGGCACGTTCTGACTCGACGCGCAGCTGGCCGTGATAGCGCATCACATAGGGCAACTTGCCGCCGCCCTGAACGACTTGCTCGATGTCCAAATAGCGGGCGATCAGCGGGGTGATCGTGTCGGTATCGGTATGGGGGGTGTGCATAGTTAGAAAAGCAAGCCGGCCAGTTCTTTGCGGTAGGCGCGGCCCTCCGGGTCCTCTTCGCTCCATAGGGTGAGCAGGCCCAAGGCTGCCTTGTGGGCTTGGCCGCCGGCGTAGCGTTTGTTTTGGCGCAATAGCTCCAGCAGGCCATCCATGCCCGCGGCGATCTGGCCGCGGCCCACCAGGCGTAGGCTGTTGGCGAATATGGGGCTCAGTGCGTCTTCGCTCAGCTCACCGTTGGCGGCATCCGCCATTGCTTGAGCCAGCGCGGCCAGTTGTTCGGCCTGGGTATACAGCTTGCTGACGGGAAAGTTGCGCAGGATCGGCAAGGCCCCGGCGAAGTCACCGCGGGCGATCTGGCTTTTGGCTACCCCGAGCAGCGCAGCGGGATGGTCAGGATTGGTGTCCAGCACTTGGCGCAAGGTTACTTCGGCCGCGTCCCACTCGTGCTGGGCGAGCAAGTGCTCGGCGCGGCCTACTTCTATGTCCTGGGTGCTGGGGCCGAGGGCCGCCACGAACTCGCGCAGGCGCGCTTCACCAGGGTGGCCCTGGAACTCGGCGACCACTTGCCCGTTGCGAAAGGCTTTGACGGCCGGCACTTTGGCTGCGCCGAGTTGTTTGGCCAGACGCGGCTGGGCGTCGACATCCAGGCGCGCCAGGCGAAAGATGTGGCCGGCTTCGTTGGCCAGTTGCCACAGCGCATGATCCAGCCCGCGGCAGGGAATGCACCAATCGGCCGAGAAGCTCAGCACCACTACCTGCTGGCGCGAATGCTCCAGTACCTGGAGAGGAAAGTTGGCTTCGGTGATCTGAATGACTTCAGGCGTGGACATGCAAGTACGTATGCTACCAAAATTCTGTGGCCCTAGTGGAAAATGGCCGCGCCAGTGCAAAATTTGACATCCCCCAGAGCGGCATGCTAATATACCTGTGCTGTTTCATCCATTCGATTGATTCTTCGCACTTATTTGCCTCGGGTTAACCCTGGGCCGGCAACCTGCACTCATTTTGGCTCTACCGAAACAGCATTGAGAAACGGCAACTGAAAACCGGCCGGCGGCTACCCCTGCTGCCATGGGTTGGCAAGAGCGCTCCAGGTGAGCGCTGTTTGCGTTAGGCAAGGATAGGAGTTGCATGAGTATCCAGTTTGTTCTGCGCTTGATAGGGATGCTGATCTTCGGCACCTTGGGCGTATATGGCGGCGTGGAGTTGGCCAACCTGTCGGGCGAGGACCCGCAATGGTTCGCGCGCATCTTTGGCTTGGTCGGCGCGCTGGTGGGGTTGGTGCTAACGCCGTACATCACCGTGCATCCGTTGCGGGCCGTGCGCCGGGTGTTGGCGCAAATCTCGTCGCGGGCCTTGCTGGCGGGCCTGTTTGGGCTGATCATCAGTCTGGTGATCGCCGGCTTGCTGGCCTTCCCGCTCTCGCTGTTGCCACGGCCCTTTAGCCAGATCTTGCCGATCGTTTTCGCGGTCTTGATCAGCTATTTTGGTGTGACCGTGTTTATCTCACGCCAGAACGATATTCTCTCGTTCATGAATTTTTCAGGGCGCGGCACGGCGGATAGCCGCCCGCGGGCCGAGGGCGCCAATGCGGCCACCATCCTAATGGATACCAGCGTGATCATTGACGGCCGCATCGTGGATATTGCCCGTACCGGGTTTGTGCCCGGCGCGCTGCTGATCCCGCGCTTCGTGCTCAACGAGCTGCAGCACATCGCCGATTCAGGCGACAAGCTGCGCCGCCAGCGTGGCCGCCGCGGCCTTGAGGTTGTGGCTGCTCTGCAGAAAGATGCCAAGCTGGGCGTGCGCATTAGTGATGTAGATGTAGAGGGCACGCGCAATGTAGATGACAAGCTAGTGATCCTGGCGCGCCAGATGCATGTGCCCGTGCTGACCAATGATTTCAACCTCAACCGTGTGGCCGAGCTGCAGGGAGTGACGATCCTAAACATCAACGAGCTGGCCAATGCCGTCAAGGCAGTGTTTCTGCCTGGCGAAGAGTTGACCGTCAAGGTGATCCAGGCCGGGCGCGAGCCGCGCCAAGGGGTGGGCTATTTGGATGACGGCACGATGGTGGTGATCCAGGATGGCAGCGACTACCTGGGCAACACTGTGCAGGCCTCGGTGACCAAGGTGCTGCAGACGGCTGCAGGCCGCATGGTATTCGCCAAACCCGAAGCTCCGGCGCGCAGCAACCGCCGCAAATTACAAAAGTGACCCGGTAACTCAGTTATGACCCTACGCATCTACAACACACTCACCCGCCAAACCGAGACGTTTGAAACCCTCCAGCCTAACCAGGTCAGCATGTACGTCTGCGGGCCTACCGTGTACGCCAATGCGCACATCGGGCACGCCATGTCGAGCTTGGTCTTTGACATCGTGCGCCGTTACCTTGAGTATCGCGGCTACCAGGTGCGCCATGCGATGAACTATACCGATGTGGACGACAAGATCATCATCCGCGCCAATGATGCCGGGGAGGACCCCTTGCACCTGGCCGAGCGTTACATTGAACAATACGCCGAGCACTTGCGCCAGTTGAATGTGCTGCCGGCCACGGTGTACCCGCGTGCCACGGAAGAGATCCCCGCGATCATTGACATGGTCGCCGGCCTGATCGCATCGGGCCACGCGTATCCCGCCGAAGGCGACGTGTACTATCGCGTCGACAGCGACGAAGAGTACGGCAAGCTCTCGCATCGCAAGCTGGAAGATATGAACGCCGGTGCGCGCATCAATGTAGATGAACGCAAAGAGCACCCCATGGATTTTGCACTGTGGAAGGCGGCCAAGCCCGGCGAGCCCGCCTGGGATAGCCCGTGGGGGCCGGGGCGCCCAGGCTGGCATATCGAGTGCTCGGCGATGGTCTTCCACCATTTGGGGGAGCAGATCGATATTCATGGTGGCGGCAATGACCTGATCTTTCCGCATCACGAAAACGAGATCGCCCAAAGCGAAAGTTTGAGCGGCAAGCCGTTTGCGCGCTATTGGATGCACAACGGCATGATGCAGCTCTCTGGCGAGAAGATGTCTAAATCGCTGGGCAACCTGATCACCATCGAAGATTTTGTCAGCGAGCACGAGCCTGATGTGCTGCGCATGATGATCTTGAACACCAGCTATCGCCGTCCACTCACCTATAGCGATGAAGTGGTGGAAAGTGCCGGCCGCGGCCTGGAGCGCCTGCGCAGCGGGCTCAACCCGCCGCTGCCGGGCGCGCGCGGTGCGGCGGCGGAGATCGAAAGCACGCTGCAAGCCGAAGCGCAGGCCGCCAGCGAAAAGTTTGTGGCGGCTATGGATGATGACTTTAACTCCGCGGCGGCGCTGGCGGTCTTGTTCGACCTGGTGCGCGTGATCAACCAGACGCGCGACGCGGATGCCAATGAGGCCCAGCTTGCCCCGGCGCAGGCCGTGCTGCGCGAGCTTAGCGGCGTGCTGGGCTTGCGCCTGGCGCGCGCCCAGCGCGAAGTGGATGCGGCACCGTTCGTAGAATTGGTGGCCGCGCTGCAAAGCGAGATCGCCGCGGTAGACCCAGCGATCGCAGCCGAGTTGCAAGCCGCCGAGCCCCAGCCGGCCAATCTGATCGCTGCGCTGCTGGAGGCACGCGTCCAGCTGCGCGCCCAGAAACAGTGGCAGCTTAGCGATACGATCCGCGACCGCCTGGCGACGCTGGGAGTGATCGTAGAGGATAGCGTCGGCGGCAGTGCCTGGCGTTGGGTGTAGTGTGAAGGAATGGCTGTATGGGCGCAATGCCGTCTATGAAACCCTACGGGCAGGGCGCCGGCGCATTTATGCGCTGGCCTTGGCCGAGGGTCTACAGCCCAGCACGCGCCTAGGCGAGATCGAGCAGTTGGCGCGGGTCGCCAAGTTGCCGGTGCGCAAACTGCGCCGCCATGAGCTGGATGGCCTGGTAGAAGGTCATCATCAGGGGGTGGCCCTGCAGGTAGAGGAGTATGCCTACGCTCATCTTGGCCAATTGCTGCAGAGGCCACAGCAAGCCGGGGAGCCCCCCTTTTTCTTGCTGCTTGATACGCTGCAAGACCCGCAAAACCTAGGCACCTTGTTGCGCAGCGCCGAAGCCGTGGGCGTCCATGGCGTCATCATTCCGCAGCGACGTACTGCCACCGTTACTCCGGCAGTGGTCAATGCATCCTCGGGGGCCAGTGAGCACTTGCTCATCGCCCAGCACAATCTTGCACAGGCCATTGATGAGCTTAAGCAGGAGAACATCTGGGTGATCGGTCTGGATGGGGGTGCGCAGGCCCAACCCTTGGGGCGGCTTAAGCTGGATATGCCGATCGCGTTGGTGGTGGGCAGCGAGGGGGAAGGCATGCGCCGTTTGGTGCGCGAAACCTGTGATGCGTTGCTGCAATTGCCGATGCGGGGCCAGGTGGAATCGCTGAATGCAGCCGTAGCCGGCTCGGTGGCGTTGTACCTGGTGTGGCAGGCGCGCGGCTTTACCGCTGGAGCCACCGGCTAACCAGCAAAATACACTCAGGCATTGACTCTGATTGCCAACGCGGATAAACTTACGCTCTTGCCAAGCGCTCTCGGCAGGTTTTGAGGGTGATTTTTGGTAAGCTCTGCGCGCCTGCGCGCGGTTGAGTTTAACAACTACATATCACGCCGACGTAGCTCAACGGCAGAGCAACCGCCTTGTAAGCGGTAGGTTATGGGTTCGATTCCCGTCGTCGGCTTCCGTGCAACGCAAGCACCCTGCTGGCAAGATGCTAGCGTTGCACGGAAACATGGGCAGATACCCAAGTGGCCAACGGGGTCTGACTGTAAATCAGATGGCGTACGCCTTCGGGGGTTCGAATCCCTCTCTGCCCACAAGAGCAGCCCGCGGTAGCGCGTGGCAATTGCGAAAGCAAAGCCAAGGCGAACCGTGCAGCCGCTCAAAAATACTGAGCAGCCTGCGGTAGCGCGTGGCAATTGCGAAGCAATTGCCAAAAGCGAGCGGCGCAGCCGCTCGAAAATACTGAGTAGCCCGCGGTAGCGCGTGGCAATTGCGAAAGCAAAGCCAAAGCGAACCGTGCAGCCGCTCAAAATACTGAGTAGCCCGCGGTAGCGCGTGGCAATTGCGAAGCAATTGCCAAAAGCGAGCGGCGCAGCCGCTCGCTAGCCCTCATAGCTCAGTGGTAGAGCGCATTCTTGGTAAGAATGAGGTCATGGGTTCAATCCCCATTGAGGGCTCTGAAGTAAAAAGAATAATTGCAGGATA